>NZ_CP039456.1:600000-952500 GCF_006974145.1 Changchengzhania lutea | reverse complement strand
CATTGGAGCCTATTCTATTTTCTTTCGGCACTTTCACGTCATTAAATTGTAATGTATGGGTGTCGCTTCCGCGAATTCCTAGTTTATCTTCTTTGGGACCAATATGAAAACCTTCCATGCCTTTTTCAATAATAAAAGCATTGATGCCATGAGATCCTTTATCTCTATCGGTTTGCGCAATGACTATATATACATCAGAGCGTCCCCCGTTTGTTATCCAGTTTTTTGTGCCGTTCAAAAGATAATGGTCACCTTTATCTAATGCTGTAGTTTTTTGGGATGTGGCATCACTTCCTGCCTCTGGTTCACTTAAACAAAATGCGCCAACAAATTCACCGGTCGCTAATTTGGTCAAGTATTTTTGTTTTTGTTCTTCAGAACCATAGGTTTCTAAGCCATAGCACACTAAAGAATTATTTACAGACACAATCACTGAAGCCGAAGCATCAACTTTAGAGAGTTCTTCCATAATGAGCACATAAGATATGGCATCCATACCGCTTCCGCCGTATTTAGGATCGACCATAATACCCATAAAACCTAAATCGCCCATTTTACGAACCAATTCGTTAGGAAATTCTTGTTTGTTATCGCGTTCAATAACGCCGGGAAGTAATTCTGTTTGTGCAAAATCGCGAGCGGCATCGCTTATCATGATGTGTTCTTCTGAAAGATTAAAATCCATAGTGTATTTATACTGTTAATTTGATAAAAAACGAGTACAAATATAGCTTATTAGTGTCATATTTTCAATAAGTATTGCTATTTTTACTTAATATGACAAAGGCTGAATATCACGTTATCGGAGTTATGTCAGGAACCTCTCTAGACGGTGTTGATTTAGCTTATATTAGATTCGATTTTAACGGGAATTGTAGTTTTGAGATTATCAATGCTATTACCATATCGTATTCTAATTCGTGGCGGAAAACATTGGGAAATCTAATAGATAAATCTTTGGAAGAACTACATGGTATCGATTCCTCTTATACAGATTATCTTGCCGAAGTGATAAGTAGTTTTATCAAATCTAATAAAATAAAGGTTCTTGATGCCATTTGTTCACATGGTCATACCGCGTTGCATCAACCGGAGCATAAATTAACATATCAGATTGGTAATATGCCTAAATTGGCAGATTTACTGAATAAAACAATAGTTTGTGATTTTAGAGTTCAGGACGTTGATTTAGGTGGACAAGGCGCTCCCTTGGTACCCATTGGTGATGATTTGCTGTTTTCTGAATTTGATTACTGTTTGAACTTGGGTGGTTTCGCGAATGTCTCAACGGAGATAGATTCAAAACGAATCGCGTTTGATATCTGTCCTGTAAATATTATACTCAACCATTATGTCAACCAACACGGATTAGCTTATGATGATGAGGGAAAGATAGCTTCGACAGGTAATTTAAACTCTGAATTATTACAGAAGTTGAATGAACTAGAATTTTATCAAAAGCCACATCCTAAGTCTTTAGGTCTCGAATGGGTGAAAACAGAGATATTTCCTTTGATAGATTCTTATAATTTAGAGACTCCCGATGTTTTAAAAACCTGTATTGAACACATCGCTGTTCAAATTTCAAGTGAGATTAATAAAAAATCAGATGTTACTGTTTTAGTAGCAGGAGGCGGGGTTTTTAATAGCTTTCTAATAGATAGAATCAGATCACTTTCTGTAAATGATATTGTAATACCTTCAAAACAAGTTATAGAATTTAAAGAAGCTTTAATTTTTGGATTACTTGGGGTGCTGAAATTAAGGAATGAAGTCAATTGTTTAAGCAGTGTAACAGGCGCATCTATGAATCATAGTTCAGGTAAAATTTATCATCCTTAA
Organism: Changchengzhania lutea; assembly: GCF_006974145.1. Lineage (NCBI taxonomy): Bacteria > Pseudomonadati > Bacteroidota > Flavobacteriia > Flavobacteriales > Flavobacteriaceae > Changchengzhania > Changchengzhania lutea. Next base: position 950,658 of record NZ_CP039456.1, on the reverse strand, counting down.
AAATAATGAAAAATTAATCTTATTGCTTTTTTAGTTTTTTATATTTGTCAGATTAATAATTAAAAAAAATTTCAGAATGAATCAACTTTAGCTACGCTAACCAGTAACTTCGAAGACGAGCATAAGCTAAAATTGAATCGACTTAAATCTAGAAATGAAAGAATTATTAAAGAAGTACGAAAATAAAGAACCCGAAATTGTTTTTAATTGGAAAGATTCCGAAACAGAGGCCGAAGGATGGACTGTTATAAATTCATTACGCGGTGGTGCTTCTGGTGGCGGAACTCGGATGCGCAAAGGTTTAGATATGAATGAAGTGCTTTCCTTAGCTAAAACTATGGAAATTAAATTTACGGTGTCTGGGCCAGCTATTGGCGGTGCAAAATCTGGAATAAATTTTGATCCTAAAGATCCTCGAAAAAAAGGGGTATTAGAGCGCTGGTATAAAGTGGTTTCGCCATTGCTTAAAAGTTATTACGGTACAGGTGGCGATTTAAATGTGGACGAGATCCATGAGGTGATTCCCATTACAGAAGCTAGTGGTGTTTGGCATCCGCAAGAAGGTGTTTTTAACGGTCATTTTAAGCCAACAGAGGCCGACAAAATAAACAGAATTGGTCAATTACGGCAAGGGGTTATCAAGGTGATTGAGAACGCTGATTATTCGCCAAGTGTATCAAAAAAATATACCGTAGCCGATATGATTACAGGCTTTGGGGTTGCAGTTGCTGTGAAACAATATTATAGCGTATACGGTGGAGATGTAAAAGGAAAGCGTGCTGTAGTGCAAGGATTTGGAAATGTTGGTGCTGCTGCTGCCTTTTATTTATCACAAATGGGTGCTAAAATTGTTGGTATCATTGATATTACAGGTGGTTTAATTAATGAGGAAGGGTTTACCCACGAAGAAATAACGAATTTATTCTTAGCGAAAACAGGAAATACTTTGGTAAGTGACAATTTAATTCCTTTTGAGGAAATAAATAAAAAAATATGGTCCATAAAGACAGAAATATTTGCACCTTGTGCTGCATCGAGGTTAATTACACTTCATCAAATTGATGAATTGATTGATAGCGGATTGGAAGTGATCTCCTGTGGAGCCAATGTGCCCTTTGCCGATACGGAAATATTCTTTGGACCCATTATGGAGCACACGGATTATCGGGTGAGTCTAATTCCCGATTTTATTTCAAATTGTGGAATGGCGCGCGTTTTTGCCTACTTTATGGAGCGTAAAGTTCAAATGACAGATGAAGCTATTTTTAACGATACATCCGAAATAATAAAAGAGGCTATTGAAAAAGTTTACGAAAAAAATCCATCTAAAACAGGAATCAGTGCCACAGCATTCGAAATAGCATTAAGTCAACTAATATAAAACCGAATTTATGGAATCAGTAATCATTTTAGTATTTGTGATGGGCTATTTAGCCATTACTTTAGAGCATAGTATAAAAATTGATAAACTCATTCCTGCCTTAGTCATGATGGCCATTTGCTGGGCGCTTATTGCTTTGGGATTGGAGGGCTTTTCACAATGGTTTGATTCTTCTGAGCATGTTCTTCTAGAGGGCTTCGGGAGTTTTACTTCTGATGATAAAATGCATCTTATGGAAGAAACGCTCTTGCACCATTTGGGCAAGACTTCAGAGATATTGGTATTCCTTTTAGGGGCGATGACCATTGTAGAAATCATTGATTACTTTGACGGATTTTCTACCATTAAAGACTTTATAAAAACAAAAAAGAAAACGAAAATTCTTTGGATTTTTTCCATACTGGCATTTATTTTATCTGCTATTATTGATAACTTAACTGCTACCATAGTATTGATTTCTATTCTTCAAAAAATAGTAAAAGATAGAAGTATTCGAATCTGGTTTGCAGGCTTAATCATCATTGCAGCTAATGCCGGTGGTGCTTGGTCACCAATTGGAGATGTTACTACAACGATGCTTTGGATTGGCAAAAAGGTAACTACGGGTCATTTAATTGGCTATCTGTTCGTGCCTTCTTTAATATGTATGATTGTACCATCATTTATTGCATCATTTTTACCCGTGTTTAAGGGGGATTTAGAGGTTGAGGAAGAGTTGGAAACTAAGAAGAAATCTAAATTTAGTAGTACGATGTTATATTTAGGCTTGGGCGCTATTGTTTTTGTGCCTATTTTTAAAATGATTACACATTTACCACCTTACGTAGGTATGATGTTATCTTTGGGGGTAGTAGCTATTTTTGCTGAAATCTATAGCAGTTCTAAATTTAGTTTGACTGAATTTGATTCAGAAGAAAGCGATGCACATGCACATCATAGTCCTGTTCATCAATCCTTATCAAAAATAGAGCTTCCTAGTATTTTATTTTTCTTGGGTATTTTAATGGCTGTAGCTGCTTTGGAGTCCTTAGGAATATTGTTCAATTTTGCTGAATCCCTGCAAGACAGTATGCCGATGCTTGGGACAGAAATGCACCAGGGTAGTCATAAAGGGGTTTCAGATTTAGTGGTATTATTACTAGGCGTAGGTTCGGCTGTTATTGATAATGTACCTTTAGTAGCTGCGAGTCTTGGCATGTTCCATGAGCCTATTGATAATGAACTTTGGCACTTTATTGCCTATTCAGCAGGTACAGGAGGTAGTATGCTCATCATAGGGTCTGCCGCTGGAGTTGTTGCCATGGGTATGGAAAAAATAGACTTCTTTTGGTATTTAAAAAAGATATCTTGGTTGGCCCTTCTAGGGTTTCTAGCGGGTGCAGCGGCCTTTATGGTAACCAGAACACTCTTTTAACAACAAAAAAGTAGAACTTTATATTATAAATTTTAATAATTACGTCTATTTTATATAAAGTATCGTATCTCTAAAATAAACACTGCGATACTTTATAAAGAAAACTTACGTTATACAGTTGCAATAAATTTAATATTATATGCTGAACACAATTTTACAAACTACGCAAAGTGGCGCAGAAATCATTACAGATGAAGAATCTGTAGAAAAAACACTTTCCATAATAGAATTAATCGGTAGCGGGGGTGTTGCTGGACAGCTAATTATAGCAGTGCTATTTTTACTTTTGGTTTTTGCTATTTACATTTATTTCGAACGCATTTTTGCGATAAAAGCAGCTTCTAAAGTTGATGCTAATTTCATGAATCAAATTAAAGACCATGTAAGTCATGGTAAAATTGACTCTGCTCAAATGCTTTGTGCCCAAGTCAATTCACCTGTTTCTCGTTTAATTGGCAAAGGCATTTCAAGAATAGGAAAACCACTGGCAGATATAAACACGGCTATCGAAAATGCTGGACGTTTAGAAATTTATGGCTTAGAAAAGAATGTGAGTGTGCTAGCCACCATTTCTGGAGCAGCACCCATGATAGGGTTTCTTGGTACGGTAATTGGAATGATATTAGCCATATTTGAATTGGCAAATGCTGGAGGCACAATACAAATGGATGTTTTAGCAGGTGGTTTATACACCGCTATGACAACTACTGTTGCAGGTTTAATTGTTGGTATTGTCGCTTATATAGCCTACAATCACCTTGTGGTGAGAACAGATAAGGTTGTTTATCAAATGGAAGCAAATTCATTAGAGTTTTTAGATCACTTAAACGAACCTACGTAGTATGAACTTTAGAGGAAGAAATAAGGTTACACCAGAATTCAATATGTCATCCATGACAGATATTGTATTTCTGTTGCTTATATTTTTTATGATTGCTTCTACTCTTGTAACTACTAATGCCATAGACATTTTATTGCCAAAAGCCAGTGGTAAAACAGAGAATAAAAAATCGGTTGCCGTCAGTATCAAAAAAGATTTGACCTACTATATCGATCAAAAACGAGTTGGAGAAAGCGTTCTAGAGAATCAATTGCTTGCGGCGCTTTCGTCTCAAGACAAACCAACTATTATTTTAAGAGCTGAAAAATCTGTACCTGTTGAAAATGTAGTCAAAGTCATGGATATAGCAAATAGGAATAAGTTTAAAGTTATATTGGCTGTTAAGCCAAATTGATTTGATCATTAAGTCGAGTAATTTCAATTGAAATATTAAACTGATGCTGATGAGTTTTAAAAGATGAAGTATTTAGAAACCAAACATGAAAGGAATTCAGCAAAACTAACAGCTTTAATCAGCGTTATCATTTTGCTATTATTGTTTGTGGTTGGTACAACTTATATGGATCCGCCAGAGGAATTTGGTGTTGCAGTAAACTTTGGGACTACCGATTTTGGTAAAGGTAATGTACAACCCAAAAAGACAATAAAATCGAAGCCTAAAGAAATTAATGAGCTGCCACAACCGGAGGCATCGAAAGCGGAACCTACAACATCTTCGGAAACTAAGGAAGAGGTCTTAACCGCTGATAATGCAGAAGCCATTGCCATAAAAAAGCAAAAAGATGCTGAGGCTAAGGCAAAGGCTATTGCAGATGCTAAGGCCAAAGCAGAAGCCGATAGAATTGCCAAGGAAAAAAGTGAGCAAGAAGCCAAAAAGAAAAAATTAGATGCCCTAATTGGTGGTGTTAGTAAATCTGATGGTACAGAATCAGGAAGTGAAGGGAATGATAACCAAACAGGTGATAAAGGCCAATTAGATGGCGACCCGTATGCTCCAAGTTATTTTGGTGGCGCTGGTACAGGCACCGGTGGTGTGGGTTATGGTTTAAATGGAAGGGGCAGAGCCTCGTACCAAACCTTAAAACAGGATTGTAATGAATCTGGTATGGTTATCGTAAAAATTATCGTGAATCAAAATGGGAATGTGGTTGAAGCCGTTCCAGGTGTAAAAGGCACAACAAACACCTCACAATGTTTATTGACACCAGCAAAAAAAATAGCCTTGTCCCATAAATGGCCAGCGGATTCTAAAGCGCCTGCAAAACAAATTGGTTTTGTGAAGGTAAACTTCAAATTGGGACAATAATCTTACCAATTAAACTTTAAAAATGGTTCACGTAAATCGTTTCTTTTGTGTTTATCCGTCGTTAAAAAATGTAACCGTAACTAATGCTATGCTTAAATTTTTTGCCTGGACTAATCAAAGAATAATTCAATTTTCTTATGCACAACCTTAAAATTTATTTGGTATAATGACTTACCAAGATACTCTAAATTGGATGTTTTCGCAACTGCCAATGTATCAACAGCAGGGTAAAAGTGCTTATAAAACAGACCTGTCAAATACCTTAAATCTTTCAAAATATTTAAATTTTCCCGAGAAAAACTTTAGGTCAGTTCATGTTGCTGGTACTAACGGGAAGGGTTCAACAAGTCATATGCTAGCTTCTGTTTTACAAGAAGCAGGCTATAAGGTAGGTTTGTATACGTCACCACACTTAAAAGGTTTTAGAGAGCGTATAAAGATTAATGGTGAGGAAATAAGCAAGCAGTTTGTTATTGATTTTATAAAACGAAATAAGACGTTTTTTGAATCTCATCAATTATCGTTTTTTGAAATGACAGTTGGCATGGCATTCGAATATTTTTCACAACAACAGGTTGATATTGCGATTATTGAAGTTGGGCTTGGTGGTCGATTGGATTCTACAAATATCATCACACCAGAAGTTTCAGTTATTACCAACATTGGTTTGGATCATACCCAGTTTTTAGGAGGTACTTTAGAGGCTATTGCTTTTGAAAAAGGAGGGATTATTAAACCCCACGTTCCAGTAGTTATTGGCGAAACCCAAGAAGAAACCAAATCTGTCTTTGTAGATTTAGCAAAGAAGAATCATTCAAAAATTATTTTTGCTGATGATGAACTTGATATAATTCATTATGAGAGTGACCTTAAGGGTAGTTATCAGTCTAAAAATATAAAAACTACATTAAGCACCATTATTGAATTAAAATCTAGAGGTTTTGAGATAACAAATGAGCACATTAAACAAGGCTTACTACATGTTGTTAAGAATACCAAATTATTGGGTAGATGGCAAGTTTTAAGAACCATTCCAAAAGTAATTTGTGATACGGGACATAACCGTGAAGGACTCACTCAGGTGATGAATCAATTGATAAATGAACCCTACGAAGCCTTGCACGTCGTTTTTGGTGTTGTAAATGATAAAGATTTGAATTCAATTATAGATTTATTACCTCAAAAAGCGACCTATTATTTCTGCAAACCAAATATTCCAAGAGGCTTAGAAGCGAAAAAATTGAGAGTATTTTTTTCTAAATATAGTTTAATAGGTGAAAGTTATAATTCTGTAAATGAAGCTTATAAGGTTGCCTTGAAAAACGCTAATGCAAAGGATGTTATTTTTGTAGGTGGTAGTTCATTTGTAGTTGCAGAAATAATTTGATTTTTTATTGAAAAAGTTTTTGCAATGTTAAAAACTAGATTATATTTGCATCCCGATAGTTATCGGGACTATTGAGGGCGCATAGCTCAGTTGGTTCAGAGCACTTGGTTTACACCCAAGGGGTCGGGGGTTCGAATCCCTCTGCGCCCACAGAAAATCCTAAGGTTTTTATCTTAGGATTTTTATTTTTTAGTATCTTTAATAATCTAAAATAATGTTTCATTTAAAGGGTCATTAACTCAGTTGGTTTAGAGTGTTACCTTGACAGGGTAGAAGTCACTGGTTCGAATCCAGTATGACCCACAAAACAGATAATAGCCTGTTTAATATATTTAGAGGAGTTCTAAAATGCGCTCTAAAGCCATGCCCCTAGAACCTTTTATAAGAACTGTGGCGTTTCCGATTACAGAAGTATCAAAATTGTTTTTAAAATCCGTAAAGGTTTTAGTTTTTTTAACCTTATCAGAATCAACTTCGGTTCCATAAAAATTTTCACCAATAAAAATAAGTTGGTCAATTTGCAGTCTAAGTGCTAAATCAGCAATATCATTATGTTCTTGTTTCGATTCTTTACCAAGTTCAAACATGTCACCAAGAATGGCTATTTTATGTCCAGATTGTTTTTCAAGATTTAATAAAGCAGCCCGCATACTTGTTGGATTCGCATTATAAGCATCTAAGATGATTTTATTAGTACCTTTATTAATGATTTGAGAACGGTTGTTGGAAGGCACATAACATTCTATAGCAGATTTAATCGCGGAATCTTTAACTTTAAAATAATTACCTATGGCAATAGCAGCAGCAATATTGTTGAAGTTGTAATCCCCAATAAGTTGACTATGTATTTCTAATGTATTATAACTGCATTTTACAAAAGGTTGTGCTTCAACAAAATCTATCGAAACATCTGTTCCTTCAATATGATATCCAAAAGAGAATCGCTTGGCATCTTTAGTTTTTTCAACTTGAATAGGATCATTGGCATTGACAAAAATGGTTTTATTATTTGCCATTAAATAATCATACATCTCGCTCTTGCCCTTAATAACCTCTTCAACACCACCAAACCCTTCCAAATGGGCTTTTCCAAAATTGGTGATATAGCCATAATCTGGTTTGGCAATATCACATAAAAACGCAATTTCTTTTTGGTGGTTTGCACCCATTTCAACAATACCAATTTCAGTATCCTGATCCATGGCCAGCAAGGTTAATGGGACACCAATGTGGTTGTTTAAATTGCCAATAGTGGCCGTGGTTTTATATTTCTCAGACAACACGGCTCTAATAAGCTCCTTCGTCGTGGTTTTACCATTACTACCCGTGAGTGCGATTATCGGTGTTTTTAAGTAAGCTCTATGGTAAGATGCTAATTGTTGGAAGGTGCTCAACACATGGTTTACAAGAATACAGTTCGGATGTGTATTAAAAGCTTCTTCATCTATAATAGCATATTTGGCTCCAGAATTCAGCGCTTCTTTAGCATATTTGTTACCGTTAAAATTGTCACCTTTAAGAGCGAAAAACATAACGCCTTCTTTGTTGTTTCGTGTGTCTGTACTAACTGAAGTACATTGCAAATAAATTTTGTGAAGCTGCTCTATAGTCAAAATTAAGGTATAAAATTGTTGAATTAAAAGTATTAAAAAAGTCCTAACTATGGGTTAGGACTTTTGAATTATTTTATAAAAGAAGGATTAGTTCTTCGTTTTGTTTTTCTTGTTCGATTTAGAACCAACACGAGACATCGCACATCTAAACCCGATGTAATCGGTAGCCATGTCCTGTGGGAAATAACGTCTTTGAGCTGGATCTAACCAATACTCTCTGTCTTTCCAAGAACCTCCTTTATAGACACGTACTTCGTCATTAATTAAAGATGTCCTGTTGTTTCCTTTATCATATTCTCTTATAATGTTACCATCTTCATCTCTAGAAATAGCATGTTTTGGAGAATTGTACATTTTTCTAGTAGTTGAAGTATTACCTTCTTCCGATTCGTCATCATTAAAACTTTCAAAGTTACGTGACGATCTTCTATCACCATCTCTAAAGTTTATTTCATTACTCTTATCGAAATTCGTTCTTAAGTACGTTTCATTTTCGTCAATAGGAACTTGAACAATTTCACCAGGTAAATTTCTTGCGATGACTTTACCATTAGACAAGGTGTCATAAATAATATCATCAGTAGTAACGATTTTTACCGTACCGTCTTCATTGATCGCGTTTTTTGTGTAAACATTACCACGGTAGTAATTAAAGTCGTTAAACTCATCATCTACAATAGGGCGATAAACATCGGCAACCCATTCGGCTACATTACCAGCCATATCATATAAACCATAATCATTAGGCTCGTAAGATCTTACAGCGTTAGTGATATCGGCACCATCATCAGACCATCCTGCAATGCCACCATAATCACCTTTTCCTTGCTTAAAATTAGCCATTTGATCGCCACGTACTTTACGTTTTCCAGAACGGGTATATTGTCCGTCCCATGGGTATTTTTTACGACCTCTATATAAGTTATAGCTTCTGATTTCACTTAAGCCTAAAGCTGCATATTCCCATTCAGTCTCTGTTGGGAGTCTGTATTTTGGAGTAATAAGTCCGCTTTCACGCGTGGCGTACAAGTTAGATTCATTACCATCTGCATCTACACGAACATTTCTTTTGTTGCGTCCATCAGCATTTATAATTTCTTCATTACCACCATAAGTTTGGGTTGGTGCATTAATATAAGTTTCTGTATTAAATGTCGCATCTGCATTAACTTCCATAGTTTTAGCATCACGCTTAATATAGCCAGCTTGTTCTAAATTAGCTTCGTTAACACGGTCTGTTCTCCAATTTGCAAATTCAACGGCTTGAATCCAACTTACCCCTACAACTGGATACTCTCCATAACCTGGATGACGTAAGTAGTTTTCGGTCATAATTTCGTTGAAACCAAGTCTATTTCTCCATACTAATGTATCTGGTAAAGCACCTTCATAGATAGCTCTGAAATTTTCATCAGATGGCGGATAAACGCGTTTGATCCAATCTAAATACTCTAAATACATCATGTTTGTAACCTCAGTTTCATCCATGTAAAATGATTGTACGTGTTGCTGTGTTGGTGTATTGTTCCAATCATGCATCACATCATCTTGAACACGACCTTTGGTAAATGTACCACCCTCTACAAAAACTAAACCAGGGGATGCTTCTTGACCCTTAAAGTCTGTATTGTATTGAAAACCACCTTCTCGGTCGTTTATCTGCCATCCGGTAGCTCTAGAACTATTCTTAGAGCCAGACGATTTTTTACAACTAAATGCGGCTAGAGACACAGCCATAATTAGTAAAACCTTGAATGCTACCACTTTTTTCATATCCATATCTTTAAGTAAGCTAATATAATTTTGGTGCTGCAATATATGAATTAAACCTTACAAAGCAAGCATATTTATGCATTTTGACTAAAAAAAAGTGTATTTCATCCTATTTTTTAGACCATACAACGATGATTTGGCCGTTTTCCGACTCTCAACTGAGTTATATTAACGCAGGTTTTACTCATTTATTATTGTATTTTTGCCAGAGCTGATTATTTTGTTGTTTTTTAATAATAACATGATGCAAAAAGCGTTATTCAATCAATGAGAGAGAAATTTTTACTACTATTTTTATTAGTGTCTATTGGTGTTTTTGGTCAACAAAAGACATTTAACCTCACATGGGAAGGTACCCAAACCATGTCTGCGGCAAGTTTTTCTAAGCAAATCCCATCTTTTAACAAAGAAAATTTTAGTTACGATTTTGAAAGCGGACTTCAGTTTATAGCCCAATGGGAAATTTCTAGTCCAATTAACGAATCTTCAATAACGGTAACCAATATTGTATACGCTTCTATTTCAAAAGCAGATTTAGGGGATTTGGAACTCGATAAAATACCGAGTTCATTAAAATATTCCTTAAATAATTCAGTAGGTAGGGATTCACGTTTTGCATTTTTAAAGTTATCGCCTATAATTAAAACAGCCAATGGGAACTATAAAAAAGCGATCTCATTTAAAATTAATTACAAGCAATCTTTGAGTGCTAAGCAATCCTCTACTGCAAATAAATTTAGAAGTAATTCTAAAGTGGTTACAAACTCCGTATTAAGGTTGGGAGAATGGTATCGTTTTTATGTGGACACGACAGGTGTTTTTAAACTATCAAAAAGTTTTTTGCAACGCTTGGGGGTGAATGTTAATTCTGTTGACCCTAGAACTATAAAAATTTATGGAAACGGCGGTAGAATGATTCCTTATTCTAATGCAACACCTTATCCGTTAGATGTTCAGGAAAATGCCATAAAATTTGTTGGGGAGGAAGATGGCGTTTTTGATAATCAAGACCATATTATTTTTTATGCACAGGGACCTAAAGAGCTACAAGCAGAAAGTAATACAAATATCAATTGTTATACAGATAAGACGTATTATTATGTGAATGTGGGTTCTAGTTTAGGGAAACGCATACAACCATTTACGCAACCTACAGGTTCGGTTGATATGGTGATAAATACATTTGATGATTATCAATTTCACGAAGTTGATGACTATAATATTGCGTTTTTAGGTAGACGGTGGTTTGGAGATCGTTTTGATATTGATTCCAATAAAACATTTGAATTTGATTTTCCTAATTTAGTTACTACAGAGCCTATACGCCTTAAGGTTTATGTGGCAGCAGCATCGTCTTCGGCTAGTTCCATGGCATTAAGTATGAATGGAGTAGTTATTTCTACATTATCCATGGGCGCCATATCAAATGCGGCACTTGCGGACGATGCATCATATAATAGTACCATTAGTGTTAGTGGGTCTCCAATTACAGTGGGTTTGGATTTTGATAATCAGGGTAACCCAAGTGCGCTAGGATATTTAGACTATATAAGCATTGAAGCGACCAGAGCTTTAAAATTTGAAGGCAAACAATTTCAATTTAAGAAGTATGCTACGGCACTGGCATCAGGAATAGGGCAATATGAAATTATAAATGCAGCAGAAATATCTGAAATTTGGAATGTGACAGATTTATATAATGTCACGAATTTCGAAAATACTGATGCCGCTTCAACCTTAAACTTTACATCATCTTTAGGGGTTTTAAAAACTTTTGTAGCCGTTACTGAAAGTGATTATTTTGAACCTAAATTTGATGGCACTACTACTGTAGCAAATCAAAATATAAAAGGGACTATCTTTTTAAATAATCAAGGTGAATTTCAAGATGTGGATTATATAATAGTTGCCCCAGATAATATGATTAATGAAGCCGAACGTCTTGCTCAGATTAATCGAAACCAATATAATCTCAATGTAAAAACAATGGCGTTAAGTCATATCTATAACGAATTTAGTACGGGCAACCAAGATATTGGAGCTATAAGGAATTTGATAAAATATGTCTATGATAATGCCAGTTCACCGGCCAAGCGAATAAAATATGTATGTCTCTTTGGAGATGGTTCTTTTGATTATAAAGATAGAATTCCAAACAATACGAACATTGTACCATCTTGGTATTCTTATAATAGCTTCAATCTGACCAATTCATTCGTTTCGGATGATTTTTTTGGCATGATGGATAGCAATGAAGGTGCTATGAATACGAATGAGAGACTCGATATTGCTATAGGAAGGATTCTAGCCGATACGCCACAACGTGCTAAAATTTTGGTCGATAAAGTAGAAACCTATTATTCAAAAGAATCTTTTGGTAGCTGGAGAAATAATTTTGTGCTCATTTCAGATGATGTGGATCAAGATTGGGAAGGTATAATTCAGGGAACTACAGATAAAATTGCAGAAGAGGTTACCACAGAAAAACAATTTGTGAACTCTATCAAAATACATTCTGATGCTTTTAGACAAGAAACTTCTGCCGGAGGAAACAGATATCCTAAAGTAGAGGATGAGATCGCCAATAGTATCGATAAGGGTGCTTTGGTGGTTAATTATTTTGGGCATGGCGGAGAAGATGGTTTGGCTTCCGAACGTATTTTTATGAAACCTGATGCCAACGGTCTGAGAAATTTTTGTAAGCTAAATTGTTTTGTTACCGTAACCTGTGAATTTACCAAATTTGACAACCCGCTTAGGGAAACAGCTGGGGAATTAACGTACTGGAATAAAGAAGCTGGATCCATTGCTTTAATTACAACCACCCGTCAAGTTTTTGTAACCTTCGGTATAAACTTTAATGAGGCATTAGGACAATATTTATATTCTTTTAGTGATAATGATACGTTCTCAGATTTTGAATATCCCTCCATGGCAGAGGCCTTGCGATTGGCAAAAACCGACCCAGAAATTGCTGGTTCTAGTCAGAGACGATTGGTATTTTTTATTGGCGATCCAGCCATGAAACTTCAAGTCCCTAAGCCAAATATCAAACTTACAACCATAAACGATGTGCCTTTAGAGCAAGCAACAGATACGCTCAAAGCATTGAGCTATGTAAAGTTGGCTGGAGAAGTTACAGGTCTTTCAGGTAATATTCTTAATGATTATTCAGGAACGCTTTCAACAACTATCTATGACAAAGATATTAGTAGACAGACGCTTGCTAACGATGGGACTACCTTAAACGGAGAACTCATTACTTTAGATTTTAGGACGTCTGGCGAGATTATCTTTAGAGGTCAGGCTTCTGTAACGAATGGGCAGTTTGAATTTGATTTTGTGGTACCTAAGGATATTGGTATTCCTGTTGGTTTTGGCAAAGTTAGCTTCTATGCCAAGAATTCTACAAAACTGGAGGATCAAACAGGGGCAAGCATCAACACTGTTAAAATTGGCGGTATTAATGAGAATGCCGTAGCAGATAATATTGGACCCGTTATTGCTTTGTACATGAATGATGAAAACTTCGTTTCGGGTGGTATAACCAATGAATCCCCAACTTTGCTTGTAAAGTTAGAAGACGATAATGGGATTAACACAGCAAGTGGTATAGGTCATGATATCGTGGCTATTTTAGATGATGACGAAACCAACCCGATTGTATTGAATGATTATTACCAAACGGAAGTTGATGATTATAAAAAAGGTGTGGTTAGTTTTCCTTTGCGCGATATAGAACCCGGATTGCACACTTTAAAAATCAAAGCTTGGGATGTGTACAATAACTCTTCAGTTTCCGAAATTCAATTTTTGGTGTTCGATAAAGATCAGGATTTAGTCATCAACAATGTACTTAACTACCCTAATCCGTTTGTGAATTATACAGAATTTTGGTTTAATCACAATAGTTCGGAACCTTTAGACGTTTCTATACAGATATTCACCGTTTCAGGAAAACTGGTAAGAACCATAAACGGGCAAACCACGGGAGGGATAAAAACCACCAGTTCGCTTTCAAGAGATTTGGTTTGGGATGGGCGTGACGATTTTGGTGATAAGATAGGAAAGGGAACCTATGTGTATAAACTTTCGGTTCGTTCTAATCTGTTAAACAAGAAAGTTGAAAAAATTGAGAAACTTGTCATACTATAATAAAAAATTATATTTGTTAAATAAATCCATTACATGAAGAATCATATATTGCTAGCTATTGCCCTCACGTTTATTGTTAAAATAAATGCTCAAGAAACTATTATTTTTCCTAATCAAGATAGACGTGTTATAACAACGGGCGTTCCATTCTTACTTATAGCACCAGATGCTAGAGCTGCTGCCATGGGAGATATGGGGGTTGCCACATCTGTGGATGCCTTTTCCCAACAGTGGAATTCATCCAAATATGCATTTTCAGAAACTAAATCGGGTATAGGCGTTAGTTATACTCCGTATTTGAGCAAACTAGTAAATGATATTTTCTTAGGAAATGTTACGTATTTTAATCGATTAGATGAAAAAAGTGCATTTGCGATAAGTTTAAAATATTTCTCGCTAGGTGATATCGAATTTGTAACGGATGAGTTTTCTACAGCATTAATTCAACGACCAAATGAGTTCACTTTAGATGTATCTTATGCCTTAAAGCTTTCAGATCAATTTGCCATGTCTGTCGCTATGCGTTATTTGCGTTCAGATTTAAAGTTAGATGGGGTTGATGGTGATGCCACACCTGCAAGTACGTTTGGAGTTGATGTTTCTGGGTATTATCAGAGTGAAGAAGAAGCCTATTCAGATTTTAATGGCCGTTGGAGAATGGGATTTGCCATTCAAAATATTGGGCCAAAATTTAAGTATGATGAAGGTGGTGTCGAAAACTTTCAACCAACCAATTTACGTTTAGGGGCAGGTTTCGATTTTATCTTTGATGATTATAACAAAATAGGGGTCACTGCTGAAATAGGCAAGTTATTGGTGCCAACACCACCTGTATATGGTTATGTTGATACGGACGGTGATGAAAATCAAGGCAATGATGAGCCCACTATTATAGTGGAAGGAAAAGACCCCGATGTTAGTTTTTTAAGTGGGATGTTTCAATCTTTTGGCGATGCACCAGATGGTTTTAGTGAGGAATTAAAAGAGTTTACTTGGTCTTTAGGAGCTGAATACCTATATCAAGATTCATTTGCATTTAGAGCAGGTTATTTTAATGAAAGCGAAGAAAAAGGGGCGAGAAAGTTTTTAGCACTTGGTGCTGGTTTTAAAGCCAATGTGGTGAATATAGATTTATCGTACTTATTTTCAGCATCCAAAGTACAGAGTCCATTAGAAAATACGTTACGTTTTTCTCTAACCTTTAACATTGGAGCAGGAGAATATGTAGAATATTAAGATGTTTCAAAAAATAGATATTAAAAACTATTGCGAAAGCAATAGTTTTTTTGTCTAAATTAGTTCGCTAACTTAACCAAAGATAATTTATGAAGGAAGTAAAAATAGAATCCACCTTATTTGTATTTGAAAACAAGGAAGAACTTCCTAAAGATATATTAAAATTAATGGATCAAGCCACAAAGGCTAGGTTAAAGGCCTATGCGCCTTATTCTAATTTTTATGTTGGCGTCGCCGTATTATTGGATAATGGCGAGGTTATATTAGGTAATAATCAAGAAAACGCATCCTTTCCTTCTGGTTTATGCGCCGAGCGAACTGCTATTTATTATGCAGGGGCAGAATACCCTGATGCCAAAATAATTCGAATGGCCATTATTGCAGGATCAAATAAAAACATTACCACCAAGCCTATTCCACCTTGTGGGGCTTGCAGACAAGCCATAGCAGAATATGAAATTAAACAAGATGCACCTATTGAAATGTATTTTATGGGTGAAGAGGGAAAGGTGGTGAAATCCAATTCGCTATCAAATTTACTGCCATTAATGTTTGATAAATCGGTGCTATAACTTACCGTTAAATCAAAACCTGAACGTTTTTGAAATACAACAGATTTGCAATACATCAATTTTTGATAAACAAAAATATAAAATTTATAGGGTGACTAGCGACCAGCTAATTTTTCACTAAATTTTATTAGTTTAATGAATTTACGTTTTCGCAATACCTTGAGATGTATTACTTTTGTATTTCGCTTAAAGTAATCGCAAATTCAGTTTAGTGTATAAGAAAATGCTATCTTAACATATTAAGTTTGAAGTCAGAGTGATACTAATTTAACAACCTAATAGTAGTCGATGCAAAAAATCACAAAAGAAACATATCTAAAATGGTATGAGGATATGTATTTCTGGAGAAAGTTTGAAGATAAACTGGCCGCAGTATATATACAACAAAAAGTAAGAGGGTTTCTTCATTTATATAACGGACAAGAGGCCGTTTTAGCGGGCGCACTGCACGCTATGGATTTAACCAAGGACAAGATGATTACGGCCTATAGAAATCACGTACAACCTATTGGTATGGGTGTCGATCCTAAGCGTGTGATGGCTGAGCTTTATGGAAAAGTCACAGGGACTTCTAAAGGCATGGGTGGCTCCATGCATATTTTTTCTAAGGAACATCGGTTTTATGGAGGTCACGGTATTGTTGGTGGCCAAATTCCATTAGGTGCCGGAATTGCCTTTGGTGATAAATATCACGATAGTGATGCAGTTACCTTATGTTGTTTTGGTGATGGAGCAGCAAGACAAGGGTCGTTGCATGAAACCTTTAACTTGGCAATGCTTTGGAATTTACCTGTCGTTTTCGTTTGTGAAAATAACGGGTATGCCATGGGAACTTCGGTTGCACGAACAGCGAATCATACAGATATTTGGAAATTAGGAAAAGGTTACGAAATGCCCTGTGGGCCAGTTGATGGCATGAACCCCGTAAAAGTAGCTGAAGCCTTTGATGAAGCCATTCAAAGGGCTCGTCGTGGTGGCGGACCAACATTTTTAGAACTAAAGACGTACCGTTATAGAGGACATTCCATGAGTGATGCACAGCATTATAGAACCAAGGATGAAGTTAAGGAATACAAGAAAATTGATCCAATTACACAGATGAAAGATGTTATTCTTGAAAAGAAATATGCCACTGAAGAAGATCTTAAAGTGATTGACAAGCGTGTGAAGGATTTGGTTTCAGAATGTGAAAAATTTGCAGACGAATCGCCATATCCAGAAACCCAGCAACTTTACGATATGGTTTACGAGCAAGAAGATTATCCATTTATACAACATAAATTATAAGCTATGGCTATAGTAGTGAATATGCCGCGTTTGAGCGATACCATGGAAGAAGGAACCGTTGCGGCTTGGTTAAAAAAAGTAGGTGACACTATTGAAGAAGGTGATATTTTAGCCGAAATTGAAACAGATAAAGCGACTATGGAGTTTGAGTCCTTCAATGAAGGGACACTGCTTCATATAGGTGTCCAAGAAGGCGAAACCACTAAGGTAGATGAGCTTTTAGCCATTATTGGAGATGAGGGTGAAGATATTTCTGAATTGTTAAACGATAAAGCTTCAACAAAGGAAAAAGAAGAAAAACCTGAAACAAAAAAGGAAGAAACTACTGAGAAAGAATCAGAACAACAAACCCCAATCGAAGCAGAATCTGCTTCCTCTCCGAAGGAGAGGACTGAGGAGAGGCTTCCAGAAGGTGTTATTGTGGTTACGATGCCTCGTCTTAGTGATACTATGGAAGAAGGAACCGTGGCAACATGGTTGAAAAAAGTTGGGGACACCGTTGAAGAAGGCGATATTTTAGCTGAAATTGAAACTGACAAAGCAACGATGGAGTTCGAATCATTTCAATCTGGAACCTTATTAGAGATTGGATTGCAAGAAGGAGAATCCGCAAAAGTGGATGCCTTGTTAGCCATTATAGGACCAGCAGGAATAGATGTTTCTGGAATAGCTGCTAATTTTAAAGGGCCTGAATCTGCAGATTCACCTAAACAAGATGAGTCTCCAAAAAGTGAGAAAAAACAGGGCACATCTAAGGCATCTTCTCCTGTCACTTCGAGCGCAGTCGAGAAGTCACAAAAACCTTCACCAACGCCAGTAACAGCAAACGGACGCATATTTGTATCACCGTTAGCTAAGAAACTGGCAGAAGAAAAAGGCATTAATTTAACGCAAGTTCAAGGTTCGGGAGAACAAGGACGTATTGTTAAACGCGATATAGAAAACTATACGCCTACAGCTCAATCTGCAGCTTCTGCGGGTAAATTTGTAGCAACAGGTCAGGAAGATTTTGAAGAGGTTCCTAACTCGCAAATGCGTAAAGCCATTGCAAAAGCCTTAACGAATTCTAAGTTTACTGCGCCACATTATTATTTAAATGTGGAGTTTGATATGGAAAATGCTATGGCGTTTCGGGCACAATTCAATTCTATTCCAGATACTAAAATATCATATAATGATATGATTGTTAAAGCCTGTGCTTTGGCTTTAAAACAACACCCTCAGGTGAATTCTCAGTGGTTTGCAGACAAGATGCGCTTAAATAATCATGTGCATATAGGCGTGGCCGTGGCTGTACCAGATGGTTTGGTTGTTCCTGTAGTGAAATTTGCCAACGAGCAAAGCTTACCGCAAATTGGGGCAGCAGTAAAAGACCTGGCCGGAAAAGCTAGAAATAAAAAATTAACACAACAAGAAATGGAAGGCAGTACCTTTACGGTATCTAACCTCGGTATGTTTGGTATAGATACGTTTACATCTATTATAAATCAGCCAAATTCAGCGATTCTTTCTGTTGGAAATATTGTTGAAAAACCAGTGGTTAAAAATGGGCAAATTGTTGTTGGAAACACGATGAAGCTATCTTTAGCCTGTGACCATAGAACAGTAGATGGTGCGACAGGAGCACTATTTCTGCAAACACTAAAAGGGTTTATAGAAAACCCTGTAACGATGTTGGTATAACCTTAATTTAAAATTTTTGATACATTTAAAGAAGCTGAATTATCTGTTTTTAACTTATAATTCAGCTTTCTTTTTTATTAATGGTTTGGTTTAATATTTTGGTTTACCTTGAATAAATTATTAGGATCGTACTTTGCCTTAATTTTGGCTAGTCTTTGGTAATTGCTTTTATAACTAGCTTGAACACGTTCCTGCCCTTCGTCCATCATAAAATTGGAATAAGCACCGCCAGAAGAATAGGGGTGTAGTGCTTCCCAATAATCTTTACACCAATTGGTGATTTTACCGGCATTATCAGGATCTGGATCTACACCAACGATTACCCCAGCGTATTTTGCATCGCGATATGCCCAGGGCGTATCGGTAGAACCAACTCTGCTTGCTGCACCGCTAATTGGGTACAAATGCATTTGTGAAAGCGGAGTTGGTATTTGAGCTCCAAATTTTAAATGTGCTGCCCTTACTTTTGAACCTAATTCCTTAAAGAAATCGGCTCGCCAGTACCACTGCAGTCCAGGTGGTAATAAGCCGTCAAATAAGGTTTGGATTGCTGGATATGGCATTTCACCAACATGAGCGAAAACGGGGTTCAAACCCATAGCCGGTTGTATTAATTCATCAAATTCCTTTTGACTACCAGTAAAACACCAAACAATGCCGCAGTAGGGATTTCCGTGTAAAAAATCTGGAAAGGGAGCTCCTGGAATAACCATGGTCGCTATAAAACCATTTAACTCGTCTGGAGCATTATTTATAAACTCATGATACCATGCCATAATTTCTTCCGTTTGTTCAATAGGCCATAAGGTTGGTCCTCCAATAACGGTTTTAACGGGATGCGCTTGAAATTTAAATGATGTTACAATTCCAAAGTTTCCACCACCACCTCTAATGGCCCAAAATAAATCGGTATTTTGATTAGCATTGACAGTAACCACAGATCCATCTGCCAAAATCATATCCGCTTCTAATAAATTATCAATGGTTAATCCATATTTTCGAGATAAATGCCCAACCCCACCACCAAGGGTGAGTCCGCCAACACCTGTTGATGAGATAATACCAGCGGGTACTGCGAGTCCAAAAGGATGGGTCGCATGATCAACTTCGCCCCAAAGGTTGCCGCCTCCAACTCTTACGGTGTTATTTGAAGTATCTACACGAACAAATTTTAATCCTGATAAATCAATGACCAGTCCATCATTACATAAGCCTAAGCCTCCGCCATTATGGCCACCGCCTCGCACAGCGACTAACAGATTGTTGTCTCTTCCAAAATTTACTGCGGCAATAACATCGGCCACATCAACACACATTACAAATAAACCAGGGTGTTTGTTAATCATACCATTATATATCTTTCGTGTATCATCATAATTGGTGTCTGTTGGTTTAATAATCTCACCTCTTAATTGAGAGGCAAATGCTTCTATTAATTCAGGTTCTAAATTTTTTACTAAATTTTTCATATTATATTGATTTTAGTTGGTTAATTAAAGAAACTTAATAGTTTTGCACTAATTTTTTAATGGTGAATGATGTTCGTGAAC
This sequence comes from Changchengzhania lutea, assembly GCF_006974145.1. Classification (NCBI taxonomy): domain Bacteria; kingdom Pseudomonadati; phylum Bacteroidota; class Flavobacteriia; order Flavobacteriales; family Flavobacteriaceae; genus Changchengzhania; species Changchengzhania lutea. The sequence continues at coordinate 930,460 of NZ_CP039456.1, read as the reverse complement.
CATTTTCCAACCATCATTTGTTTCTACAAAAAGTAAAGTAATTTGGTCGTTTACAACAACAAGGTCTTTACCAAATTTTAAATGAAAATCTGAGTGAAATGTTAGATTGGCTACTTGGCCATATACAGCAATTTTCAAATCTTTTGCGTCAAACTTTATGACTTCGGTGACAGAACCAAAAACATTACGTTCGTGAATCTCGTTTGCTTCACCTCCATTTCTTGGTTATCCGTTTTTAAATTCGGTAAACTTTGGGCCATAGGCATGAAAAGAGATGAGTTTATCTATGTCTCCATCTTTTATGCTTTGTGCAATAGCACCAAATGTTTCTAAAACCTCCTTCTCAGCTTTTGGAAATTGAGCATTGATGAGGTTACGTTGCGCGATACAGGTTGTAGATAAAAAACCAAATATCATAATAAATGTAAATGCTATTCTTGTTTTCATAATTATAGTTTTGTTATTATAAATCAAAACTATAAAGAGAGCAGTAAACAGACCGATACATTTAATCCAAAAAAGTAGAATTTTGAACCATAGGAAAAATGAAGCGTAGAATAGAGGTGTCTTAAGTGATATGCTGTTGAATATATTTTGAAGGTAGAATACCATATTTATCTAGAAAACACTTTGAAAAATATGCGGCACTATTAAAACCTGTCTCAAAAGCAATTTCAGAAATGTTGCCTTGTTGCTTATGTAATAAGTTAAGCGCTCTATGTAGGCGGAATTCTTTCATGAAATTATTTGGTGATTGCCCTGTTAATTGGGTTAGTTTCCTATAAAGTTGCGATTTACTTAATCCTAGTGCCTTGCTAAAATCATTCACATGGAAGTTAGGCTTATTCCATACCTGTTCGACATAATCAATTAACTGTGATAGAAATTTTTCTTCATCAGGTTTTAGTACTTTAATCATTTTGTCATCAATAGAGGCATTCCTATTTTCACTCTCATATAATAATTTCACCTCGGTGGTAACTACAAGCTGCTCTTTAACAATATCACACATTCGTGTAGCTAATGTAATGGTGTCTTCAAAAATACTTTCTTTGTTAGTTATGGGAATACCAGAGCTTAATGCAATATTTAACCTACGTGGGGAGGCATCAAGCTTAGGTGTAACATATTTGAATTGAAATTTAATTTTTAAGGCGCATAAAACAGCATCGGTTACAGATTTAAAGGATACTAAATACGTGTTGTTGTCTTTTTTAACAACCCGACCGTTAAACTTTTTAAAGGTTTTAGATACATTATTATGGAATTTTTGAGCAAATATGGTAAATTGATTTGCTTCAAGCCGATTTAAATAATTACTGGTTTCTATGACCATTAAAACTCTGAAAGCAGGGTCATTTATAATATTCAGTTCAATGTTTTTTGATTTTTCAGGATCTTCTATTCTGCCTAAAAATGATTCTACTATGTTGCCTTCTACTTCAATTATTCGTAATGGCACATCGCCATGGGCCTTAGCATGTAAATCTTTAATGGCTTGTTCGTTTGGGGCTTCTACCAAACAGAACGCCGTTTGTCTTTTTTCGTCACACCAATATGTTAATCCGCGACAATTAAATTCATGTTCAATTTTTAAATCTGCTTGATGCATTTCCGCAACATGTTCTGAGGTAACCCCGTTAGGCATTTCATGAAGATCTAAATATAAAGGCATGATGTTTATTTTTATACAAATTAGTGATTTTTAGTGTGTTATGCAAGTCACGGGTTACGACCATAAATTGTTGTTATTTAAACAGGAATTAAAAGTAGAATCGTTGCTAAGAGTTTTTTATCTTTAAACTCAAATAATATTTTATATGAATAAATGCTTTTATTTCCTTATTTTATTAACTTTTCTGGGGTGTAAATCGACCATTGAAAACAATGCTGAACAAATTAAAATAACTAAAGAGCAAGTGAAAGCTAGCGTTGGGTTTTTAGCTTCTGATGAACTTGAAGGGCGAACTACAGGTAGTGTGGGGATTGAAAAAGCAGCTGTTTATATAGAAACTATATTCAAGAAGCATAACATCAAACCTTATTTTGAAACCTATAGAGATAGTTTTGATTTAAAAGAATTTTATGGTTATAACTTGGTGGGCTATATTGAAGGTAGTGATCCCGTATTAAAGGATGAATTTGTAATTATTGGGGCGCATTATGATCATATAGGCTATGCTAACGAAGTAAATGGTGATAGCATTGCAAATGGCGCAAATGATAATGCAGCAGGCACTAGTGCTGTTTTAGCTTTGTCTCAATATTTTGCTGCAAAACAAAATACAAAGCGCAGCATTTTATTAACGCTGTTCTCTGCTGAAGAAATGGGCTTGCTCGGTTCGAGACATTTAGCGAAACGCTTAAAGGATGAACAGATGGATGTTTACATCATGCTAAATTTTGAAATGATTGGAGTCCCCTTTAAAAATAGAGATTATATAGCCTTTGTAACAGGGTATGACTTATCTAATATGTCGGATAAAATGAATGAATACACAAGTTCTAATCTCACTGGTTTTTCAGAAGTCTCCAAAGACTATAATTTGTTCAAACAATCCGATAATTACGCCTTCTATCAGGAATTTAATTTACCATGTCAGACCATTTCAAGTTGTGACTTATCTAATTATGACTATTACCATCATGTGGATGATGAAGCAGATAAACTGGATTATAACCATATGGCAAGCTTAATCAATAAGATGATTCCTGCTATTGAAAAAATATGCAATACGCCAAACAAAGAAATAAAATTGAACAATGAGTAAAAATATTATAATAACGGGTACAAGCCGAGGCATAGGATTTGAATTGGTAAAATATTTTGCTAAGGCTGGTCATAATGTATTGGCGCTTTCGCGGAACGACATCCCTATTCAAACATTAAAACTGAACACTGTCACTGCATTTTCGTTTGATTTAAGCGATGAAGCTGCTTACCGAAAGGTTGAAGCTTTTATAAATGCCGAGTGGCAACAGGTGGATATTTTAATTAATAATGCAGGTTTATTACTGAATAAGCCATTTCCTGAAACGAGTATGCAAGACTTTAAGAGGGTGTATGAGACCAATGTTTTTGGTGTGGCAGAATTAACGCGTATTGTTTTGCCATTTATGAAAAAGGAAAGTCATATTGTAACTATTAGTTCTATGGGAGGTGTGCAAGGGAGTATGAAGTTTCCTGGTTTGGCAGCTTATAGTTCAAGTAAAGCCGCGGTTATAACATTAACCGAATTATGGGCTGAAGAATACAAAGGCACGGGAATATCGTTTAATGTATTTGCACTGGGAGCTGTTCAAACCGAAATGCTGGAAGAGGCTTTTCCGGGCTATGAAGCACCTACAACCGCTCAGGAAATGGCAGCCTATATTTTTGATTTTGCCCTTACTGGGAATACCTATTATAACGGAAAATTGTTGCAAGTGTCTAACTCTACGCCTTGAACTCTTTTAAACTTTCAGATTTTGAATATCATCAAGTGCTCAATTTTTTCATAAAAAAAATCAAGGGACATAATCAATAAAGAGCTAAATTTTGATGTGTTTATTTTTGCCCCTTTTTAAATCCATAAATGTTTTGATGAATAAAATCTTTAGGAAACTTATCATCACCTTTAAATCCAATTAGAACCTTACCACTATCTTCAGGAATATAATTTGTTTTAAATATATAATCCCATAGACTTAAACTAATTCCATAATTTACGCCATACTTCCCTTTTGGTAATACATAAGCATGATGGTATAAATGCATCACTGGATTGTTAAAAATATATTTTAGTGGTCCCCAGGTTATTTTTATATTAGAATGGTTAAAATGACCAATAGCTATGGTTATAAAATGTATAATATAAGCTTGGTCTGGTTCAAAACCACCTATTAACATGACACCAAAAGTTTTTAGAGGTTTGTAAAAAATATTCTCCATCCAATGGTATCTTAAATGCGCAGCAAATCCCATTTCTTTTACGCTATGATGTACTTTATGGAACTTCCATAAAAAAGGATACTTATGTAATAAAACATGTGTAAACCACTGTACAAAATCTAAAATAATAAAGAAAACTAACAATTGCGCCCACATTGCCCATTTTGAAATGTCAAAAAGCGCTAAACTCTTGGCAGTGATATTGATGTCTGCAAAAAAGAGTCCTAAAATCTCATAAACTCCACTAATCACAATAGAGAAAATAAAGAAATTAAAAAACATGTAAAATCCATCTAACCAGAAATCTTTTCTAATAATAGATTGCTCTTTTCGCCAGGGAAATACGATTTCTAAAGCCCAAACAAAAAGTGAAATCGCTACAAGTCCCCAAAAGTAATTGGTGTACCAAGGCACCTCAAAGATTATCGATTTCCATGTCCAATCTACCGTACCATTAAAAGCATTGATAAATGCATCTAAATATTTTTCCATAATTAATTATTTACTAGTGTTAAACTGTCTTTTTTAAACGGTAAATCATTAAAATAGCTCCATTCTGTCCACGAGCCATCATAATTTTTTACATTTTTATAATCCAATAATTGTGTCAAAACAAAAGTAGTATGTGCTGAACGTACACCACTATGGCAGTACACAATTATTGGAGCATCTTTTGTGCTATCCAATTGACTGTAAATAGATTCTAAATCTTCCACAGGTTTTATTTTTTTATCTCCATTATAGTTTATGGCTTCTGCCCAATCTATAAGGATGCTATTAGGAATTCGCCCTGCTTTTGCGGCACCTTTTTTCTGTCTTTTTCCTGAGAACTCATCAAGGGTTCTGGTGTCTAAAATAATAGTGTTAGTATTTAAAGCGTCTCGCATCTCTTCTTTAGAAACGTAATATTTCATTGAAGGTGTTTCACTAAGTTTAAATACTGCTTTTTCAACTATTGTGTTTTCATCTGTAACCAAACCATTAGCTGCCTTCCAAATGTTTAATCCGCCATGGAATAATTTCACATTTGTAAAATCATAATTTTGCAATAACCACCATAACCTTGCAGCATCACACAATCCGTTATCATCATAGATAATAAGCGTATCATTAGTAACAATGCCCAGTGTACTAAATAAGGTTTCTATTTGTGTACGACTTGCCATTATGCCATTATAAGGAAAAGATGCATCTTCAATATCTGTTCTCCAAATATGTAATGCGCCTTTTATATGTTCTTTGTCATAAGCCTCTTTTTTTCTAAAATCTATTACTTTAATATGTGGCTGATTGGCTATGGTCTTAAATTCATCAACTTCAATTAAATAGTTAATTTTTACTGGTGTTTCACTCGCAATTTGCTTTTTAGTCTCTATGGCTTTTTCTTGCTTGCATGCTGAAAAAACATACAAGAACAACAGGATATTAATTCTCCAGTTCATACCAATCGATATTTGATAAATTGTCACGCCTTCCCTTGTCTTTCACTGGATAGTTAGTGACTAAATAATTAACTATAATTTCTTGGTTTTTTCCTAAACCCCAAAGATTTTGTGTCTCCTGCATCCATTTTATAGTGGTATTCCAACGTTCGGTATTCATTCTATTCTGAAGAATGATCTTAGACGAATGACAATTAGTACAGTTATTAACAACAGTCATTAATCCTTCAGCTTCAATTAATCCTGTTCTTATATGAATACCATTTTCAATGCTATCTTCATCACCTTCAATAGGTATGCTAACAATGGTTTCAGTTTTCGTTTTAAAAGTAAAAAAATCAGGATTAATAGTATAATAAACAAGCATCACACCCGCAATTAAAAACAGGCTAAAAAGCAACAACAATAAGTGGTATACTTTTTTTATCTGCTTCCTGAATTTTTCTTCTTTAGACATTTAACTTACTTTCACCGCTATCCTATGGCATGCATTGTTTAAATATCCTTTAGGGTTCCAACCTGGTAACAACATGGGTTGCGCAATACCTTTAGCATCGGTTGCTTTTGCCCAAATCTCATAGTACCCTTTTTTTGGAAAATGTATTGTTGCATTAAAATGTTGCCATGCTAATCGATTGGAAGGTTTTTCAATAACACATGATTTCCATGTAGCTCCAAAATCGATAGAATACTCCATTTTGGTAACTTCCAATTCACCTGCCCAAGCATGTCCTCGAATATTCAGGGACTTACCTTCTTTAATGGTTGCTCCAGATTTAGGGTACGTTATTAAGGATTTTACGGGCATAGATTCAATAATACACATATCTTCATCTTTCACTTTTTCTCCTGGGGCAACAGGTTTGCAAGGTACTCTGTAAGCATCGCCAGTCATTTTGGTACCATCATGTACTTTGTCTCTAATGCTAATTCTATTTATCCACTTTCCTGAAACTGATGCAGGCCAACCTCCTGCCACCAAACGCAAAGGGTAACCATGAATTAAAGGGATATCTTCACCATTCATTTTGAATGCTAATAATGTTTCATCCTGGAGCGCTTTTGACATAGGGCAGCCTCTTGAAATAGGTTCTTTATTTGGGTCTTGGCTTAAATGTACATCTATAGCGTGATAGCCAATATAAATAGCATTATTTTTAATACCTGCATCTTTTAAAACATCTCGTAAACGTACACCAGTCCAACTGGCACAATGTACAGCCCCAATTGTCCATTGATTGCCTTTTGCAGGCGGATTAAATTCACTTCTTCCATTGCCACCGCATTCTAAAGTTAATTGATAAGTATGTTGTTCAAATTTCGATTTTAATTCAGCTAACGTATATGTTTTTTTGTTTATTACCGATTCACCATCTATTGTAAGAGACCACTTTTTAGCATCAATACCTTCAGGTGCTAAGCCGTTATTTCTAATAAACATACAAGAGTTTGGTGTAATTTTATCATCTAACAAATGTGCCTGTGCTTCTATATTCCATGGCTTATCGTTTAACACAATCATGTCTTTGTGTTTCTTAAACATTTTAAAAGGGTCTGGATCTTGTAAGGCTAAAGGGCTATAACCTTCTAACAAATTTGATCCAAAAACAATTTCAGTTCCAATAAGTGTTGCAAACGTACTTAATGTTGCCTTTTTAGCAAAAACTCTTCTTTTCAAAATGATTACAGTATAGGTTCTTAAAACAAAATGTGTTCAAGTTACAATTTCTAAATTTCTTCTTTTGTAACTTATGTTACAGTAATTGAACGCGATGTTATAGAAGCTGATTTAAAAATAATATTAATTATTTTATTTATTACTAACTATGATATTAATCAGCTTATTAAAATAGTATATAAAATGTTGAATATCAGTTTAATATATTTATAAAAATAATATTTTGTTGTTGATGTAATTATTAGTGCCAATTTGTTTTATGTAACTAATGTTACAAAAAATTTCTTAAGTATTAGTAATTTGTTCAATTATTGAAAAACAAAATATTATGAAAAAGGACTTTGAAATAAAATTTACAGGTTGGGCATTTATAGTTGCTGCGTTATTATTATGGGGAGGTTGGGCATTGTCACCGCATCATGTAGGTGAATATTTTGTAGCTTCAGATTTTACCTCAATTGGTGAGAACGTATGGTATTGGATTTGGATGTATAGATTTCATATTTTTGGTTGGGTAACCATGGCAATTGCTATGTTTGCATTGGTATCCATAACAGCAAGGAAACCTTATCGTGTTTTAATATTACCTGGTGCAGGTATGGTTATAGTAGGCACATTTACTATTGCTATTGCAGCTGCATATTATTATAATTATGGTGCTTGGGGCGTTGGGCAAACAGCTGGTAAGTCTGCTGCTGAAATTCAGGAATTTATGGATAGCATTCTGTTTACAAATCAATATGTAACTTGTTTTGTTAGGTTTGGACGTATTTTCTCGGGTGTTGGTTTAGTGCTATTAGGTTATGGCTTTATAAAATGGAAACTAGTGAATTTATGGTTGGGATGGTTTACCATCTTATTAGGTTTTGTAGCGATGGGAATCATTTTGTCAATACCAGATAATTTCGAAATCTACAAACCAATATTTCATGTCAAGGTACTTTGGTTAGTAGCGATGGGCATTTCGCTTTTACGACAAGGGGTTAATCTTCCTGAGGGTAAGTCTTGATTTTTTTTTGAAAAGGTCTTTTGTATAACCTAAGTTAGCTTTTATACATGAAATTGGACATTTTGAGGTTTATAAAAACTATGAACGTTTTATAAAACCAATGTCTTTGGTGTAGCAGAATCAACGCGTATTGTTTTGCCATTCATGAAAAAAGGAAGTCATATTGTAACTATTAGTTCTATGGGTGATGTGCAAGGGCGTATGAAATTCCCAGGATTGGCAGCCTATATTTTTGATTTTGCCCTTACTGGGAATACCTATTATAATGGAAAATTGTTGCAAGTATCTAACTCTACACCTTAAGTTTATGGATGTTGTTTAGCAGTATCGACGTTTTGAATAGCTTTGCGGTATATGCTCCATATCTTAATTAATTCTATCGGGGCTAATAAAAAGTGACTGAGTTTTAATTTTGAGCCTTTAATTTCCTGCCAGTTGTTTAAAGGGTATTCTAAGATTTTTTGATCATAGTTTTTGACAGATATTTTCCATCGCGCAATTAATTCTACATCAAACAGCCATGTGCTAATAAATGGTTTATCAAATAGAGACTTTACATGCGATGTGTGAATTAATTTGGCACCACATTGCGAATCATAAATAGGCTCTTTTAAAAGTAGGCTCACGAAAGTGGCAAAAATTCTACCCAAATAATGGCGGTAAAAATTTCTATTGATTTCAGCCCCCAATCGGCCTACTCTAATACTTAATATGAATTCGATGTTTTTTCGTGCTCTTAATGCATTCAACAAATAATTTATTTCTTCAAGCGGCACAGACAAGTCGGCATCCATATACCCGACAAAATCATATGTGTTTAAGTTTCCATTATTTGAGAGAATACCACGTCTAATGGCTTCACCTTTTCCACAATTTTCTGTTAAGGTTTTATAATCGAGCAAATGCGATTTATTGCTTAATTCTTTTAATACAATTGATGTATTATCTGTACTGCCATCATCTACAAAAAGAAAATTTATATTTGAATTATGCTTTGAAAACTCTAAAAAAGAATTCCTATTAATGCGTTGTGCTTCATTAAAACATGGGATAATAATAAGCACTTTTAAATGTTCTGAATTAACCATTTTTATAAATTCAAAATTAACTTTTTGAAATCTTTTTTTTGCAAATCATATAGCAAGATAATCCTGGAATATGAATGTGTAACCGTTTGAAAAATCTTCCTATCTGGTAATCAATCAATAATATGCTTTTTATAATACTTGTTGACATCTTTCCTCCTTTCCAATTTCCTAAATTTCCTAAGTCGTTTAAATGTCTTGTTTTAAATCGCTCAATTAATAGATTTACAATTCGAGGAATAAGCAGCGAAAAGAAAAAGTAACCACTATCTAAAACTTCCAAATCACTTTTATTAACATTGTGCCTCAACAGTTTTAAATCATACCTTCTATAATGTTTTAGCAGCACATCGTGTTGACTAAACAGTGACTGATATGCCGGTACTGTTATAATAAAAACAGTGTCAACATTAACATAGTCTCGCTTAGTAATGCTATTAATGAATGCCACATCATCGGGAACATGTTCAATAACATCTAATAAGGTGACGATGTTAACCGTTTCGGTTTCGACTTCGTTTAAGGACGAATATAGTTTTAAAGCTTTGTTTTGATAGTAATAGTTAAATTGCTTTTTTAGTTCATCGGTGTATTCAATATCTACAGCATGGCAACGTGTAATCTGAGGAATTTTGGTAAAATCATTTGCCAAAAACGCATCGCCGCTACCAACATCTAAAACTTCTATTTGAAGATTCTTATTAGAACTATGTTTCTTAATTAAAGAATTTACTATAGATTGTCTTGCAAGTTCCCACGGGTGCCTGTTTATATGCTTAGAATTAATTTCGACTAAATCCATAAGTTACTTGGCATATTCGGCTGTAATGATATCAATAATATTAATGACTTCAGAATCACTGGTTCTTGTAAACATATCATTTTCTTTGTAAACTTCTACCTCTAAATTTAAGATTAAGTTTTTGTCTGAATGGTCTAAGTTGGCTTTTTCTATCAGTATTTGTTTTAGCATGGGCTCGGGTGCCCAAGGTCTAGAAGACGATATTTCTCCAAATTCATCAGCATAACCTAATTTATAGGTTTCTAGTTTTTGTAAATAATCATGTTCTGGAATAATGAAAATGATTTTTTTGGTAACAGTTAAGTCAATACGTTCAAAAACAGTTTTCAGTGCTTTATATTCTGTATTTTGGGTTTCTACTTGATAGGTATTTATGTTTATAAAACCAAGCGCTACAAACAGAAATGCGATTAAAATGGAGATGATTTTTAACGCTTTCAGCTTAATACTTAACTCACGAAAAAAATAAAATTGATAAAAAAGAATGATGATAGCAGCTGGGGCAATAGTTCGGCTACATATAAAATTATCAACAGATATTAAATTTGGTGAATAGCTCAAGGGTAAAACAGCCAGTAAAAAGAATATTAAAAGTATGGGTTTGTTTATTTCATCTCGTCGTTTATATTTAAAAAATAAGAAGCCTAAAAAACTGATGGCACCAATAATAAAAGCAAGTACCGGAGCTAATAAAATACCACTGCCATAAAGTAACATGCGCATTTCTCGAGCATAGAAAAGTATGGTTTTAACAGGTAATTTTAGAATATCAATATGGGCTCTATTCAAGGGCTCTAATTGAAACCACAAAAGGGATAATTTAAATAAGATAAAATACAGTCCAAATGCAAAGGCTATAAAAAAAATAATTCTCTTAAATTTTAATAAAGAATGATTTTCCTTGATTGCAAATGAAAACACAAAAGGAAGTAAAAAGACAGTAGTTGCAGATTGATACAGAAAAAGAGATATGATTACTAATATGAGGGCAATAGCATAATGGGCTTTGTTTATGTGATTTAACTCAAAGGATTTAAGCAGCAAATACCCAGAAAAAAAGCTAAGGATTAAAGCAATGGGTACTTCAAACGTAGCGCTCCAAAACACAAATACCGAGAATGATGGCAGCGCCAGTATCAGAAATGAGAATATGCCAGCTTCAATTTTTTTGAGGTTTAATTTTAACAGAAATGTAAATATCTGGATCGAAAATATGACACATCCAATCAGGGAAAATAATCGCACCCACTTTAAACCAGATATAGTATTTGTTAGTTCTCCGTAAACAAGTTGACATAAAAAACCATAGAGAAAACGTCCCCCTTGAATAAAGATGTTGCTGTAACTTGGGTCTTTATCAATGAGCCAAATAAACTCATAAACATCGGTATAGGCATAATTTTTAAATATTCCAATGTTGAGGATTAGGCTTCCAAGTAATGCAAGTAAGCCGTAAATGAAAACCGCTTTATTCTGAATACTATGTGTTGATACTTTAAAAATGGGTCAAATTTCTGAGTAAATAGAAGTTGCTTTATTTTTTAACGACTAGAATATTTACTGTAGTTTATAGATGAGCGAAGTTAACTTTTTTATAAGTATTTTATTTAACAAGATTAAAGAAATAATATACATTTGCCATTATGTCAAAACACCTTAACGATCATATTCCAGAAGCAGCCATTAATCAGGTGATGCTACTTTTAAAACATGATCATTTAGATGTTAAAATTAAAAGTGAGAGAAAAACGCGTCATGGGGATTATAGAAGCCTTCCTAACGGAAAACACCAAATAACAGTTAATGCTAACTTAAATGTATACCGATTTCTACTCACTTTAATTCACGAAATAGCACATTTTGAAGCTTATAAAAGCTACGGTCATTCAATAAAGCCACATGGGAAAGAATGGAAACAGACTTTTCAGCGCTTAATATTACCGTTTTTAAATCCGGAAGTTTTTCCAAATGAGTTACTGCCCCTTTTAGCAAATCATTTTAAAAACCCAAAGGCTTCTAGCGATACCGATGTGCCTTTGGCATACGCTTTAAGGCAATTTGATGATGTACAGAATAAGACCTATGTTTTTGAAGTGCCCTTAGGGAGTACTTTTAAATTATATAATGGTAAAATTTTCAAAAAAGTAAATAAACGCGTAAAACGATATGAGTGCATCGAGATTAAAACAGGAAAGTTGTATCTTTTCAATCCAAATGCAGAAGTTGAAATAATAAAGTAGAATAATGAATAAAAATTATTACGCCATTTTAATGGCCGGCGGCGTTGGGTCTAGATTTTGGCCTGTAAGTACAGAAGAATTTCCAAAGCAGTTTCATGATATGTTAGGCACTGGAGACACCTTAATTCAGAAAACATTTCACAGGTTGTCACAGCTTATCCCTAAAGAAAATATCTTTATTTTAACCAACGAACGTTACAATGATTTGGTGTTCGAACAATTACCAGAAGTTACAAAAAGACAAGTGGTATTAGAACCCGCGATGAGAAATACGGCACCTTGTATACTATATGCGTCTTTAAAAATCCAAAAAGAAAACCCAGATGCGGTGATGGTGGTTGCACCAAGTGACCATTGGATTGAAGATGAAGCGACCTTTACAAAAAATGTTGAGCAAGCGTTTCATTTCTGTTCAAAAAACAAGGCGCTTATGACTTTGGGTATTCAACCTACCTTTCCAAATACAGGCTATGGTTATATTGAATTTGATAACGATTCCTCCGAAACTATAAAACCGGTACATCAATTTAGAGAAAAGCCCAATTATGAAACGGCTAAGGAATTTATAGCACAAGGCAATTTTCTTTGGAATGCAGGTATTTTTATGTGGAGTGTCAAAACGGTTATTGAAGCTTTTAAGAATAATCAACGGGAATTGTATGACTTGTTTGAAACAGGAATACCGGCTTATAATACAGAATTTGAAGATGATTTTATTCGTGATAATTATAAGAAGGCTGAAAATATCTCGGTTGATTATGCCATAATGGAAAAATCTGATAATGTATATGTGATTGCTGCAGAATTTGATTGGAATGACTTAGGCACCTGGGGTAGTTTATACGATAAGCTAGATAAGGACGATACTGGCAATGCTGTGGTTAATGCAAGAACCTTGAGTATTGAATCTCAGGGAAATATGATTCGTACTAAAAGTGATAAGATTGTTGTGGTTGATGGCCTAAACGATTATATTATTGTGGATAAGGAAGAGGTTTTACTCATTTATCCCAAGTCAAAAGAACAAGATATTAAACAAGTACTCCAAAAGGTGAAAGATGAATTTGGTGTTCAATACGGTTAATTATGGAAGAAAATAAATTCAACTTTTCTGAAGATGACATCAAAAAGGAAGCACTCGAGAAAGACGAAATTGTAGAACAAAGCAAGGAAGCGGTTAAAAAAGATGCACGTGGTCTTTTTAAAAGTATAAGCAGGTTTCTAAGTGAGCTTTTGGATTTTAGAGAAGATACAGATAGAGATGAAACTGTAGAAGCCATTAAAAAGGATATTCCATTTAAGGGCGCTACCGCATGGATTTTAATCTGTTCCATTTTTGTAGCATCCATTGGTTTAAACGCAAATTCTACAGCTGTAGTAATTGGTGCCATGCTAATTTCTCCCTTGATGGGTCCCATTTTAGGTGTTGGTCTTTCCATTGCTATTAATGATATTGATACCCTGAAAAAGTCTTTGATAAACCTAGCAATTATGATTGTGTTGAGTTTGTTAACCGCATTCCTTTTCTTCTATTTATTTCCTTTAAGTGAGGATACATCAGAGCTTTTAGGTCGTGTACGCCCAGATATAAGGGATGTATTAATTGCATTTTTTGGTGGATTAGCATTAATAATTGCACGCACAAAACGCGGAACAATTGCTTCAGTCATTTTTGGTGTAGCTATTGCTACTGCGTTAATGCCACCATTATGCACTGCGGGTTATGGTTTGGCAAAAGGGAATTGGATGTATTTCGGTGGAGCCATGTACCTATTTACTATCAATACGATTTTTATAGCGCTCGCTACCTTTTTGGTTTTAAAGCTCTTGAGATTTCCCATGCTAAAATATGCGAATTCTAAAAAACGGTTAATGATTTCAAGGTTAGCGACCTTGTTGGCTATAGTGGTTATGGTTCCTGCCGTTTGGACCTTCCTTAACGTTTTAAAAGAGAGTAATTTTAATCGGGATGCGAGATCATTCGTTGAAAATGAATTGGCAGCTTTACCGCATGCAGATTATTTAAGAAATAATGCATCATACAAGTATTCAGGAGATGAAAATTCATTAATTGAAATAAATACCTTCGGATTGGATGAAATACCAGAATCGACTATTGCAGTGTTGAATGGGAGAATGAAGGGTTACAGAGCATTGGCAAATAGTACATTAGTGGTCAATCAAAATAGATCTAAAAATTTAGATAATTTTAGATACATGGAAGAATTGAGAACGCGTGATTCTTTAGACTTGTTAACCCAAACACAACAAATTGCATTCTTAGAAAATAAAATAAGACAACTTTCTAAATTGGAACGGAATTATATTGCATTTGACGAATTGACTAAGGAAGTTGCCGTGAATTACGAAACGATTGAGCAGTTTTCTTATGCGAATGTTATTAATTCAAACTTTTCTAAAATGGATACTCTACCGGTTTTTTCAGTTAAATGGAAAGATGTTACAAAAGAGGATTTAAGAAAAAAAGACCAAGCTAAACTTGAAAAATGGCTTAAAATTAAACTGAAATTAGATACGCTTGTTGTTGATAGACTAAATTAGCTATTGGCGCTCTTCAATATACATTTGTCTTACTTTTTTAAATAAGTTAGAAGAATACACAAAATCGGTAACTACTTCATTGTCTGTTTTGAAAATAGTGTCCTTACTGCCTTCCCATGCTTTTAAGCCATTTCTAAGAAAGACAATCTTCTCACCGATTTCCATAACAGAATTCATGTCATGTGAATTGATTACTGTGGTAATTTGATATTCCTCAGTAATCTCTTTTATCAGATTATCAATAACGATAGCTGTTTTAGGATCTAAACCAGAATTAGGTTCATCGCAAAACAAATACTTTGGTTTATTAACAATGGCGCGCGCAATCGCGACACGCTTCTGCATCCCGCCTGAAGCTTCACTGGGCATTTTTTTATGAGCATCATCTAAATTGACGCGTTTTAAAACAAAATTAACGCGATCTTTCATTTCACTCTTGCTTTGTTTGGTAAACATCCGCAATGGAAACATAACATTTTCCTCAATAGTCATCGAGTCAAACAAGGCACTACCTTGAAACACCATGCCAATTTCTGCACGAATATTTCGTTTTTCATCTTCAGATAATTTTGAAAATATTTTTCCATCATAAGAAATGGAGCCTTTTTCATAATTAAACAAGCCTAATAAGCACTTTAGAAAAACAGTTTTTCCAGAGCCACTTTGTCCAATGATGAGGTTGGTTTTTCCTTTTTCAAAAGTTGTGCTTATCCCTTTTAAAACCTCAATCTTTCCAAACGACTTATGTAAATTTTTTACTTCTATCATTAGCTTAATAACATTTGGGTGAGTATATAATTTAAAAGAATGATGGCCACACTAGTCCAAACAAAGGATGTTGTACTGGCTTGTCCAACTTCTAAGGCACCACCTTTCATATAGTACCCATGATAGGATGGAATGGTAGCCAGACAAAAGGCGAAAATAAAAGTTTTTATAAAAGCATAGATGATGTGAAACGGAATAAAATCTGTTTGCACACCTATAATATAATCTTCTAAGGAGCTAAAGCCTCCAAATACACAAGCAGCCATACCGCCTAAAATCCCTAAGAACATGGCGATAGATATGACGAACGGGTATAACATCATCGAAATAAATTTCGGAAATACTAGATAATTTAGGGAGTTTATACCCATGACCTCTAAGGCATCTATTTGTTCCGTAACGCGCATAGTACCAATACTTGAGGTAATAAAGGACCCTACTTTTCCCGCCATAATAATCGAAATAAATGTCGGGGCAAATTCAAGGACTATGGATTGTCTTGTGGCAAAACCAACAAGGGATTTAGGTATCAAAGGATTAGTCATGTTTAATGCCGTTTGAATGGTGACAACGCCACCAACAAAAAATGCGATAAACGCCACGATACCAAGAGAACCAATAATTAAATCGTCAATGTCCTTTAAGATCAATTTTCGCATCACGCTCCACTTTGTGGGCTTGCGAAACATTTCAACAATCATTAAAAAATAGGTGCCAATATTATGAAGGTAGGTCATAGAAAAATTTAATAGTGCTAAAGTAAAAAAAAGTTATAGGTATTTAACCTTAATTTTAAATTATGACGTTTTAAAATATGTATTTTTGAAATATTAAAACAGAAACTATGTTTAAAAAACTTTCTTTAGCTCTTTGTGTTCTTACCATTTCCCTCTCCTGTAAATCTCAGGATGTGGCAGTTACGGATACTATTATTGATTCCTACGCGGATAACCCAAAATTAGTAGTAGGCATTGTTGTAGACCAAATGCGTTACGATTATTTAACTCGATTTTACAAAAAGTATGGTGATGGTGGCTTTAAACGCATGGTAAGCGAAGGCTTTAATTGCAAAAATAACCATTATAATTATGTGCCAACTTATACGGGACCCGGTCATGCATCCATTTATACCGGTACTACACCTAAAGACCACGGTGTCATTAGTAACTTTTGGTATGATAAAGAAGAGAAAAAACAAGTGTATTGTGCGGGGGACGATTCAGTGGCCGCGGTGGGTACAGAATCGGTAGTAGGGCAAATGTCACCACATAGAATGCTTACCACCACCTTTCCAGATGAAAACCGACTGTTTACGCAAATGCGAGGTAAAACCATAGGCGTGTCATTAAAAGATAGAGGTGCTATTTTACCAGCTGGTCACACAGCTAATGCAGCGTATTGGTTTCATGGCAAAGACCAAGGACATTGGATTTCAAGCACTTTTTATATGACAGATTTACCGCAATGGGTGCAGGATTTTAATATATCAGACCAAGCAGAATCATATTTAAAAGTCTGGAATACCTTGTACAATATAGAAACGTATACAGAGAGTGGAAGTGATTTGAATACATTTGAAGGAGGGTTTAATGGAAAAGAAACGGCAACATTTCCATATGATTTAGGAATGTTGAAAGAGACCAATTGGGGTTTTGATATTTTGAAAGCGACGCCTTATGGAAACAGCTTAACTACAGATTTTGCTATAGCAGCTATTAATGGTGAGCAATTGGGGCAGGATGAAATAACGGATGTTTTAACCCTTAGTTACTCTGCAACAGATTATATCGGACATAACTTTGGTGTGAATTCAAAAGAAATTGAAGATGCATATATACGACTCGATAAAGATTTAGAAAGATTGTTTAATTATTTAGATACTAAGGTTGGTAAAAGGAATTATACCGTTTTTCTAACCGCCGATCATGGCGCCATAAATGTGCCAGCCTATTTGCAAAGCGTTAAGATTCCTTCGGGATATATAAATACCTTAGAACGACAAGAAACCTTTGAAGCTTTTCTTAACAAAACCTATGGCACCACTGAAATAGTCGAGAATATAAGTAATAACCAAATCTTCTTAAACAGGGAGAAGGTCACAGCATTAGGTTTGGACTTAGAAGCTGTTCAACAACGTATTTTGAACGAACAGATTAATTATAAAAATATATCTAAAGCCTATACGGCAACTACTATGAGTTCTGTGAATTTCAGTTCAGGGATTGAAGCATTACTGTTAAAGGGGTTTAACCAAAAGCGGTCCGGAGATATTATTTTGGTTAACGACCCAGGTTTTATTTCTTATATGCCAACTGGATCAACACACGGTAGCGCCATGAATTATGATACTCATGTCCCCTTGTTATTCTTTGGAAAAGGGATAAAGCATGGTCAAACCTTTCATAAAACTGAAATTACTGATATTGCACCTACAATGTCGGCACTGTTAGGCATCAGTTTTCCTAATGCTTCCATTGGGCAGCCTTTAGGGTTTATTTTGGATTTAGAAAATGAATAAACGCACTTTCCTCTCTATCATTGCCATTATAATAGTATTGGCTGTTTACGGATTCGAGTACATTTTAAATGAAGAAGAAAAAGCGGCAGTTATTTCAGAAGCGGAAACCGTAAAGTCCAATACCAACACGAACTTTATGCCAACAAGTACTACGGGGCAAGTTGTTCATCATGAAGGTTATTCGTTGTCGTATAGTGAAACCCACGAGCAAGCGGAATGGGTGGCTTATGAACTAAAAAAAGCACATTTGTCCAATTCCAATTTTAAGCGTCCTTATTTCGAAATTGACCCTAGCATAAAAACGGGTGCTGCCCATTGGAGAAATTATAAAAATTCAGGTTATGATCGGGGGCACTTGTGTCCGGCAGGCGATAGGCGTTATAATCAAGCAGCACATGGCGAAACCTTTTTAACGAGTAATATTAGTCCGCAAGAGCATCAATTCAATGCGGGTATTTGGAATAGTTTAGAGCAAAAAGTGCGCTATTGGGCCTCTAAATATGATGGTGTCTTTGTGGTAACAGGAGGCATTCTAAAAAATAATTTAAGAACCATAGGCGACGAAGAAGTTTCTGTGCCCAATCAATTCTATAAAATTTTAATGGATCATAATTCTGGCAAAACGAAGATGATTGCTTTTTTAATGCCACATAAAAATTCTAATAAGCCATTGTATGAGTTTGTCGTTTCAGTGGATGACATTGAGAAATTAACAGGAATTGATTTCTTTCCAGAATTAGAGGATACTTTAGAAAACAAATTGGAAGCCTCAAGCAGTTATAAAAATTGGAATTTCAAATAACTTTGTTAGTTGTTAGTTGTGTCAAGCTGAGAGAAGTCGAAGCATCTCGTTAAAAGCGTCTTCTCAGATTTCTGAATGACATCTTATTTTAACTTCTCAAACATCCCTTTCCAACGTAAATTTCTAATAAAGTCACCTTCTTCTTCAGATACTAAGAAGACTGTATTTTTTTTTTTTGCTTTAAAGTATCCCACTAAATAATCTTTGAAAAGCGAAAAACTTGCTTTTTTGTAAGCCAATTTTAATGCAGAAATAAGTGTGATGACAAATCCATAGCGCATTTTATACATCGCTTCTCCTTGCAAATATTTTGAGGCTTTATTATAGCTTATTCCAGTTGGTTTTAAGTGTTTTACATGTAGGGTCTCGTCTGTAAGGATCTCCCAGTCATAGAATTTGGCTAACAACTCATCTACGGTATCCCAGCCCATGGAGGGTTTTAACTGTCCAATTTCTAAAAAACAATCTTTTCTATAGGCTTTTAGAGCGCCACGAATATGGTCTTTTCGAGTTAGATTTTCTAACAGCCAGTCATTGTTTTTTTTAATATAGCAGAAGCCTGACGCCATGCCGAGTCGTTTATTACTATTAAAGTACAAAGCGAGTTTTTCTAAGTAGTTTTTAGGAAAAATTAGATCCGCATCAAACTTACAAATTACATCATAGTCATCATCTAAGGTGTTATAGCCTTTGTAAAACGCATTAATAATCTTGGAGCCTGGTAGATGTTGATTTGAAGATTTTGAATTTACTAATTTTATAAATTCATATTTTTCTATATAGGCTTCAACAATATCTTGGGTTTTGTCGGTAGAATTATCATTGACAATAACCAATTGTTTTGGCAACACGGTTTGATTTACTAAAGCATCTAAGGTAAGTCCTATAGAACTTTCTTCGTTATGAGCGGGAATGATGATGTAGAACCTCAAAATTAAATCCTTTCTGCGTAAACAATATAATACCTTGGTGTAAACCACCTAAGCATAGGTCGAATCCCAATCTTTTTAGTAGGGTTCGTCCACTTTTCACGGTCTAATATTTTCCATCCGGCCTTTTCAAGGAGCCAGTCAAATTGCCAATCTTCAAACTCGTGATAATGCCTGTCCAACATATCGGTTTTACTTCTATAAGCTGAGGAAAACCATAAGTTTAGAGGCACGCTTGCTACCAATTTCGATGTTTTAATGGATTGTAATACTGTAAAAGGGGATAATAAATGTTCGAAAATTTCGAATGCGGTTGTGACATCAACATTAGAATTTTCAATTGTTGAGGTGTTGATATCCAAATCTTCTCCCTTGGTATTGATAACGTCATAACCATGTTTTTGCATGATTTTAGTAAAAGGATTTACAACGCCTAAATCGAGAATTTTTTCGGAATGGGAAATGTGCTTCTCTAAAAACTGTATCGTATGTTTAAAACGTTTATTCGGATAATTTGTCTCGTACATTATTAATATTGATAAACAATGGCATTAATATTCATGCCAGCACCTACACTTGCAAAAATAATAATATCGCCATTGTTAATGGCTTGATTTTCTAAATCGCCTTTTAAAATCATATCGTATAAAGTTGGAACTGTCGCAACACTGGAGTTGCCCAGTTTGCCAATGGTCATGGGCATAACCCCTTCTGGCATTTCCATATCATAAAGCTTATAGAAGCGCTTAACAATGGCCTCGTCCATCTTTTCATTGGCCTGATGGATGAGAATTTTTTTGACATCTTTTATATCCACACCACTTTTATCTAAACAAGATTTCATAGCTTGAGGAACATTAACAATGGCAAACTCGTAAATTTTTCGGCCATACATTTTAATATAACGTCTTTTATCATTTGCTTCATGCTTATTGGTTTCACCAAAATAAATAAAATGCGCTTCGTCGTAGGCATGAGTAGCCGACTCATGAGCAATTATACCGCCTTCATTATTTGTAGACTCTAATACAACGGCGCCAGCACCGTCACTATAAATCATAGAATCCCGATCATGCTTATCAATAACTCTAGACAAGGTTTCGGCACCAATAACCAAGCATGTATTGGCAATGCCTGATTTGATAAACGCATTGGCTTGAATAACACCTTCTATCCAACCTGGGCAACCAAACATAAGATCGTAACCTACACACTTAGGGTTTTTAATTCCAAGGATCTGTTTTACCCGGGTTGCTATACTGGGCACTGTATCGCTTTGTTCGCTATTATAATTGACATCACCGTAGTTATGGGCAACGATGATATAATCCAAAGTTTCCCTGTCTATTTTTGCGTCTAATAGCGCTTTTTTAGCGGCAAAGGCAGCCAAGTTTGATGTGTTGTATTCTTTTTTTGCATAACGTCTTTCTGCAATACCCGTTATAGCCTTAAATTTCTCAACAATAACGGTGTTTGGCGCATTAATGACCGAGCCGTCTGCATTTAAAAATTCATGCCCATGAAAGTTTTCATTTTTTTCTACAATGGCAGGGATATAACTTCCAGAGCCAGTAATCTTAATATTCATAAAAGACTTTACCTTTATTTAGTTTATTTAGTATCACTAATATAATAGCTTTTAACCAAAAGCCAATAGCATTGCATGACGATTTACGATGTTCAACAGCTATTTTATACTTCTGCATAAGCTTCTATAGGGGCACAAGAGCAAATTAAATTTCGATCACCATAAGCATCATCAACACGTCTCACCGTTGGCCAAAATTTATTATCTCTCACATATTCTAAAGGAAATGCTGCTGTTTCCCTGTCATATGAATAGTGCCAATCATTCGCCGTAATCATGTCTAATGTGTGTGGCGCATTCTTTAAAATATTATGCTCATCACCTTTAGAAACAGTATCAATTTCTTTTTTAATGGAAATCATGGCATCGCAAAAACGGTCAATTTCTGCTTTGCTTTCACTTTCAGTTGGTTCAATCATCATTGTGCCTGCCACTGGAAAAGATACCGTTGGGGCATGAAAACCATAATCCATCAGTCGTTTAGCAATATCAGTGACCTCAATGCCATTTGTTTTAAACGGACGACAGTCAATAATCATTTCATGAGCCGCACGACCACGCTCTCCTGAATACAGGGTTTCAAAACTACCTTGTAGCCGTTGCTTGATATAATTCGCGTTTAATATAGCGATTTTAGTAGATTGTGTCAATCCTTCTGCACCCAACATTTTGATATAACCATAGGAAATTAAGCAGGCTAAGGCAGAACCAAATGGTGCTGCTGAAATAGCTGTAATGGCTTGATCTCCTCCAGTTTTTATAAGTGGATTTCCAGGTAAAAACGGTACGAGTTGTTTTGCTACGCAAATGGGACCTACTCCTGGACCACCGCCACCATGGGGTATAGCGAACGTTTTGTGTAAATTTAAATGACACACATCTGCACCTATGTTTCCTGGATTTGTCAATCCTACTTGTGCGTTCATGTTGGCACCATCCATATATACTTGTCCCCCATGGTCATGGATGATTTGCGTCACTTCCTTAATGGCCGATTCGTAAACACCATGTGTTGACGGATAGGTAACCATTAATGCAGATAAATTATTTTTATGCAATTCAGCTTTTTCGCGTAAATCGTCCACATCAATATTGCCTTCTGAAGTTGATTTTGTAACGATCACTTTCATCCCTGCCATAACCGCACTAGCAGGATTGGTACCATGGGCAGACGATGGTATAATACAAATATTTCTATGATGATCACCACGAGATTCGTGGTATGCTTTAATAACCATGAGGCCGGCAAATTCCCCTTGGGCGCCAGAATTGGGTTGCAATGATGTCGCTGCAAATCCTGTAATTTCGGTGAGTTGGTCTTCTAGTGCCTTTAAAACCGTTAAGTAGCCTTTTGCCTGTTTTAAAGGTGCGAATGGGTGAATATTTCCCCATTTAAACCAGCTTAATGGAAGCATTTCTGCTGCAGCATTCAGTTTCATGGTGCATGACCCTAGAGAAATCATGGAATGGTTTAATGATAAATCCTTACGCTCCAAAGACTTTATATAGCGCATCAGTTCTGTTTCAGAATGATAGGTGTTAAACACATCGAGCGTTAAAAAGTCTGATGTTCTTTGGGACTTTTCAGCAATATGATTGGATTCTGAAATTGAAGATATTGGTGAGTTTTCTTTGCTAGCAGCTTCTGCAAATACCGAAATAATATAATTGATATCTCGCAGGCTAGTGGTTTCATTTAATGAAATTGTAACCTTGTTTGAATCTGGATAAAAGAAATTAACTTTTTTCTTTTTGGCTATAGATTTAATTTTTTTAGAATCTGTTTCAATTTTTAAAGTATCAAAAAACGAATCATTGGTTTGCTTATATCCTAAATCCTCTAAGGCTTTCGATAATGTTGAAGCGGCATGGTGCACCTTGTTGGCAATAAATTTTAAACCTCGTGGACCATGATACACGGCATACATGCCTGCCATAACGGCTAAAAGCACTTGGGCCGTACAGATATTAGATGTGGCTTTATCGCGTTTAATATGTTGTTCTCTGGTTTGGAGCGCCATTCGTAATGCTCTTTCCCCATCCATGTCTTTCGTAACTCCAATTATGCGTCCAGGTAGATCTCTTTTATAGGCTTCTTTTGTTGCAAAAAATGCCGCATGCGGACCACCGTAACCCATTGGGATTCCGAAACGTTGTGTCGTGCCAACGACGACATCTGCTCCGAATTTCCCTGGTGCTTCCAATTTGACTAAACTTAATATATCTGCAGCTACAGCGACTTTAATTTGAGCCTCATTTGATTTTGTAATGAAGGTTTCAATATCTGAAATTTGACCATCTTTTCCAGGGTACTGTAAAATAGCTCCAAAAAATTCTGAAGAAAAATCAAAATTATCCTCAGAACCAACTACCAATTCGATGCCAATTGGATTGGCTCTGGTTTGTAGCAATGATAGGGTTTGAGGCAGTATGTTTTCTGAAACAAAGAATTTATTTATGTTCGCTTTTTTTTGGTCTCGCGCTCTAACTGCAAATAAAAGGCTCATGGCTTCTGCAGCGGCTGTACTTTCGTCAAGCAAGGAGGCATTGGCAATTTCCATTCCTGTTAAGTCAATAACCATCGTTTGGAAATTAAGAAGCGCTTCTAAGCGCCCTTGCGCAATTTCAGCTTGATAGGGTGTGTATGCAGTGTACCATCCTGGGTTTTCAAGTATATTTCTTTGAATGACGGCCGGTAAAATAGTAGGATGATAGCCGAGTCCGATATATGTTTTGAAGACTTTATTTTTTTTTGAAAGCTCATGAATGTGCAATAAATATTCGTGTTCTGTCAAGGGTCCCTCTAATTTTAAACCGTTTTTGAGACGAATATCATCAGGGACAGTTTCATAAATTAATTGATCTAAAGAGTCAACACCGATAGTTTTTAACATGAGGTTTTGGTCGTCTTCTCTCGGACCAATATGACGCAAGGCAAAAGCGTTTGTATTCATTAAAAAATCAAGATTTTATATAATTCGCAAAAATACGCAATATATTATGTGTATAAATGCTTAATATGGAAAGTTTTTAACCATAATAAAACGTTATCAACACTTTGTTTATTTTTGCATTATGCCACTTGTAAAGCAGTTACTAAATTTTTATATCAATAGCAGTATTCATGTGGCTCTGTCTGTCTATGCATTAAGTTGGTTAACGCTACTTAATTATAATATTGACTACGATGAGCATGTGCTTTATTTTATCTTTTTCGCCTCCATTACAGGATATAATTTTGTTAAGTACTTTGGGATGGCAAAGTTTCATCACCGAAGCCTGACACCATACCTAAAAGGTATCCAAATTTTTTCTTTGGGCTGTTTTTTAGCCATGTGCTATTATGCCTTTAAATTAGAAATGATTACTCTAATTTGTGTTGCTGGTTTGGCTATAATCACATTTTTGTATGCCATACCTTTTTTGCCTAAATCTATTTTTTTAGATGATAAACAGAACTTGAGGAGTATAAGCGGTTTAAAAGTATATCTCATTGCTTTGGTTTGGGCATTGGTAACGGTATTGCTTCCTCTAATAAATAACGGATATCATTTAAACACAGATATTATAATAGATTGTTTTCAACGCTATATTTTTGTCATTATATTAATGCTGCCATTTGAAATTAGAGATTTGAAATTTGACAGTTTAAAGCTGTCAACCATCCCTCAGGAAATAGGGGTGAAGGGGACTAAATTAATGGGACTCATTTTGATTATGATGTTCTTCGGAATAATTTTTCTAAAAGATAGCCTTAGCGCTCAGGATGTTTTGCTAACACTTACCGTCTCCATAATAATAGGATTATTTGTAATGTTTTCTAAAGTGAATCAAGGACATTATTATAGTGCCTTATGGGTTGAGGCGATCCCTATATTTTGGTTATTATTGAAGTTAATTTGATTCAGAATGATTTTCTAAGGCTTCATGTAGATTTTGCTTTATGGAGGCTTTGCTATCCTTATCCATGCAGCAGACCTCTGATTTGTTTAAAACCTCAGTTAGTTTTGCATTATTTTTACTGTACTTTCTACAAGCTCTACAATAAATTAAGTGTAAGTTGAGTATAATTTTTTCTCGAAAAGAGGATTCCTTATACTGTGTTTTATCACAAACATGGTTTGCTTCATCACACGGAATGACAATTTTGAATCTGCTACTCATAATTAAAACCAATTTTCTTTAAGGCAACCTGCCATAGCTGTTCGTGCTCTATGAATAATTACCCAAAGGTTAGACGCTGTAATATTAAGTTCATTACAGATAACTTCAGTTTCAAAACCTTGAATAGTTTTCATTTTAAAAACCTGTGCCTGCTTTTTTGGTAATTTTTCTAAACAATTATAAATAGCGTCACTAAGTTCCTCGTTCTGCATGGTGTCTTCGGCTGTTTTGTCAAATGGATCTGCTACACGTTCTTCCAGCCAATCGCCCTCAGATTCCGAATCACCATTATAAGCAATTCTTACTTCCGCCTTTCCTTTGTTAGAATTCTTTTTGCGATAGTGGTCAATGATTTTTCGTTTTAAAATTGAAATAAGCCAGGTACGTTCGCTGGCTTCTCCTTTAAAATTTTTCATTGATTTTAAACCTGCCAGAAACGTGTCCTGTACCAAATCTTGTGCAATTTCACGATCACTCACACGGGTAATAGTGTAATTAAACAAGTAATCGGCATAAGCGTCAACCCACTTATCTGCGTTAATTTTATGTTCTGGCATGCGTACTTAATAGTTTGTGATAAAAATAAGCTAAAAAAATGAATAATTTATTTCTCTAATAAGCCAGCACGTTTTAATAAGGCTTCCGGTTTTGGCGCCTGCCCTCTAAAACGTTTATACAATATCATGGGTTTTTCCGTGCCACCTTTACTCAGGACATTATCTTTAAATTTAGTAGCAACCACTTTATTGAAAATCCCCTTTTCCTTAAAAAAATCAAAGGCATCAGCATCTAAAACTTCGGCCCATTTATAGCTGTAGTAACCCGATGAATAGCCACCTTGAAATATATGGGAAAACGCCGTACTCATACAGGTTTCTTTAGTTTCAGGATATAGTGATGTGTTTTCAAAAACTTGAGATTCATGAGCTTTTACAGATTTTATTGTTTCTGGCGATTCACCAGCGTGCCAACTCATGTCTAACAGTCCAAAGCTTAATTGTCTTAGGGTTTGCATACCTTCATGAAATGTCGCGGAAGCCTTTATCTTTTCGACTAAATCCATAGGGATGACTTCTCCGGTTTTATAATGCGTTGCAAATAATTTTAAGGCTTCTTTTTCATAACACCAATTCTCTAAAATCTGACTTGGTAATTCTACAAAATCCCAATAGACACTGGTGCCAGATAAGCTTGGATAAGTGGTATTGGCAAGCATACCATGAAGTGCGTGACCAAATTCATGAAACAACGTCGTCACTTCATTAAAGGTAAGTAGCGATGGCTTGCTCTTAGTGGGTTTTGTAAAGTTGCATACAATAGAAATATGAGGGCGTTCCATAACACCATCTTTTACGTATTGTGGTTTGTAAGAAGTCATCCACGCACCATTACGTTTTCCTGCTCGTGGAAAGAAATCGGCATAAAATATAGAAATTAAATCTCCTTTGGAGTCTGTAACTTTGTAGGTGAGAACATCGTCGTGGTATGTATCGATGTTATGAATTTCTTCAAAATTTAAATCGAACAACTTATTAGCGACTGTAAAAGCACCATCTATAACATGCTCTAATTTGAAATAAGGTTTTAGCTGTTCATCATCCAAACTGAATAACTTTTGCTTCAATTTTTCAGAGTAATATGAACCATCCCATTTTTGAAGTTGATCGATATGATCTGATTCTTTAGCAAAGTCTTCTAGCTTTTGAAACTCACGTTCTGCAGCTGGTTTTGCTTTTTCCAATAATTCGTTTGAGAACTTTAAAACATTTTCAGGTGTTCCTGCCATACGTTCTTCAAGTACAAAATGGGCATGGGTTTTATAACCTAATAGATTGGCACGGTCGTATCTTAACTTCGCTATGCTTAATACGTATTTCTGATTGTCTAGGGCATCATTTTTAAAGCCTTTACTACCCGCAGCTAAAGTCATTTTCTTTCTGAGGTCTCTGTTGTCAGCGTAGGTGACAAACGGAATATAGCTCGGGTAGTCTAAAGTGAATAACCAGCCAGTTTTATCTTTCGATTCAGCCAATTGTTTAGCGGCTTCTTTGGCTCCATTGGGGAGTCCGGATAAATCAGCTTCATCAGTGATATGCATTTCAAACTTATTGGTTTCGGCTAGAACATTTTCACCAAACTTGAGTTTAAGTGAGCTTAATTTCTTATCAATATCCCGTAACTGTTGCTTTTTATCTTCAGAAAGATTTGCGCCGTTGCGAGAAAAACTTTTATATTTTTTATCAAGAAGGGTATCTTGTTCTGTAGTTAAATTGAGTTGATTTTTATTTTCGTAAACCTGCTTAACACGGTTGAATAAATCAGCATTTAAAGTAATGTCGTTACTAAATTCTGAAAGAAGTGGTGATACTTGTTGTGCTATCTTTTGAATAGTATCATTTGTTTCGGCAGAGTTCAAATTAAAAAAAATGTTTGAAATTCTATCTAAGGTCATTCCCGAAAACTCTAAGGCTTCAATAGTATTTTCAAAGGTAGGCGTTTCTGTATTTTTTGTGATAGCCTCAATTTCTCCCTTAGCTTTTTTTATGGCTTCTTCAAAAGCAGGCAAAAAATGCGCATCTTTAATAGATGAAAAAGGAACGGTGTTGTATGGTGTTGTAAAGGATTGTAATAGAATATTATTGGACATGTTTTCTTAGGGATATGTTAAATGTCAAATTCATTATGCGTGCACAATAAAATTATTATAAATTTGCGTCAGATTTTTCAAAGGGAGTTATCTAACTCTTAAGAATTATTGTTAATAGCTAGGAAAACCTCGAATTTATTCGGGGTTTTCTGTTTATAGGCCTATAGCAGAGTCATGTACTTTTTGTTTTAATCCTTCTTTATATTGAAGAATTTTGTCTAAAATACGAGGATCACTTGTTCCAATAATTTGTGCTGCTAAGATACCAGCATTTTTAGCGCCATTTAAGGCTACGGTTGCCACGGGAACACCGCCTGGCATTTGTAATATCGATAATATAGAATCCCAACCATCAATAGAATTGCTACTTTTTACGGGCACACCAATAACCGGGAGTGGGGATAGTGAAGCAATCATTCCTGGTAAATGCGCAGCACCACCAGCACCAGCAATAATGACGGCAAATCCTTTGGTATGTGCATGCTTACCGTAGTCAAATAATTTTTCTGGGGTTCTGTGAGCCGAAACAATATCGACTTCAACTTTTATCTCAAACTCTTTAAGAATATCTATAGCGTCTTGCATAACTGGAAGATCACTTTTACTTCCCATAATGACTCCTACTTTATTCATGAATTATATATTATGTGCGGTCTATCGCAGATAAGACCTCAATTAAAATATTTATTTTAAAAATCCCACGACTGCGCTCGTGGGATTATTTACTAATTACTTTTATGGTGTTCTTGACATCTTCAGCAATTTTTCGTGCCTTGTTTAAATCTTCATTTACTATGGTCACATGGCCCATTTTTCGGAAAGGTCTAGTTTGTTTTTTGCCATAAATATGGGGAGTTACACCTTCCATTTTCATAATGTCTTCAATATGCTCATAAATAACATCACCCGTAAATCCTTCTGCTCCAACCAAATTTACCATAATCCCACCCACTTTACTATCGGTTCTACCCAAGGGTAAATTTAGAATGGCTCTTAAATGCTGTTCAAATTGCGAGGTATAATTGGATTCTATGGTTTGGTGTCCAGAGTTATGCGGACGTGGCGCCACTTCATTAATTAAAATATCGTCATTTTTTGTTTGAAACATCTCCACGGCTAAAAGCCCCACATGCCCAAAGGCTTCAGAGGTTTTTAAAGCGACAGCTTCTGCTTTTTTTACCACAGCATCAGAAATTCTTGCCGGACAGATAACATATTCTACCTGATTGGCTTCGGGGTGAAACTCCATTTCTACTACAGGAAAGGTTTTTGTCTCGCCATTGGCATTTCTTGCAACGATAACCGCTAATTCATTTTTAAACGGAATGAGTTGTTCGGCGATGCATTCTACATTTGGTAAGCCATTTAAATCGGCAAGTGATCTCACAATTTTAACACCATTTCCATCATAGCCAAACTGCGCACTTTTCCAAACAAATGGAAGTTGGATACCACCGTGATTAACAGCTTCTTTTATTTCAGATGTATATGCAAATCTTGAAAAATAGGCAGTTGGTAAATCGTGATCTATATAGAATAATTTTTGCGTGGCTTTGTTCTGAATGATACGTAAGGTTTTTGAGGAAGGATAAACCGTAACGCCGTCTTTCTCTAAACGTTCTAAGGCATCAACATTCACGTTTTCAATTTCAATAGTAAGCACATCAACTTGTTTACCAAAATTATAAACGGTTTCAAAATCCATTAAATCACCAATGTAAAACTCATTACTGGCAATTCTGCATGGTGCCTCTTCACTAGGGTCTAAAACACAGGTGTAAATATCAAATTTTCTGGTGTCATTTAAAAGCATTTTTCCTAACTGGCCGCCACCTAAAATACCAAGTTTAAAGTTTGAAGAAAAGTAATTCATTGTGTTTTATCTGAATATAGCATACATGATACGCAAAAATACATTTAAAAATCAATTAGTACCCAAATCGTAAATCAAAAAATCGTTATTACTTAATCTATTGATTATCTTTGCATCTTCAAAATTCAATGACCTTGATAAAGCTACACGACAAATATTTCAAACCATTTATTTCAGCTAAAGAAATTGACAGTGCTTTAACACGCATGGTTAGCGAAATTGCTCATGATATTGGTGATGAAATTCCTGTATTTGTCGGGATTTTAAATGGGTCGTTTATGGTGGTGAGCGATTTTGTAAAAAAATATCCAAACCCCTGCGAAGTAACGTTTATAAAATTAGCCTCTTATGAGGGTGTTAAATCTACAGAAGATATTCAACGCCTTATAGGATTAACTCAAGATTTATCTGGTAAGACTGTAGTGATTTTAGAAGATATTATTGATACAGGAAATACCTTAGCAGAAGTACACCGGATTTTTAAAAATGAGAACGTCAAAGCTTTAAAAATCGCCACCTTATTTTATAAACCAGAAGCATATAAAAAAGATTTTAAACTCCATTACATTGGCATTGAAATACCAAATAAATTTATAGTAGGTTATGGACTTGACTATGACGGATTGGGAAGGGATATTCCAGAAATATATCAAATAAAAGAAACACAACATATGACTAATTTAGTGCTATTTGGTCCTCCAGGAGCAGGTAAAGGAACGCAAGCTAATTTTTTAAAAGAAAAATATAATCTCATTCACATCTCTACGGGTGATGTTTTTAGATTTAATATAAAAAATGAAACTGCTTTAGGAATGTTGGCCAAATCTTATATGGATAAGGGCGCGTTAGTTCCAGATCAAGTCACTATTGATATGTTGAATGCTGAGGTTGAAAAAAATGCTGATGCTAAGGGATTTATTTTCGATGGTTTTCCTCGTACCAATGCTCAAGCTGAAGCTTTAGATAAGTTAATGGAAAGTAAGGATTCTGAAATCAATGCGATGATTGCTTTAGAAGTAGATGACGATGTTTTGGTGCAACGCTTATTAGCGAGAGGTAAAACAAGCGGCAGACCAGACGATGCTGACGAAACCATTATAAGAAATAGAATTTTAGAATATTACAATAAAACGGCTATTTTAAAAGACTACTACTCAGCTCAAAACAAATATTTTGGTGTTGATGGCGTAGGTAGTATTGAAGATATTACTGTAAGATTGAGTGCTGTAATTGATAATCTATAGACAAATTTATGTAAAGATTATTAATTAATTTGATCATTGGAGTATGGCAACTTATCTTAATATTTTTGCTTTTGCCAGTTTTGAGACTAATAAGTATTCTGAAAAATGATTTTAAAAGTAATGATAAAATAATCTGGGTTTTATTTTTCCCATGTATAGGTCCAATTTTATATTTTATAATGGGCAGGTACAAAACGATTAAAAAAATAGTACACTTTTGCTTTCGCGGAAAACAATAAGATTAAAAGCAAAAGGGTAAAACTTTTAACTCATAACTTTTAACTGTTAACTTTATTTATGACTGAAGGAAATTTTGTTGATTATGTAAAAATGTTTGTTGCTTCCGGAAACGGAGGTAAAGGATCTGTGCATTTACATAGAGAAAAATACATCACTAAAGGAGGCCCCGATGGAGGCGATGGTGGTCGAGGTGGTCATGTTATCTTGAAAGGGAACTCTAATTTATGGACTTTACTTCATTTAAAATTTAAGAAACATATTAAAGCAGGTCATGGCTCTCACGGCAGTAAAAGTAGAAGTTCTGGAGCCGATGGTGAAGACATATACGTAGATGTGCCTTTGGGTACCGTAGTGAGAGATACCGAAACCAATGAGATTCTTTTTGAAATTACTGATGAGGGTGAAGAAAGAATTATTGCAGAAGGCGGTAAAGGCGGTTTAGGGAATTGGCATTTTAAAACATCAACAAATCAAACACCGCGTTATGCGCAACCCGGGCTTCCGCTTGAAGAGCGTCATATCACTTTAGAATTAAAAGTATTGGCAGATGTTGGTTTGGTAGGATTTCCTAATGCAGGAAAATCAACCTTATTATCTGTAGTTACTTCGGCTAAACCGAAAATTGCAGATTATGAATTTACGACACTCAAACCTAATTTAGGGATTGTTAAGTATCGCGATTTTCAAACCTTTGTAATGGCTGATATTCCTGGGATTATAGAGGGCGCCGCCGAAGGTAAAGGACTTGGACATTACTTTTTGCGCCATATTGAGCGTAATTCCATTTTGTTATTTATGATTCCTGCGGATGCCGAAGATATCAAAAAACAATACGACATTCTTTTAGATGAACTTCGCCGTTACAATCCTGAAATGCTTGATAAAGAGCGCATTATTGCTATCTCAAAAAGCGATATGCTCGATGACGAATTACAAGCTGAAATGAAGGAGGAATTGGACAATGAGTTGCCTATACCATACTTATTTATTTCATCGGTCGCACAACAAGGAATTACTGAGCTTAAAGATAAGTTGTGGAAAATGCTGAATGATTAATAGCTCTCATTTGATATTTTAAAATGTAAAGTGATATTTTTTTCGTTTTTTTACATAATGATTTTAATATCAGTATGAAACAAGCCTTAAAAAAGATAGTTGAGATTAATGACAATAAGTTAAGCAAGTATTTCTCATTATTCATTCAGTGCTTAATTTTTCTTTCAATCATTACATTTTCCATTGAAACCCTCCCGAATTTAAAACCACAAACAGAAGTTATTTTAGAATCTATAGAACTGTTTTGTGTTATCATCTTTACTTTAGAATATGTCGCAAGAATTTATGTAGCTGATAGTAAACCCAGGTTTATATTTAGTTTTTTCGGGTTAATCGATTTAGTTGCCATATTACCATTCTATTTGTCGTTTGGGGTAGACTTACGCTCTTTAAGAGCTTTGCGTTTTCTAAGAATGTTCAGAATTTTAAAACTGGTTCGTTACAATCGTGCCTTAAATCAGTTTACTAGGGCTATTTCTTCAGCAAAAGAGCAAATCTTTATTTTCATATTTATCACCTTGATTCTTATCTACTTTTCGGCCATTGGTATTTACTACTTTGAAAACGAGGCACAACCTGAACATTTTTCATCCATTTTTGATAGTTTATGGTGGTCTATTATAACTTTAACAACTGTAGGATACGGTGATGTTTACCCAATAACTGTTGGTGGAAAAATATTTACATTTTGTATTCTGATGATTGGTTTGGGCATTGTTGCCATTCCAACAGGCATTATATCTTCAGCATTAACAAAATCTGTCGATAAGAAAGAGGATAAGAAAAACGATTAATTAGAAGCGGGCTAAAATCCAATCTTTTATAATTTCTAGAGCCTCTTCTGAAAACGTTTCTGTTAGCGTGCCATACTCATTAGGGTTTCCTGTTGCTGAAGTTTGAAACAGGTGATTGAGTCCTTCTATTTCTTTAATAGTAATATCTTTATTCTCAACTTTCTTTAAAGCACTTTCAATACCACCCAAATTAAGTTTTGGAAGCACTTGTAAATCTTTACTGCCATTAAGGGCTAAAACGGGACAGGTGGTTTTTGACCAATACACTGCAGGATCTGAAATGATAAATGTTGTCAACCATTTGTCTGCTGCCGTATTGGCTAACTGATTAATTAGGGTGTCAGTTATAAATGGTGTGTACGGACTTGTGCCTAATCCAGTTTTGTAAAGCTGTAATTGTTCTTTGATTCTCGATTGTGCGGTATTTACATCTTTTTTAGTTTTAATAACATGATATACAATTTTAGATAAGGTGTCATTAAACTTAAGCGTTTCTTCTGCGGCACCACTAACTTTTCCTATAGCTCTACTTTGAGAAAGAATAACGTTCTCTCCAGTAACGCCGGTCCCGGCTAATGATACAATAAATGCAACGTCTTTATTTTTAGAGGCTACAACAGGTGCAATAAAACCACCTTCACTGTGACCAATTAAACCAATTTGATTGCTGTTTATATCGTCTCTTGTTTTTAAATAGGCTATAGCAGCTTCTACATCGGTCGCAAAGTCAAAAGAGGTTGCCGTGTTGAAATCACCTTCAGATTGTTCAGTACCGCGATCATCATATCTTAAAACGGCAATACCATGATTGGTGAGATAATCTGCAATCACCCAAAAGGGTTGATGGTTTGCTATGTCTTCATTTCTATTCTGTGGTCCAGAACCACTGATTAAGATGGCAACCGGAGCCTTTTTATTGGTATTTGGAATAGTGAGTGTTCCTGCTAATTTTATATTATCAGCCACGGCATTAATAAAAGTCACATCTTCAATGGTATAATCGAAAGGTTCTTGAGGGGTTTGAGGTCTTTCGCTTTGCGCTATCGTATGTAATGAAAGTAGTGCTGTAAATATGATAAGTAAGTAAGATTTCATAGTGATTGTATTTCTAATTAGTCTTCAATTTTAAGTTTTCTGTATGCTATAAACGAATATATAACAGGAATAAGGCTGATGATAATGGTAATCACAATAAAGAATATCGTGTAGAAATCCCGGTCTGTCAATAGGGCTGTTATTACGATGGCAAGTCCGCCAATAAACCAAAGTTTACCTGCTAAAAGGTGGGTGCTTTTCCAAACGGATTCATGTTCTAAAGTCCACGGGGTTCTAATGCCAATAAAATAATTGGCTTTAATGGTTTTTATATAATTTCCTAAAAGGATATATAGCAACCCGATGGCAGCGATTAGAAATGCTGGATTTGTTAAGGATTGTTCTTTAATACTATACAACAAAAAGATGGCTAGAGCAGACATAAAAAGCGTCATTAAAAACTTTAAGTTATCATACTTATTTCCCATAAGTTTGATTTTTTTCTTCGGATCAATCATGGGAATTATGGTAAAGAGTAAATAAGTAAGTCCTGATAGTAAAAATGTAATGAATATGGTTGTGCTTTTGTGACCCCAGTCGTCAATTTCACCTTTATAGTTCCAATGCGTAGGAACGGTTTCGGGGAGACTATCCCAAATCATAAACAAATAAATGAAGGGAATAAGGACAATTATTAAAATAGGAATTTCTTTTTTTAGTGAGATCTTATTTATTTCTTTAAAGTGATAATCCATTGCAAAACATCTTCCAAAATGGTGGTGTTTAGTGAATAGGTGATAAACTGACCTTGTTTTTCGCTAGACACTAAATCGGCGCGTTTTAAAATATCTAAATGATGCGAAATACTGGGTTTCGAAATATTAAAGGCATCAGCTATTTCACCTGCGTTCATATCCTTGGCTTTAAGTAGCTCTAATATTTGTCGGCGTGTGTCATCATTTAATGCTTTGAATACATAGTTCATCTATTAGGTATTTAGGCAAATATCTAAATATTAATTTGAATTTGAAAATTATTTGATGATTATTATCATTTACACATATCATAATTTTTAATTAACTTTAGGAAAAATAATGCTATGAAATTTTTTAATGCCCTCATTTTAGTACTACTTATCGTTGCTTGTGCACCCATACGCGTGAATTATGATTATGATAAAACCACCGATTTTAGCAGTTATAAAACCTATAATTACTATAGTGATATGACTCCTGGTTTAAGTCCTTTAGATACTAAGCGCTTACTGAATGCCATAGATTCGAAAATGACAATACGCGGTTTCCAACTGTCTAATACGCCAGACTTTTTTATTGATATTAAGAGTAGTGAATTCCAACAAGTACAGCGAAATACCGTAGGTGTTGGCGTAGGTGGAGGCGGTAGAAATGTAGGTGGTGGTATTTCGGTTGGCATACCTGTTGGACAGGCCAACATTGATCGACAGATTATAATTGATTTTGTGGACGAAAATAATAAAGGCCTCTTTTGGCAGTCCATAATTGAAACCAGTATCAGTCCGAACGCCTCACCCGAAAATAGAGAAGTACGATTTAATGCTATTATAGAAAAAGTGTTGTCAAAGTATCCACCTAAAAAATAACTTATGAAATTAGTATCCATAATACTCGTTTGTGTTTTAAGTGCATTTACATCAAATGCGCAAATGCTTATTAATTCGGAAGAAGGTTTTACCCCTCAAATAGGCATCATGGTCTCTATGTTAAATGATATGAGCAATCGTGTAGAACGTACCGTGAAAGACTTAGATATTAATGAGACAGATTTTTTGCTGGATGAGAACGCTAACACCATTGGTACTTTGGTGATGCATTTGGCGGCTATTGAAAAATTCTATCAAGTATATACCTTTGAAAAAAGAGAATTTAACGAGGAAGAACAAGAAGAATGGGGTACACCTATGTCTATGGGCGACAAGGCAAGAGCAAAATTTAAAGGGAAACCTATTTCATACTATTTAAAGATTTACAAAGACGTTCGTGCTAAAACTTTAGCGTATTTTAAGGAACAAGATGATGCATGGCTTAATGAAGTTCCACAAGGTTATAGAATGAATATGCATTGGGCTTGGTTTCATGTGATGGAGCATCAATCCAGCCACCTCGGACAAATTCTACTTTTAAAGAAACGGATTCCTAAAGATTAAATAGGTTAATTTTTAACGATTCGCTTACTGGCAATAAGGGTGTTATTAGCATAAAAATTTGCCATATATATACCTTGACTAAAATGACTAATATCTATTGTATTTAAAACGGTATTAGTAATGGAGGCGGTTTTTAGAATTTTTCCATCTATACTTATTATTTTGACTATTAGCGCATCTGTGTGGTCACTTTTAAATTTCAGATTTAAAATACTGCTTGCTGGGTTTGGGTGCATGTCTATGCTATACTGAGCCACTTTGCTGGTAATATCTTCAATTCCGAAAGTAGAATAGTTAATTGTCCAAGCTACGGTGTACACATGAAACGTGTCGTGGTTTGTAACGCGTAATAAATCCGTGGCATCATGAACTACAGCAAGCAAGTCATTCGTGCCCGTGTTTAAATCGGTCTCCGTTAGAGAAACGTTATTAACATTATTTGCGATAGTCATGGTATTTAACGTCCAACGCGTTGTAAGCCTATTAGGGTTTGGTTCTTCTATTAAAGCTAATTGAAATCCTATAGGAAACGACGGGTCGTCAATGGTATTAGAAACAGGCGTATAATTATCAATAGGAGACACCAAAGCATGGATTTTCTCAATGATACCTTCTTTACAGACCGAACAAAAAGGAACGCCTAAATACCTCATTTTACAATTTTTATGAGGTCTATTCCAAGTAGAAGGCTCACCGGAACTGCCGTAAGGATAGATTCCGACGGCATTGATATTTAACCAATTTTTCCACTTTATAGTGCTTGGGTTAATTTCTTGTGTCATGTTAATGGCTTCGGCGTAATACCCTGCGGGAAGTTCATACTCATCTTTTAAATCAAAAAGAGAGTGACCCAATTCATGAATCGCAAGTTCATTGGCACTAACACCATTATAAGATCCTCTAGACGCCACAGGAAAAGGACCACCAGTACCACCATATATGGTTGAATTTACTAAAATTAAGGCTTGGTCATAGCTGGGAAAATTATCAGCTAAAACGGATATTATTTTGGATTCTGCACTAGCAGCATTCGCATAGTCAATGCCATAGTATAGATATCTATGGTATCCAAAGGCATCAAAGGTTGCATTAAAGTAGGTGTCTGCAGTTACGATTGGTTCAGCAGGTTCAAAAGTATCGAAAGCGGTTCCAGGGTGGTCAGCGCCACTTTCGTTAGATGGTACTTTTATGGCATACACGTTAAAATATTTAGCATATTCAATAAAAGGAGATTGACTGAACATGGCATTTTTAAAATTTATAGCGTCATCTATAAATTTATCTAATTCACTGGTTTGATAACCTTCACTAAGAATGACAAGATTTATCCTATTATCAGTATTACCAGAAAATTTGATAGTTTCTTTA
Organism: Changchengzhania lutea; assembly: GCF_006974145.1. Taxonomy (NCBI): domain Bacteria; kingdom Pseudomonadati; phylum Bacteroidota; class Flavobacteriia; order Flavobacteriales; family Flavobacteriaceae; genus Changchengzhania; species Changchengzhania lutea. The sequence continues at coordinate 892,500 of NZ_CP039456.1, read as the reverse complement.
TCAAAAACCTGAGCACTTAAAAAGTTGATGTAAAGCAATATGATAAGGAGTAATAATCTTCTCATTAATGGTCAAGTTTTACCGTGCTTAATACTTTTTCTAAATCATCAAAAGCAGAAATAGTGATATATTTAGCTTGTGGATGACGTTGCAATCTTAAAGAAAATTGCACACTATCTAAAATAATTGATTTTCTGTTGAATGCATTGTCGTCATCAAGATATTCAAAGCTTTTTAAAAACGGATTTTTTATGAGCGTACTGTGCAACACATGTGATTTCTTATCTAGTTGATGGTAATATAAATCCCCTGAAACGCCTTCAGGAATGCTTTTGTTATTTTCCTTTAATTTCCCTTCTTTCTCTATATTATTGATTAAATCAACTTGTATTTTTTCATCATCTAATTTAATCGCATTGTAATTTAGAAAAATAAGTTTAGTTGAGTCCTCTAAAGTACTATACGTGCTCTTTTTTGCAGCGCAAGACATGATTGATAGAAAACAAAGTATGGACATTGTTTTTAGAAGGAATACAATGCGTTGGTAGCATATTATTTTCTGTCTTGAAAGTAACATCTAGATTTAAAATAAGGCTTTGTAAAGTTATGAATTATATAAATAGTGAAAAATGATAATAAAAGAGACTGTCTAAAAAGTCGATTTTTAGCTTAAATGTCACATTGAGCGCAGTCGAAATGCTTTGGTTTTCAAAACATTGAAACTTCGACTGCGCTCAGTTTGACAAGAGTTAATTAATTTTTAGACAACCTCTTTTTTTATGTGTTAACCTCTAAGCAAGTCTTTATACTTATCCTTATAGCCAAATAAAACGGCTATATTTAATATAAGTAGTAAAGCGGCGGCACCAATACCTCCGGGATCTAATGTCGCATGGAATAAAACAGCGTTCACAGACACGCTCATTAAAATCAAGGCCAATAAGGCGCCAAACTTGTTAAAAATTAAAGCAAAACCTGCCGTAATCTCTACAATTGCGACCAGTGTGATAACTTTTGCGGAAGACAGCGCTCCAAAATAAGCGCCAGCTTCTCCAGACATTTCTGGCATTGGCATAAAATTAAAGAATTTGTTAAAACCAAACACCAAAACAAATACTCCTAGAAGTATCCTTAAAACCATAAAAACTTTAGAATTCATAATAAAATGTAATTAGTTAGTATTGAAATATAAGAAATAAAATTTTATTCAATTCCTAGTCGTAATATTATTAATTAATTAACTAACAAACGAATTCCCTCACTATGACTGCTAAATTCTGGCGCATACATGCTTTGAATGGTTGTAATGCCATTGCTCATATTACCGGCATTATTTACTCGTAAATCGTATTCAAAAACATAGACACCCTTTGGTAAATAATCAAAAAAGAAGTTTGTTGCAGCATCTTTGGTGCTTTCATAGTAACCCAAACCGTCTTGCCATTTATATTTAGATAATACATTTATAGGCTCTAAACCTGCAGCCCGCATGTCTTTCATATGAATAAATTCCATAGCACGATCACTTCGTAATTCAATACGGACTCTAATTAAATCGCCAACCTTTAACGCCGTATCCTTTGTAATTTCTGAAATTTGCTCACCGGTATCTGTATTGGTTTTTAAGAACAGTTTTTTCTTCAGTGCCAATGGTGTTTCTGCCGATGTAATTTTATCTAAATCTTCAAAATATTGCCAGTACAAGGCTCCCCAAGCAATCCCGTTTCCTTTTTTGGCCAGGGTAACCTCTGCCATTTCTGGTTTAATATCTGATGAAGACCAAGACGTTTTATAATAGCCCGTTCCCGCTTCAACTTTAACAGCTTCAAGTTTAGATGGCTCTATTTGTAGTCCGCCTATAACCACATCCACCATATCAGTTACGCTCAACCAATCACTGCCTTGTAACAATAAGGCATACACAGCTTCGGTTGTGGCTTTGGTGGTTTTCCAACGGTTTGTTTGTTTGTTCTTAAGGAGCCAAATTTTTAATTCGTCTATTGTCTTTGTGTCATTTTCTATTTCAGCAAACGCTTCAATCAATAAGGATTGGGTTTCAATGGGCGCTTGGTACCAGTGCCATGAATTGGTGTTTGATTTCCAATACATGCCCAGTTCTTCGGAAGTAATACTCGTTTCTTTTAAAGATTTTAAAATCTTTGATGCTGTGGTTTCATCATCGTTTCTATGGGATACCAATGCCATTAAGCCTTTAGAGTATAACGAGCGTTTTAACCAATATTTCTGAATTTGAGTTTGGTAATACTCAATAATATTTTCTACTTCTTTTGATTTTTTAATGTCACTAAAAAAACTTCGCATATATAAATAATGCAATTGGATATAGCTTAAATGATCTTTGTCCAAATCAACCGTATCATTATATTTTCTAATGTCTTTATAGGTTTTAACAAATTCTGCATCCAAGTATTTTATGGCACTTTCTATCATCTCAGAATCTGAATTCATAGGCACATTAAGGTGTTTTAAATGCCCAAAACCGGTGATGATATGCTGTGTGATGTATCGGTTTTCACGTCCACCATTAAACCAGGCCCATGCGCCCGAATTCATTTGATTGGCTTTCAATTTTCGAATGGTCGACTGTAATTCGTTGTTCATTGTATTTAAATCGAATAACAAGCCAATTCGTTTTTTCTGCTCGGTTTCACTTTGTGCATCTCGTAACCAAGGTGTTTCCTGAATGAGGATGGATTTTAATTCGGGATTCTTTTCAAGATTACTAAGCAGCGCATCTTGGGATGCCCATTGTTTAAAGACCTCTTGAATTCTGGGGTTTGAATTCGCTATATGACTTGCCAATGCATTGGCGTAATAGCGGCTAAACGTCTGCTCATTGCACGCATACGGATACTCCATTAAATAAGGGAGGGCTTGCACCGCATACCACGCTGGATTGGAAGTCATTTCCAAGGTTAATTTATGGTGTGATAAGCTGTTTGAATTCACATTTTTAAGCTTATCTAATGTGAATGTTTTTGTTTGATTACTTCTTATCCACATGGGCAAAGTTTCGGTTACCAACATTCTATTGGTAAGTACGGGCATTGCGTTCTGTTCGCCATCGCTAAAATCACCAGATTTGGCTATAATTTTATATTGAACGGCTTGCACACCCTTTGGAATGGATAAATCCCAAGAGATTTGCGTATTGCCTTTCGCATTCACCTTGAATGCTTTATTGTTATTCGAATTGCTAAGTTGCACATCTATGGATTGACCAGTAGTGGCATCAAAAAGTTGTAACACAGTTTGACCAGATAAGGCACTTTCTGTTAGATTTGAAATTTTTGTACTGATTGTAATGACATCACCTTCACGTAAAAAACGAGGTGTATTGGGAATTACCATCAGTTCTTTTTGAGTGACAGCGGTTAATGTTTTGGTACTACTCTCTAAGGTTTTGGTATGTGCCAATAACTGAAGTTTCCATTGGGTTAAGGCCTCAGGAGTTGTGAAACTGAAGCTAATATTTCCAGCATCGTCTGTCTTTAAATGAGGAAAAAAGAAGGCCGTTTCCTGAAGGTTTTTTCGGATTTTAATGTTGCTGAAATCCATAGCTGTAGTTGCGGCGCCATCGACTAATACATTATTAGCACCGTCAGATTCTTTATCACCATAACCAGTAACAATAACCTCATTTAAAGAGGCATCACTTGGCGCCATCATTGAAGATTCTTCAATTTCGACTTGATCATCTACAATGTCAATTCCAGAAGCTCTGCTGCTCATACTTTTTACCATCATTGATTCATTTCTAAACTGCAATCGGGTTCTTCCAAAAGAAAATCCAAACCAATTAAATTGGTCATAAGACTGCGCAGGATAATTTAAACTGCGTCTGGTGTTGTATACTTTAAAATAGCTGGTGCCGAAACTTCTATTGCCGTTGCTATATGTAAAAGGATCATAGATACGGTTTTGTATTGGGTTAAAATTCCAAGTGTGCGCTTTAAATTGGTCTAGAGATGCATCGTACATACAAGCTAACAATTCGGCGCTTACTTTTTCACCTTGTGGGCCTTTAATTTTAAAACTCCAAGTTTCATCGGTTCCTGGTTGTAGTTTGTCCCTAAATGTTTTGGTTTCAATCTCCAAATCTGTTTTAGGGTAGGGCACCGTGATATTTAAAACACCAGATTGAAAACTATTAAATACCGCATAGCTATAGGTCACCGAAAAGCCTCCTAGATCCTCTTTGGTTATAGGAATACTAAGAGTCTTTTTATTATTGTTAAGTTGAACGATCTCTGTTTTAATGATTTTTCTATTTTTCTCAACCGTCACCGTTACATTTAAATTTTTAGCAGCCGAGCCCAATGTGATGATGGCATTCTCACCAACAGCGTAACTCTCTTTATTCGGTGTAATTTGAAATAGCTGATTATCGGCAACGGTCTTATTCTCATGGCTGTACAAAGTGGTCTTGATTTCATCTTTTACCAATTGACCGAATTTATCTTTACTTTCTAATGTAATTAGGTATTTGCCAGATTCCCAGTTTTTAATTTTGCCTAATGCAAGATCTTTTGATTCGCTTGTATTGAATGATTTCTCAAAAACTTTTTCACCTTTTTTCCAATTCTCAGGTAGGTGTTCATCGCGATACGCTTCATGTGGAAATAAATTTTTAAAATCCTTTTTAGAAATCATTGTGTAATCTGGCGCTGCCCAAGGGCGTGGTCTTAATACCGATTGCGGTGCTTCTAATTTATACACTTTTATAAGTCCTTTTGCAGGCACGAACTCACCGTTTAAGTTTTTTGTTTCTATTTTAATGCTGTGATCTTTGTTGTTTTTATCCAGATTGGCATCCAAACTCATGGTAGCAATTAATGCATGGTAGCCAACATTCACAATGGTGGTCGCACTGCGTGTTTCACCATTTAAATCGGTGACATCCGCAGTAATTTCATAATTAAAAATTGGCAGGCTGCTTTTATCGACACTTAAATCTGGAATGGCCTTAAATATAATGTCAAAATTTCCCGAAGCATCTGTTGTCGTTTCACCGTAAGTGATCTCTTGAGCTTCGCTATTAAAGTATGGGCGATACCAATAATACCATACTGGGTATCTCACATTTCTGCGCACACGGTAGGTAACTTTAGCATCTGTAATACTGCTTCCTGCATAAGCCAGTGCCTCGCCTTGAACAGTTATAGAATCGTTAATCTTAAATGTTTTAGTAACAGGTTTAAACTGGGTTTCAAACTTTGGTCGCTTATAGTCTTCAACAGAGAAATAGGCAAAACTTTCCATATCTATATTCCCAGATTCAGAATCAAATTCAATATGATATTGACCATTTAGACCATTATTTGGAAGTATAAATGTCCCAGAAACCGATCCGAAATCATTGGTTTTTAAAAGTAATTCCTTTACTTCCTCGCCATTAACGTTATATAAAATGGCATAGACCTCTTGATTTGCTAAAACTTCAGATTTACCGTCATCGGTTTTCATGGCAATACCTTTGAAATGAACTGTCTGCCCTGGACGATAGATACTTCTATCTGTAAACACAAAAGATTTATATCTAAATTTGTCTATTTTCTCCTTGTAGTGCCTATTTAAATAATAATCTCCAAAGTAGGCCAAATCGCTATTATGTTCGACTTTGGCGACCATATTTCGATGGTAAGATTTGCTCTTTTCAATCTTAAATTCACCTAAGCTATTGGTTGAAAAAACACCAATGCGCTTATTTCGACTCCCATTTACATAATAGTTTAATTCTACTTGCGCATTTGTAATTGGTGTTCCATGATTTCTATTAATGACTTGAAAAATCTTATGGTCAGTACTTTCTTTTTCAACCAAAGCTAAGTTGGTGACTTGTATCGTACTAAAGGCAAAGGTATCAGCATCATTTTCTAATGAGGCAAAAACCACATAATGGCCATTCTTTAGTTTAGGAACTAAAATCTCGGTACTGTGCGTTTGATAATCGTCCTCATTCGGTAATGTCGTCCCCCATTGATTTGATTCTTTTAGCGTTTTTATATAAGCGAGCTGCTCGTTTTTTCTGTAGATTTTATTTAAACGTTCTAACTGGCTCCTACTCAGTTTATAAATTTTAAAATCTAGTTTATTTAAGTTTTTATAGCGTACTAATAATCGTGCATCTTTATCGATTGGTAAAAAATCTTCTGTAATTAGTTGCAAATCATTTTGAGTGATGCGCTGTTTTAAAACCAAACACTTATCTGCACCTTTACTTTTTGGATAATTGCTTATGACATCCTCACAAATAGCTAATGCTTCTTTAGCTTTCCATTGATGATTGGGCTTGGTTTTTGGCTGGTACTCTGTACTTTGAGAATAGAATATATTGGCTATTTCAAATAAGTATAAACCACTCACTTCATGATCTTTTAATTTTTTACTTTCGGTTGTAAAAGCTTCCAAAAATAAGTCTTGTTTGTTGTTGAAAGTCGCATGTTTATTTACAAATTTTAAGCGTTCAATATTCACATCGGCCAAGGCATAAGGAGTGCTGTCCTTTACATGAAAAGCGATTAAATCTTGGTAAATTTTTAAGGCATTAAGCTGCAGCGATGTTGAATCTTTAGAAGTGATTTTTAACGTTGAAAATTTTTGAGCATCACCTAAAAAAGTGGCGTTGTCTATTAGGAACTTATATTCTGGTTTTGTAATGCTTGTTTCATTTGTTTTGTAGAATGTAAGCGCATTATGGCTGAGGAAATCGAATAAAGTAGGCCTGTAAATTTTCGATCCTTTTTGTTCATTCAGTAATAAACTGTAATTTTCCAATGACTCTTGTTGTAACATTAATCCGCTTTTTAGGGAATTTTGAAAATGCACATGAATTGTATCAAAAAGTGTCTGTAAGTCCCAGGTTCTAAAATCTTGAATATCCACTTTAGTGACAGTCTGAGTTCTGTTATAAAAACGATACCGGTTTTGATTAAAATATTGCCAGTACAAATTGGCGAGCAGATTTTCAAGTAGATTTTTAGTAGGAAAATTGCTTTGCTCAATTTCAGTTTTAAAATCATTAATAATGCTTAATTGTGCATCCTCCTCTAAAATCAAAGCAAATTTACTTTTGTAGATAAGGGCTTTTATAAATTGTTCCTTATTGTTTTCTTGTTTTGCAAGCGAATCAATTTTAGTAACAATTTCTAAAGCAGATTTTGGCAAACCTTGTCCTTCATGTTTTTCAATGGCATCCCAATAGGAATTATAATCGGTAGATTGGGCTAGAGAAAAGTGAGTGGTTAGAATAATTACTAAGAATGTTAATAGGTTTTTCATCTGATTTATTTTAAATTACTAACAGCATCTGTTCTGAAAAGGGCATATTAGGTGCTATTGAATACTTTGTGTTGCTTTTATAAATCTATTCAAAAGCTGTTCCAAATAACAATAAATTTCTAAATACTTTCGTTGGATTAGTTAATTTACTCTTTTTTTAAAAAAATGGATGTCTTTTTTTATAGAATTAGAGTATGATGAGTTCAATAAACGATTTCAATTTAATGGCATTTTTTTTGAAGTAATCCAGAAATTGTAACTTTACATTTTTGCACCCAATTATGATGAACAAATTTCTATTCCTACTATTTTTCCCTGTAATTGTTTTTAGTCAATCACAACTCGATGTGGCTAACAAGCTATTTAAAAAAGGGCAATACAACAAGGCAGAATCTATACTTTCAAATTATTTAAGTGAGCACCCTAATGATGTTAATGCATTAGAAATGCTGGGAGATGTTTATGCTTATCAGGAAAAATGGGATGCTGCCATTGATAATTACAAAAAGCTCGTAAAAGCACATCCTAAAGTCGCTAATAACCAATATAAATATGGGGGCGCCATGGGAATGAAGGCCTTGTCCATTAGTAAATTACGTGCCCTGAGTTTAATTGATGATATTAAAGATGCATTCCTAAAGGCGGCTAAATTAGATAAAAATCATATTGAAGTCCGTTGGGCATTGGTGCAATTATATATCCAACTTCCTGGTATTTTGGGTGGAAGTACAAGTAAAGCACTCAAATATTCCAATGAACTCCAGCAACTTTCAACAGTTGATGGATACTTGGCCAAGGGATATATATATGAAGATGATGATGAGCCTGAACTTGCGGAAACGTATTATAAAAAGGCCATAAAAGAAGGGGGTTCTTTAACCGGTTTTAACAAGCTTACCAACCTTTATGAAAATGGCAATCAACCTGAAAAAGCTATAGCGAACATTGGGGTGGCACAAGTTAATCATCGTAGAAATGCCCTGTATTATAAAATTGGTGAAGTGGCGGCAAAACATAATATAGAACTGGACAAAGGCGAGCAATGTTTAAAAACGTATCTTCAATACCATTCTTCAGATGATGATGTTCCAAAAGCCTGGGCGCATTACAGGTTAGCTCAAATTTACACACACCAAGAAAATAAAATGGCAGCTCTAAAACATATCGATTTGGCCATTACTGCTTTACCACAAGTGAAATCTTTTAAAACACAAAAAAAGAAAATTCTTGTGCTTTAATTTTGTATTTATTTCTTTATTTCAGTCAATCAATTGTTATTGCAATTCAAACTGGGTTTCTTTCTTGAATTCACTACAAAAAAGTATATTTGATATCTATAATAAAAGCACATGAATGTACACTTTATAGCTATTGGTGGTTCGGCAATGCACAACTTAGCTTTAGCATTACACAACAAAGGGTATCACGTTACAGGCAGTGACGATATTATTTTTGAACCTTCAAAATCCCGATTGGCAGCAAAAGATTTATTACCAGAAAATTTTGGTTGGTATCCAGAGAAAATAAATCAAAATTTAGATGCCATTGTCTTGGGTATGCATGCCAAATCTGATAATCCAGAGCTCTTAAAAGCACAAGCACTAGGTTTGAAAATTTATAGCTACCCTGAATTTTTATACGAGCAATCTAAAAACAAAACACGAGTTATTATTGGTGGTAGCCACGGAAAAACGACTATAACCTCAATGATTTTACATGTGATGCATTATCACGATAGAGAAGTTGATTATATGGTTGGCGCCCAATTAGAAGGTTTCGACGTGATGGTTAAACTCACCCATGATAATGATTTTATTGTTTTAGAAGGTGATGAATATTTAAGTTCCCCAATTGACAGGCGTCCAAAATTTCATCTTTATAAACCGAATATTGCCTTATTAAGTGGTATTGCTTGGGATCATATTAATGTTTTTCCAACCTATGATAATTATGTAGAGCAGTTCAGTATTTTTGTTGATTCGATAGTCAGTGGTGGGAGCATAAACTATAATGAGGAAGATTCTGAAGTTAAACGTGTGGTTGAATCTAGTGCGAACACGATTCGAAAATTGCCATATCAAACCCCTGAATATACCGTTGATAACGGACAAACTTTTTTAAAAACTTCTGAAGGCCCATTACCTATTGAGGTTTTTGGAAAGCATAATTTAAATAACCTTTCAGGCGCCAAGTGGATCTGTCAACATATGGGTATTGATGAGGATGATTTTTATGAGGCTATAGCCACATTTAAAGGTGCAAGCAAACGTTTGGAGAAAATAGCCGAAAGTGTTACCGGCGTTGCCTATAAAGATTTTGCACACTCACCAAGTAAAGTAGAAGCGACAACCAAAGCTGTTAAGGAGCAGCATGAAGATAAAGTTCTGTTGGCTTGTTTAGAGTTGCACACATACAGTAGTTTAAATGTCGAATTTTTGAAGGAATACAAAGGCACGCTCGACGCCGCAGATGTGGCTGTGGTTTTTTATTCTCCACACGCTGTAGAAATAAAAAATTTAGAAGAAGTGACCCACGGGCAAATTGCCTCGGCTTTTCAGCGCGATGATATAATCATCTATACCAATGTCGATGACTTTAAAGACTTTCTATTCTCACAAAATTTTGATAATAAAGCCTTGTTATTAATGAGTTCTGGAAACTATGGCGGTTTGGATTTTGATGAGGTAAAGCGCTTGATAGCATGATTTATATAAACCATCTATAGCTCATTAGTAGGTAATTTAGAATGATAAAATGGCGTTATTTTAAATCCTTTTAAAATACTTTCTTTAAAAATTGTTCCATGCTTTTAGTATTAGCTCGAATTAATTCCGCTCTTGCGTTTTCAATATCTTGCGGTTTTTTGTCTTGAGACAGTTTAAACTTCCTTTCCCAATGGGTGGGTGTAATTTCAAACATAGCTATATAATCCAAAGCACCTTCCATCCGTTTATTATCAGACTCTAATACATAGTTGTGATTTGGAGCTTCAAGAAACTCAGTCATAATAATTAACGATTCTTTTAATACCTCTTTACTTTCAATAGCCTTTACATTTCCTTTTAAATGCACTTTTATATAATTCCATGTAGGTAATTGTGTGGTAGCGTAAACGCTTGGTGAAATATAACATTGGGGACCTGAGAAAATAACTGTGACCTCATTATTGCCTTTCATCAATGCCGTTTGAGGATTGTAAATATCGGTATGGCCGATAAGTTTTCCATCAACCTCTCTATAAATCAGCGGTAGATGTGTGATGAAAGGCTGATTATCTTTAACAGAAATAACAGTAGCTAAGGGGTAGGTTTTAATCACTTCAATCATGTGATTCCTATCATCACCTTGATGATGTGCTGGTGGGTATTTGCTCATTATTAAAGATTTTATTGCTTCTGAAATTTACAATAATTATATTTATCAAATGTCTGACAAATCGCCTTCATTTTCAATAAAAAATTGGTCACAAGATGATCAACCACGTGAAAAATTGCTTTATAAAGGAAAAGCGACCTTAAGCGATGCAGAACTTGTTGCTATATTAATAGGTTCCGGAAACCGAGAAGAAAGTGCCGTAGCCTTGTGTAAACGCATTTTGGCAAGTGCCGATAACAACTTGAGTGCATTGGGAAAACTTTCAATAAAGCAGCTAATGGCATTTAAGGGTATTGGAGAGGCAAAAGCCATTACCATTGCAGCGGCCATGGAGTTGGGGCGCCGCAGACGAGGCGAGGAAGCCCTTGTTAGTAAAAAAATAAGTTCAAGTATATCCGTATTTGAGTTGATGCAACCTATAATTGGAGAGCTTGAACATGAAGAATTTTGGATTATTTATGTAAACAACTCCAACAAAGTACTCAAAAAAAACCAGCTAAGTAAAGGGGGTATTACCGGGACTTTAGTCGATGTGAGATTGGTGTTAAAAACCGCATTAGAATGCGGTGCCACTGGCTTGATTTTGGTTCACAATCATCCATCGGGGACATTAAAACCTAGTGAGGCCGATAAACAAATAACTTCAAAATTAAAAATGGCTTCAGAAAGTTTAGATATAAAAGTCTTAGACCACCTAATAATAACAGAAAAAGCATACTTTAGTTTTACTGATGAAAACATATTGTAAATGCTGTTAGTCTATACCCACACCATCACCCCACGTTTAAAATATATATTTAAACAATTAGCGACTAGGATTTTAGGTCTAGAAGTTCAGTTTACAACTAAAATCGAGACATTTATCTCGCATAACAGTTTAAAAATGTCCTATACCAAACAGCCTTTGGGAAGTGAGTTTTTTATTAAGAGTCATGATATTTTATTTGAACAAGGCCTATCTGATCTTGAATTCCAAGTACAAGATTGGGAGGAGACCAAAGGATTTTTTAGCAATGGCGATAAAAGCGCGATGCCATTTGACATTTTTGCGTCGTCATTTTATATGCTCTCACGTTATGAGGAATATTTACCGCATGTAAAAGATGAATTCGGTCGTTTTTTAGCTTTCGAAAGCTTAGCTTATAAAGAAGGGTTTTTAAGTCAACCCGTAGTCGATATATGGGCCTATAAGTTTAAGCATGCCTTGCAAAAACAATTTCCAGAGTTTGAATTTCCACAACGTAATTATCGCATACAACCAATAATAGATATCCCTAGCCCTTATAATTACAAATTAAAAGGAATTATGCGAACCATTGGAGGTACTTTAAGAGACCTGTTTAGATTTAAACTGAAAAGTGTGTATAGGCGCTTTATTGTGATTTTCGGATTAAAACATGACCCATTCGATACCTTCAAATATATTTTAAATAAACAAAAACAGAGTCAGTTTAAGTTCTTGTTTTTCTTTTCACTGGGCGATTTCTCCACCTACGATAAAGGCATCAATGCCAATAAAAGAAAGTTTGTAGCCCTTATAAAACATATTGCGGATTACTGCCATGTGGGTTTAAAAAATTCTTTTTTTGCTATAGATGATGTCAAAGTGATGAAAAAAGAAAAACTTAAAATGGAAAGTATTATAAATACCTCGTTAACAGCGTCAAGAAACTCATTTTCAAAACTTAATTTACCTGAATCTTATAGGTCTTTAATTGAGTTGGAAATTAAGGAGGACTACACGATGGGATTTGTGAACAAGTTAGGTTTTCGCGCAGGTACCTGCACGCCTTTTTTGTTTTATGATTTAGATTATGAAGTTCAAACACCGCTAAAGGTTTGTCCATATCATCTTATGGATTACGCTTTGCTGAAAACACAATCCTTACTTGATAAGAAAAAGGTTTTGAACGAACTCATTCAAGAGATAAAAAAAGTGGATGGTGAATTCACGCCAATTTTTCATAATTATACTTTTAGTGATGACTCACGATGGGATGGATTTAAAGAATTGTTTAATATTATTATAGAATCTACAGATGAAACTTAATCATATAACCGATATTTTTTTTGATCTAGATCACACCTTGTGGGATTTTGACAGGAATTCTGCATTGACCTTTGAAAGAATATTTAAAATCAATAATATCGATGTTGATATATTAATTTTTTTAAGTCATTATGAAACCATAAACTTGAATTATTGGAAGCTGTACAGGGAGGAGAAAATAGAAAGAGAGGCCCTTCGTTTTGGAAGATTGAACGATGCTTTTAATGCGATGGGAAAAGAGGTTGATACCGCTGTTATAGATAAGTTGGCCGATGACTATTTAGTACATCTTACGCAGTTTAACCATTTATTTCATGATACCATTCAGATTCTTGAATACTTAAAACCGCTGTATCATCTTCACATTATAACAAACGGTTTTCATGAGATTCAACAGGGCAAGTTAACCAAATCAAACATTCATCATTACTTTAAAACAGTGACCAATTCAGAAATGGTAGGTGTTAAAAAGCCCAATTCTAAAATATTTAATCACGCTCTAGAACTAGCCAATACTGTTCCAGAAAAAAGTTTGATGATCGGTGATAATTATGAAGCTGATATATTAGGGGCCAAAAATGTAGGGATGGATGTGATTTTTTACGATATGCATAACACAAATCTGTCATCTAACATAAGTCAAATTAATAATCTTCTCTCATTAAAAATGTATCTTTGATATAATATAACCGCCCTTAAAACGTTTTTATTAGCCTATGAATCGCCTAAATTTTAAATACTTTCTACTTATATTATTAATGAGTTTGTTCTACAGCTCTTGTACTAAAGAAGTTGATTTCAATCAAGTTAATGATCTAGAGTTAAACCCCATTCTGGAATCCAGTTTGGTTTTTTTTGATGAACCTGCCAGTCAGTTTGTCGATAATGGCATTGAGGTAAATACCATCCAAGATTTTGTTATTATTGATGTATTTAATGAAGGTTTTATAAATGATAACTTAATTAAAGCAGACTTTGTATTTGAATACGAAAACTCAATCCATAGAGAATTTAGTTTACAAGTAGATTTTTTAGATAGCGCTGACCAAATACAACATAGTTTCGTTCTCACTGCAGATGCATCACCAAGCAATGAGGTACTCAAGTATCAACATATTGAAGTTTTTGACGGTGATAAGCTTATAACTTTCAAACAAACTACAAAACTTATTTTCACTCTCACTATGCAACCTGGTCAATCAATTAATGAGAATTCACTGGGTAAAATAAGTCTAAGGTCAAAAGGGGTTTTCTACTTTAATATAAAAGATCCCATATGAAGTTTTTTAAATTTTTATTTATGATTATGACAATGTTGTCATTTTCTCAAAATAAACAAATTCTTTACGGTTTTTCTGAAATACCACAATCCTTATTACTAAATCCTGGTGGAAAAATTGATAATAAAGGCTATTTCGGAGTTCCCTTATTATCTCACCTTCATGTCAACACAGGGTCTTCTGGAAGTACCGTGTATGATGTTTTTTCAGATAATGGGATAGACTTTAATACTAAGCTTCAAAATGCTATATACAGTATGAATGCCAACGATTTTTTTACCTTTAATCAACAGTTAGAGATTTTTTCTGGAGGTTTTGCTTTTGGAAGGGGTTATGAAAAGAATGAGTATTTAAGTTTTGGACTTTACGAAGAAGTAGATGTGATATCCTATTTCCCAAAAGATTATGCGGTACTGGCATTAGAGGGAAATCAAAATAATATTAACAGGTATTTTAATGCAGGAGATATAAGCGCATCTACAGAAGTTATTTCTGTATTTCATGTCGGTTATAATAAAAAGGTCAATAGTACTTTTACTTATGGTTTACGTGGTAAAATATATTCAAACTTAGTTAATATAAACTCTACTAACAATAAGGGGCACTTTGTGACTGTAGAAGGTCAGGATAATATTTATAATCATATTTTTAATCTCGATTTGGAGCTCAGAACGTCAGGTCTTGCAAGTTTAAGGGAAGACGGTGCAGATTCCAAGTCAACAATTAAGGATTTAAGAAAGCGTCTGTTATTTGGTGGTAATTTAGGCCTTGGTTTTGATCTGGGGTTTACTAAAAAATTAACAGATCAATGGACCTTAGATGGCAGTCTTTTGGATATTGGGTTTATTTCCCATGCTAAAGATATTGAGAATTATAAGATTGAAAAAAACTATGTTTTTGAAGGTATTAACCCAATTTTTCCTGAAACACGAGATGGTCAAACTGCTGATGAATATTGGAGTGACATAGAAGAGGAATTTGAAGATTTATTTGATGTAGATACAACAAGCAGTAAATATACCACGTGGCGCCCTATAAAATTAAACGCCTCTATAAACTATGCCTTCGGAGAAAAAAAATGTAAGGACTGTTCTTATATTAAGGAAGATGTTGGATACTTAAATGGCGTTGGATTACAACTTTTTGCCATGAGTAGGCCAAAACGACCTCAAGCGGCGCTAACAGCATACTATTACAGACGCCTTTTTAAAGCTTTGAGAATAAAAGCAACCTACACGGTAGATTCCTATTCCTTTAATAATATTGGTTTAGGGATTTCTGCACACTTGGGAGGCTTTAATTTTTATGCCATGGCCGATAATTTTTTACAATATAAAAATGTATATGATGCACAAAGTGTATCTTTACAGTTAGGGTTTAATTATATATTCAATAAAAATGAAAACTAATTTTTTTACAATTCTTATTGCTTTTTTAATAACTACCAATGTTTTTTCCCAAACAAATTTAAATGAATACAAGTATATTATTGTACCGAATAAATTTGACTTTTTAAAGCAAGAGAACCAATATCAACTCAATGCATTAACTGAATTTTTATTCAATAAGTATGGTTTTAATGCTTTAATGGAAGGCGAAGCATACCCTGAAGATTTAGTGAGAAATAGATGTTTGGCATTGAAGTCTGACGTGGATAAAGATTCTGGTATGTTTAAAACGAAGCTCAAAGTAACATTAAAAGATTGTAATGATCAGCAAGTGTTTACATCTCAAATGGGCGAGAGCAGAGAAAAACAATATGACAAAGCTTATAATGAAGCATTAAGAGAAGCTTTTAAATCATTTTCTGTATTAAATTATGTATACGAACCCTCTTCAGAAAAGATGGTGACCGAAGAGACTTCAGATAAAGTGGTAAATACAGAGGTCGCTCAAGAGATTCAGATGTTAAAGAAAGAAATTAAAGCACTTAAAGAAGATAAAAAACCTGAGCCTCGAATTACTAAAGTCCCTAGTGTGGAAAGCAAAAAGACTCAAGTAAAAACTGTAACGAATACTCCAAAATCCAAAGAGATAAAAGAGGTTTTATCTAATGTCTTATATGCTCAAGTTATAGAACACGGTTTTCAGTTGGTAGATAGTTCACCCAAAGTGGTGTATCTAATCCAAGAAACAAGTTTAGATAATGTGTTCCTGGTAGAAAATAAAAATGCTATTATCTATAGAAAAGGAGACGGTTGGATTTTTGAATTTTATTCAAATGGTAATTTACAGCGAGAGGAACTCAATATTAAATTTTAATTTTCTACCAACAACCAACAACCAACAACCAACAACCAACAACCAACAACCAACAACCAACAACCAACAACCAACAACCAACAACCAACAACCAACAACTAATACCCATATTTATCTTTCCAGCGTTTTTTTAAAAATTCTCGATGCGCTTGTTCTCTGGCATTGTTACCAGGATCATACAGCTTTGTGTTTTTGATATCCTCAGGCAAAAATTCTTGTTCGGCAAAATTGGTGTCATAATTATGCGCGTATTTATAGTTGTCACCATACCCAAGCTCTTTCATTAACTTGGTAGGTGCATTTCTAATTTCTAACGGGACCGATAAATCACCAGTTTCTTTAACCAGTTCCTGTGCCGCTCCAATTGCTTTATACGCTGCATTACTTTTAGCAGAACAAGCCAAATAAGTAGCGCATTGACTCAGGATGATACTCGATTCTGGATAGCCAATAGTGTCCACAGCTTGGAAGGTATTATTGGCAATTACCAAAGCTGTTGGGTTGGCATTTCCAATATCTTCACTCGCTAAAATAAGTAAACGACGCGCTATAAATTTGACATCCTCACCCCCCTCAATCATACGTGCTAACCAATACACTGCCGCATTGGGGTCGCTGCCACGAATAGATTTTATAAACGCTGAAATAATATCATAATGTTGCTCACCGGTCTTGTCATACCTAACCGTGTTATTTTGGATTTTTTCTAAAACAGAAGCGTCTGTAATCGTTACAGTATTGCCGTCATCAGCATTTACAATCAGTTCAAAAATATTTAGTAATTTTCTGGCATCCCCACCAGAAAGCCTTAACAATACCGCGGTTTCTTTTAGGTTTATATTTTTTTTGGAGATATGGTCGTCTTTTTCTATAGCACGTTTTAAAAGCAGCTCTAAATCATTTTTATCAAAAGCCTTTAAAATATATACCTGACAACGGGATAGGAGGGCAGGAATGACTTCGAAACTGGGATTTTCGGTTGTGGCACCAATTAATGTAATCCAACCTTTCTCGACGGCCTGCAATAACGAATCCTGTTGTGATTTACTGAATCTGTGAATTTCATCAATAAATAAAATAGGGTTCTTTGTGGTAAATAAGCCACCACTTTGTTTGGCCTTTTCAATAACCTCTCTAATGTCTTTTACGCCAGAATTAATGGCACTGAGCGTGTAAAAAGGACGACCAGAATCTGAGGCTATAATGTTAGCCAACGTGGTTTTTCCAGTTCCTGGAGGGCCCCAAAAAATCATTGATGGTATTAAGCCATGCTTTAAATGCTGTGTCAACACGCCATTTTTTCCAACTAAATGTGTTTGGCTTATAAAGTCTTCCAAAATTTTTGGACGTAGTCGTTCTGCTAAAGGCTCATTCGCATTCATCTTTCGTGTTTTGAAGTTTATAAAGATAAATGATTGCTAAAATACATTCCAATTATATTGACACGAATTTCATACTTAAAAAAGGGACACGAATTTCACGAATTTTCACTGACGTGTTACGGTATTTAGATTGTTTAGTTATTTCGCAGAGATACACGGAGTTTTGCTGGAGACTGCTAACTTGAAATAGAAAAGACATGAATTTCACGAATTTTCACAAATGTTCAATGCTGATAAAACTGCGACTGCAACTGTGACTGCGACTGAAAACTGAACACTGCCAATTTAGCACAAATCTCGAAAGCGGTTAACTTTTTGCAAAGAATAGTTTAAATTAAACTCGTGAAAGAACCCGAACACTTTAAATTTTCCACAGGCGTTATTGCCTATCCTGTGTTTTTTATACTGGTTATATGGTTGGTGTTTTGGTTTGAGGTACGTTTTGGTTATAATTTTAGTAAATACGGGATTTATCCTCAAACCCTTAAAGGTCTAAGAGGCGTTTTATTAAGCCCATTTATTCATGGCGATATTGAACATATATATCATAACACCATACCTTTATTTGTACTATCAACAGCATTGTTCTATTTCTATAGGCATATTGCTTGGAAAGTGCTTTTTTTTGGCATCATACTATCTGGTTTTCTTACTTGGAGTATTGGCAGGCCATCATATCATATAGGAGTTAGCGGGCTTATTTATGTATTGGTAAGTTTTACTTTTTTTAAAGGGGTGTTTGCTAAGCATTATAGACTTATAGCGCTGTCATTATTAGTAGTTTTTTTATATGGTAGTATGATATGGTATACCTTACCTGTTGAGAAAGGAATATCTTGGGAAGGGCACTTGGCAGGTTTAATTACAGGTTTGTTATTTTCATTATTTTTTAGAAAAGAAATTGCAAGACCTAAAAAATATGTTTGGGAACGAGAAAATTATAATGAAGACGATGATCCTTTTTTAAAACATTTTGATAAAAACGGAAACTTTATTGAATCAGTTGAACCAGAAATGGAGCAGGAGCAACCAAAAATAACATACACTTATAGAGAAAATAAAAATGTTGATAAACAATGATTCTTTTAGATATTTATTTTTAGAGTAAAAAAAGTGTTTTTGTTAAATTCGTAGTTCTAAATTATATAAGAAAAACGGTCATGATTGAATTAGTAAAACAAACCATAAAGCTAATAAAAGAAAATAAGGAATTGTCATTTTCTGAGATAGAAAAGGCGAAACATATTTTTGAGCAAAATAGTCATGTTATTTTATCTCAGGGAAAAGAAAAAATAACAATTCTAGTTGATAGCAATACAGACCTTTTTGAAGTTGTTCTTTTCTCAGAGAATGAGTTTTTATCTGCCAAAATAAATGGAATTTACTCAGATTGGGATATTCCTAGTCTTGTAGCATTATATGTTGTTGAAAGCGAAATACATGATGATACGCTTACAGAAGGTATTAAGTATTCCCGAAAAGGCATGCAAAAAAGAGTCTTGGAAGAGCGAGTGGATAGAGCCAAAAAAGCAAACTATAAAATAAATCTTGCCAATAACTTGTATGGAGAGCATACCTTAATAAATGAAAAAGGAAAAACATATAAGGTAACGCTTCGTGATTTTAACAAGAAGACGGGTTATATTAATAACATAGATTGGAAAACCAATAAATTAGGAACAACCAAACATATTATATATTTATTTAGATATTTTGAAGAAAACCCTTTAAAAATTAATCGATTAAAAAAGACCTATCCATTTATAGAAATTTATACAGACCCATTAAATGATTATAAAATTTCTTGGTTTTTTCCTGAAACATTGGAAGCGGAAGAAGCTATTCTTTTAAAAAACTATTTTGGAAATAAACATTCAATTGAAGATACAGAAATAGCTACTTTTTCTTCTTTCTTATACAAATCAAGAGACTTAGCGCGAATAAAAATTCGTGAAGAGGTATTTGAAAAAGTAGAAATGTACTTTGAAAATAAAGAATTAGATCATATTAAGCAATCATACAAATTAGATTTTTCATCTATAAAAGCAACGCTGTATCCCTATCAAAAAGAAGGTGTAGCATTTAGCGTATTTAAAAAAGGAGTCATTGTTGCTGATGAAATGGGGCTTGGTAAAACATTGCAAGCCATTACAACAGCCATTCTTAAAAAAGAAATCTTTAATTTTAAAAAAACATTAGTAGTGTGTCCTGCATCGGTAAAACACCAATGGAAAAATGAGATTTTAAAATTTAGCAATGAAAGCGCCATAGTAGTAGAAGGATATCCAGATGACAGGAACAAAATATATCTTAACGACACGAGCTTTTTTCATATTGTAAATTACGAAACGATATTACGGGATTTATCATCTATTAATAAGTCGGGATATGATTTTGTTATTTTAGACGAGGCCCAAAAAATTAAAAATTATGAAACTAAAACAGCAAACAGTGTAAAAGCGATAGATCGAAAACATGCTTTAGTCATTACAGGGACACCATTGGAAAATAAGTTGTTGGATTTGTATTCGATAGTTCAGTTTTTAGATCAGAAATTTTTAGCACCCCAATGGGAGTTTTCATATCAGCATTGTATTTTTGATTCTAAGCATAAAAACAAAATAAGGGGCTATTACAATCTTCAAAATTTAAAAAAACGTTTAGATGCCATACTCATTAGAAGGGGCAAACAGGAAGTTTTTGAACAATTACCCGATGTTATTCAAAAAGACATATTTGTAAGCCTTTCTGATGAACAGGCTGGAATGCATGCTAGTTTTGCTAGAGGGATTGCTTCCATTTTATCTAAAAAATTTAAGACCACTTACGACTGGCAAAAACTTATGCATTTATTAACTAATATGCGTATGGTTTGTGACTCTAGTTATTTAATTGATAAAGAAACCCATTACTCGCCGAAATTAATTGAATTAAAGGATATTTTAATAGAGAAATTAGATATTAAAAATACCGATAGAAAAATCATAATTTTTTCAGAATGGGTTACTATGCTAGGGCTTATAAGCGATATGCTTAAAAAGGAAGGCATAACGTTTACAACGCTTACGGGAAAAGTGCCTGTAAAAAAGCGTGGTGCATTAATAAAGGAATTTGAAGATAATCCAGACTGTCGTATTTTCCTGTCCAGTGAATCTGGAGGAACCGGGTTAAATTTACAAATAGCAGATACCGTTATTAATTTTGAATTACCTTGGAATCCCGCCAAAAAAAACCAACGTATTGGAAGAATTGATAGAATTGGACAACAAAAACAAAAACTTTATGTATTTAACCTATTGAGTTATAATTCTATTGAAATGAAAATCGCAGCAGGATTGCTGTTAAAGCAAAATCTTTTTGAAGGCGTCTTAAATTCTGATAGCTTAACTGATGAAGTTGATTTTTCTGAAAAAGGAAAATCACAATTTATAAAACAACTTGAAGAGATTGTGAGTGATGATGATTTTGAGAATCTAATTGATGACGATATTAATATAGAAGATCAAGAACATGAAGAATTGCAAGACCTAGTTTCAGAGATTGAAACAGAAATAACTATGGCTAAAATATTAGAAGAATCAGAAATAAAAAAAGAACCTATAGTAACGCAAGATATTAAAAAACTAGAACCAGATTATGATCAAATGGAAGCTGTTATGACTAAAGGTATGGAGTTTTTAACTGGGATTTTTAATATGAGCACAGGAAATGAGTTAAGTGCCACTGGTGAAAAACCAAAAGTAAAAGTGAATAAGGAAACAGGCGAGGTCTCCATTAGTTTTAAAATGGATATTTAATTTATAGAAATCCTTGTGGGATTAAGTAAAAATTATTTATATTTTAGTCTAAACTCTAAACTCTAAACTCTAAACTCTAAACTCTAAACTCTAAACTCTAAACTCTAAACTCTAAACTCTAAACTCTAAACTCTAAACTCTAAACTCTAAACTTCTATAGTCTATGTTCTAAAAGCGCAGCGGTCTAGAATCTATTTACTGGCGTTGTCTTACCACTTCATATAAAAAAGCCCCGCAAGCCACAGAAACATTCAAGGACTCAATATCGCCCAATATAGGCAGTTTAGCTTTCGCATCAACCACTTTCAATGTAGATGGATTTATGCCTCTGCCTTCTGAACCCATAATAATGGCGCAAGGCTCAGTAAATGAAACATCATAGAGCATGTCATTGGTTTTCTCAGTAGCGGCAATCACTTTAATTCCAGACGCCTGCATATAAAACACGGCATCCTTGATATGATCCACCTTAGAAATTGGAATTTTAAAAACTGCGCCGGCACTCGTTTTAATAGTGTCTCCATTTACAGGAGCACCTCCTTTTTTCTGTATAATAATGCCATCAACACCTGTACATTCAGCAGTTCTAATTATGGCACCAAAGTTACGGACATCACTTAATTGATCTAATAATAAAAAGAGTGGTATTTTTCCAGATTCAACAACACTCATCACCAAATCTTCAATATTATGAAATTCAATAGGAGATATTTGCGCCACTGCCCCTTGATGATTTCCTTTAGTTAAACGGTTAAGTTTTTCAACGGGTACATATGATGAGTTAATAGAATGCTTTCTTAAAGTAGTTTCTAACTCACTAAAAAGTTCACCCTTCAACCCTTTTTGTAAAAAAACTTTATCAATAGTTTCATTAGCATTAATGGCTTCTATTATAGCTCTTATGCCGAATATTTGTGTTTGCTTTTCCATTGGGGTAAAGGTATACATCATGTTAATATATGATAGTAAGATAAATAGATTTTTTTCAATTTTTTATAATTTTTTTTGTAATGACACTATTGTTATGAATCATTTTAACAAAATAAATACCTGAGGCATAGTTAGAGAAATCAAGAGATTTTGTGTTAAATTTACTGGTACACTTTAGCCCATGAGCATTGTATATATCGATTCTATCTAGATTATAAGGGGTATTAATTGTTAGATAAGAATTAACCGGGTTAGGGTTAATTGATATTTTATTTTGTTCAATTTTATCATTACTAAGCGTACTGCACGGCTCATTTAAATTAGAGTTTAATTCAATTGGATTACCAGGTGTTAAATCTTTTCCAATAAAGGCAACATATTCGTTGGAGTATTTAAATGCTCTAAAAGTTCTATTGGCCACTGGAGCGTCTCCTTGATTTAAAATTTCTCCATTATTTTTAAGTGGATTTATATATTCCCAAACCTTATTTTTAGAAGTATCTAATTCAAAAAAATAACCAGAATCCGCATCACAAATTAAGGCACTTCCATTAGGAAGTCGTTGTGCACTGGACATAATACGTGAAAAAAAATCTGTAGGATTTTCATTTTGATATGTCCAATCTAAAGCAATCGGTCCGTAAGGGTCACCTGTATAAATATAGTTTCCATTAAGATCGATTTCGGGATTTATTATATCAACTGTGGAAAATTCAGGTTCTTTACCAAAACCGTTATTGAAAATTAAAATTTTTCCGCCATCATTATAAGAGTCAGGAATCCAATGTGGTGTATGCGGTCCAAATAGTTTTTGGTCCTCCTCTAAGCCTTTTTTGTAAACTATAGGATTTCCCCATCGGTATAAAATATCTCCGCCTTTATTTCTATTTCCTCCTGTATGCATTGAAGCTTGCAAAGTAGTTGTAGAATGATCTATTATATATATTTCATTCAACTGTCTCGCACTAATTATAATTTGATTGAGCGCATGATTATATTGAATGGAATTAAAGTGCAACCAATTTGCCTTTTTTCCAGAAGACCCCAAATAATTAATATCTATTAACTGTGGATTGTTTGCTACCACTCCAAAATTATCTTTAGTAGTATCAAAATCTTGAATTAAGTGATCCCAAACATTCCATTCCCATACAATGCTTCCTCCACCGTTTATTAAATCAGGTTGAACCTCAATTATTTGTTCATTATATAGAGCATCATCCTCTAATAGTAATGGATCACGTCCTGCTTGAGTAGCTTCTGCAACGGTTTTCTTTGTTACGGCCAATATTAATATGTTACCATTTGGTAATGGATAAATATCATGATGCTGTGCATACGTGCTGGATGAATACGTATAATCCCAAACCACGTCTCCATCCCAATTAATTTTCTCAACGATTCCACCAATACCAGCAATCGTGAGATCTAAGTTATTAATAAATCCAGCTCTTAATATACTGCCATCTTCCAATAGATAGACCGATTTACCATCAATATAATTGCTAGTCCATTCATTTATTATTTCACCACAATTATTTATTAAATATGTAGATTCATGGCTTGTAAACAATGTATAACCATTATAAGCATCGGTTGAATTGCTAATAACACCTACTGTGTTTTGACCAAATAAACCTGTAAAAACAAAAATGAGAACGGACAAAACATAATACCTTTTCATAGCTAAATTTTATGTTGTTCAAATAAAATAAAAAAACTTAAAATTATTAGACTTATTTTTAAATATAAAAAGTTCAACAATTTACTTTTGTTGAACTTTTTATGATAATTTAAAGTATAGTAATTTTTAAACTTTAATTATTTAAAGTAAATTCAGTAACCTCATTTGCTCCAAAACTACCACCGGCCTTAATAATATTTCCATTATTGGTTAATGTATACGATCCATCACCATAATTACAGCAAATGCCGTCTGAATAAACATCATAAATAACAAAAATATATGTTCCATTCGCCAAACAAAATTTTTCAGAAGCATCAGTTTCACCTGCTGCATATTCCCCTGCGTAAATTGGATTGTCAGTGTCTGAAGCCTCATATATTTCCCAAGAGGTTTCTTCAGAATAAGAATCAAAAGTAATTGCTAGGAAGGTTTCAGGATAAGGACAAACTTGTTTCAAATTTAAACTGATAGGATCACTTTTAAACAAATTTTCATCTTGAGAGGTGATTTCTACTGTAAGCATATCATCTCCAGAAGAGCTTACATTAGAACCAACAACGTCTACAATAAAAGTTCCGACATTACTATTTGCTGGAATTGTAACTGAAGCTGGAACTGTATACGCTGAAGCATCTGCAGTTGTCATATCTTCTACTACTTCTATATTGAAGGAACGGTCGCTACCAGATACCTGTGACACGGCAACTCTAACTTCACTAGAAGCCGTTCCTGTTGGATCAACACCTATTTGAAAGTCAGATTCAAAACCAACAAAGTCGATACTGGTAATTGCTGGAGTATCGTCATTTTCTGAACAGTTGGTGAACATAACGATACTAATCATAATTGCGAATATGGAAAGTATTTTTTTCATAATTTTAAGTTGTTTAATTTATTTTAATATAATTTTTTTTGTGAATTTTGAATTTCCACTTGAGATATTTAAAAAATAAATACCTTTTGCGAATTTTGATGTATTAATACTGTAACCCGATTTTTGAGTCTTCGTAAAATCTCCAAAAACCAAACTTCCATTTATGTTATAAAGTGAAACTCTAGAATTTTCAGGTAAAACTTTAAAATCAATATTAAGTTTATCGGTAGCTGGAATTGGCCATATTTTAGATTCAGCAAAAAGGTTCTTTTCATTACTAAGAGTTAAACTTCCTCCAGTAACAATTAAAGAAAAAGCTTGTGAACCATTAGTTAAAACTCCTTTATGTGAAACAGTTATGGTATAGTTACCCGCAACTGGACTGCTAATGTCAATTCTTTCAATGTTATCAACATTGTTATCTCCTTTAATTGCTGGTGATGTAACATTTGAATTATCCAATTTCCAAGGTGTAAAGATAGTACTATTTGAGTCTTCAAGTCTTAAATCTAAGTCGTTTACCAATCTAGGTGATAATACATTTCCTGGACTGGAAGATGCTGTACCAGCAGGATCTGTCCAACATATAGTGGCTTGTAATTTACTTCCCGCAGCAACAGAGAATTGAAAAGTATAAGTCCCTCCGTCTGCGATAGATAATTCAGAAATAACCGCAGCGTTAGTATTTGCATTAGTTATTACGTTTGCAGATTTTTCAGCATCTAAAAATCCCCACCCGTATATAGGATCTGGACCTGTTCTTGAATCGTCAACAGCCGTATGGCAAACTAAACCCTTTAAGGTTGCAGCTCTCATGTAATTAGAATTTAACTGGTTATAATACTGTTGAAGCAATAATAAGGAACCAGAAACATTTGGAGATGCCATGGATGTACCAGAATAAATATCATATTTTTCACCTGGTCTTGGAGGTGCAGGATCAGTTCTTGTTGGGACATTCGAAACACAAGAAAGTAAATCACTACCATCTCCGGCTATATCAGGTTTTACTCTGAAATCATCAGTTGGACCCTGACTGCTACTAGGATTAATATTTAAAATAAAAGATCCATTTGTTAATAGAAAAGGATTAGCATTGGCAACAATTAGTGCATTTTTTGCAGTTTTATTGCCGGTTAATTTATCATATCCAGGAGCTAGTTGTTCTGGATAGTCAAATTTACTTTCCCCACTATTACCAGCTGATTTCACTGGCAAATAGAACGGTGCTGCATATGCCACTTGATCCCAAGCTCTTGCATCTGTTAGATATGCACCAATATTAGCAGCAACTACAGAAGCATCTGATTCAGGTAAAGGGATACCATAAGAATGGTTAGATAATAATAATCCATTTCCAGCTTCGGTAAGTGCCTCAGTATCATCACTATTCCAATCAAAAGATCTTAAAATGGCTTTCGGAGCCATGCCTTTAGCGTCAGAATCAAAACCTTTTGCTATTAGAGTACCAGCAACGTGCGTAGCATGATCACTAGTTGTACCAACAAAAGGACCTCCATTAAACTCTGGATAAATTACCCGAGATTGAGGTACTGCTTGGTCATCCTTAAGCTCATCATGAGTGCCTAACGCACTTTCTTCATCCCAAACACCTATAGACATGTTTTGGCCTTCTAGGTTTAGACCTAAACTTCCTCCGTTATGTAGTTTATCAGTTCTTGTACCTTTCGCACTATTAATATTGTAAGTGGTCCTGTATACAGGTTTTCCATTTCTAATGTCATAAATGACGTAACTCTTATCTCCAATTTTTATCTTACGCTTTGTGGTATTATTTGCATTCAAGTAAGCCGAAACTCGCTTTTCCTTTGCTAAAAATTTTTCGTTTAGAATAAACTTGAGATTTTCAATTTTATCCATATCGTAAGATGCCATAATCTTTTCACGTTCCGCTTTTGTTTGCGCGGACATGTAAAGACTAAAGAGTATGGTAAGAGTTAATATAATGTTTTTCTTCTTCATATAAATTATGGGTTAAAAAATCACATAAGTATGCAACGCCTTATTACTAAGGCGTTGCATACTATGCTTAGTTTTAGTGAAAAACATTGTTATTAATTATTAATGCTTGCATCGAAATTTGGATTTGCATCAATCTCTTTTTCTGGAATCTTTAAGAAAAATAGTTCACTATCCGCAGGAACATTTATAACAACTCTATGCTCAGGATCTCTATTAATAGGTAAACTGTATCTTTTAGCATCAAACCATTCAACTCCAATTTCAGCATAAAGTTCTTTACGTCTTTCTAGTAATATTTCATCAAGAAGTGGTTGACCAGAACTAGTTGTTCTTATTGCACTCGGATCTCTATTACTTTGAAGCGTAAATAAAAGATCTATTGCAGATCCCATAGCTCCAGAGTGGTATTGTGCTTCGGCATCAAGAAGTACCATTTCAGATTTTCTCATTATTGGTAAATCAGCTTCAAATGTAAAGTCAAATTTGGTAGTGACAAACTCTCTGTAAGGAGTAGTTTCGGAAACACCATAGATATCAAAAAACAGATTTCTTACATCTGTATCAGAGAACAAATTCACGAAGTTTCTATTTACATATGTCGCTTGATACGACAATACTAAATGATCAATCATAACATGCGGTGCTGCGTAGAAAAAATTTGTTTCGTTAGAATCTTGATACATTCCCCAGAGCCAGTCTTGATCAGACAAATCATCAAAACCAGATCCCCAATTACTTGAAACAACGGCAGAGGCAGCATCACCACCATAAGCAGCTTTTGCAGCAGCGGCTAAACCACTCCAATCATCTTGGGTAACAGATAAGACTCTCGCTAGAATACCATTAGCTACAGCCTTATTAATATAGCTTTTACCTAAACGATTATTTGATATGTTTGGAATAGCTTCTTTTAAATCTTTTAAAATTAATGCATAAACTTCGCTAGTAGGACTTGGTGGATTACCTTCCGAAGCACCAGTAGCTGGTTCAGTATAAATTGGTAATCGAGCAATTGACGGATTTGTGTTTAAATTAGGTGCAAACTCTAAAGCTAACTGAAAATAATGAAACGCTCTCAATACTTTACCAATAGCAATAAATTCTTTTTTTGATGCATCATCTAATCCACTTTGTGCTACACCTTGAATAAGTACATTTGCCTGATTTACTTGGTCATAATTGTAGTCCCAGTTAAAAATGGTACGTCTAAAGTTAGGCTCTCTATTTTCATGCCCATAATCAAAACGATACCAACTTGGTGCTTGAATAAGATCATTTCCTTTTATACTTCTTGCAAAATATAAGGCATATAAACCACCTGTATCCACAGTAGAATACTGGCTTCTAAAGTTTCTAAGAATACCTGTTATATAGGATTCTACAATTGATCTATCCGAAAATACAACATCTGCAGTTACACCATTTGTGTTTTTAGGTTCCTGAAGGAACTCTTCTGAACAACTATTTAAAAGCATAAGTGCTGCAAATAGAAGTAAAATCTTGTTTTTAATTAAGTTATTTTTCATTTTCATTTTTTTTAAAATTGTACGATAGCACCGGTCGTAATGGTCTTAGAAAGTGGTGATCTGTTATTAGTTAAACCATTAAACGCTTGTTCTGGGTCAATACCCTTATGTGATTGCCAAGTGAAAATATTATCAGCTTGTATGAATAAACGGAAACTGGATAATCCAATTCTATCTGTCACAGAACTTGGTAAGTTATATCCAAAAGTTAAACTCTTCAAACGCACATAATCATTATCGAATAAGAATCGAGTTGAACGTGATGCATGGTTATTATTACCAGTAAGTAATAATGGATAATCAGTTATATCTCCAGGTTGTTGCCATCTGTTTTGAGTATCAGCATGATGAGCAACACCAGGATTTGAGAATTGATTGATAAGACCAGAATAATCCGTGTCCAATAAAGTACCACCAAAACTAAAGTTCATAAGGATACTTAAATCAAATTGTTTATATTTGATAAAGTTTGTAAAACCACCAATAATATCTGGCAATGAAGAAGAACCTGTTTCGTAACGGGTAGCTGTGTCGTAATCTTTAGTAGTAACTCTACCTGTAACTTCACCATCTACATCTAAAACATCTTGATACCACATACCAAAACCATCAGCAGGGTCAACACCAGCCCATTCGCGGATGTACCAATCGAAAATAGAATTACCTACTTTCCATAATTTAGACCCATTAACAAATTCATCTTGAGTTAACTCTGTAATTTCATTATTATCTAAAGAGAAATTAATCCCAGTAGTCCAAGTAAAATCGTCTGTACTAACATTTTTTGAATTTAAAGCAACTTCCCATCCGTAGTTTTTAATAGCACCAATATTTGTTGTGATTTCACTAACACCAGTTGATGAAGGAATCGGTTTGTCATATATTAAGTCAACAGATTCTTTAGAGTAGTAATCTACAGTACCAGATATAACACCATTAAACAACTCAAAATCAACACCAATATTTAAAGATTCAGTTCTTTCCCAACTAATATTAGGGTCAGCAACACCTGCAAGTAAAATACCTGTGTTACCTTCGTTGTTCCAGCCTAAGTTAAAAATAGATTGGTATGGGAAATAATCTTGAACAAGAGGGTTTGAGCCAGATAAAAAAATGCGGTTATTCCCCAGTTCTCCATAAGACCCTCTAAACTTTAAATAGTTTAAGGTGTTACTATCAGATAAGAAGGATTCATTTGTAACCACCCAACTGGCACCAACTGAGAAGAAATCACCCCAACGTGTGTCTTCACTAAATCTGGTAGAACCATCACGTCTGTAAGAACCTTCAATAAAATATTTTTGATTAAAATTATAGGCTAACCTACCCAAGTAACTATTAATTCTTTCTGAAACCACATTACCAGTAACTGATTCTGGAGCAGTTGCACCATCTAAAACACTAACATTTGGAAGGAAGCCAGTACCCTGAGCACCTAAATTATCAAACTCAAAAGTGTAGGCTTCTGTAATCAAATCAACAGAAATATTATGACTGCCAAAACCTTTTTGGTAGTTTAAAGATTGAATAGCGTTAACAGTAGTAGTAATATCTCTATCTTGATCTACACGACCACCTACGTTCGAAGCAAAACTCAATAAATCATCATCAAAACTAAAGGAATCAAAAAGATAATTTTCATAACTGAAATTTGTTCTAAACTTCAGTCCCTCTAATAATTGAATTTCGGCAAAAAGATTACCCAAATAACTTGTACGTCTTCTATTTTCTCTACCTAAATAAAGTTCAGCCAAAACATTTTGACCACCTCTAGACGGTCTAACACTATTTACTGATTGTCCAGCATTTGCTCCATTTCCTAAATCATATTGAGGTTGCCCAGCTACATCCAATGAAAGTCTACCGTTTGCATCTCTTGCAAAAATAGGATATGCACTAGAAACACCATATATCCATGAGATTGCTTGTGTTGTACTTCCACTGGTCTGATCTGGATTTCCTGAATTAGATCTTGAAAAACTCGTATTGAAACCAACTTTAAGCCAGTCGTTAACTTGAGACTCTATATTAAGTCTTGCAGCAACTCTTTCAAAATTAGAACGAATTACTGGTCCTTCTTCGTTTAAATAGTCCATGCCCATAAAGTAAGTGGTTTTTTCATCACCACCTGAAAGACTTATGTTATGATTAGTTCTCAAATAGTCTCTTTTTAAGATTTCATCTTCCCAATTCGTGTCCCATAACTTGTTGGCAGTTGTTAAATTACCATTAACATCAACAGGTCTAGCAACATTATAAGGGTTGTAACCAAAATAATCAACAAGTCCTGCAGAAGCATTCTCAGCAGCCTCAGTAGGAGACTGTCCTAGATTATATTGGTTTTCATTTCTCTGTGCTTCCCATGTCAATTTAAATTGATCATCTGTACTTAATAAGTCATGCACTCCAACCGTTGGGTTAGAAAAACCTACTTGAGATCTAACAGTAACTCTTGGAGCAGAATTTCTTTTACCCTTTTTTGTTGTAATAAGAATAACACCATTAGCACCACGAGAACCATAAAGCGATGTAGATGAAGCATCTTTTAATACAGACAAGGATTCAATTTGGTCTTGACTTATAGTGTTCAAGTTTCCATTAAATGGAGCACCATCTAAAACAATTAGTGGAGATGCATCAGCATTTAAACTTGAAAAACCTCTAATTCTTATTGTGGGGTTGTTTCCAGGTTGGCCACCAGCAGTAAGTAAATTGACCCCAGGGACAGCACCTTGAAGAGCTCTTAATGGAGAAGTTACCTGTTGGTTCTCAATAACTTCACTTGTTACTATACCCACAGAACCTACAATAGACTGTTTGGTTTGTGTACCATAAGCTACAACAACAACTTCTTCAAGAGCAGAGGTATCTTCGACCATAACTACATCTATTGTATTTGAATTTCCCACAGCTACTTGTTTATTCGCGTACCCTACAAAACTGAATACTAGGGTTGCCCCTTGACTAGCTTTGATTGAATATTTACCATCGAAATCTGAAGATGTACCAGAGGAAGTACCTTTAATTAAGACAGTCGCTCCAGGAAGGGGTAGACCATAATTGTCTATTACCGTACCAGAAATTGTCTTTTCTTGTGCAAACGTGAGTTGCACAACAAACGCTAGTAATAGCGTTAGAATTCCACTAAACTTTGTTTTCATTTTATAATTATTTGAATTAGTCAATGCCAAAAATCATAATAAAAAGTTAATTAAGCAATAATAAATGGTTAAAATTCAAGAAAAAGATGAATATTTTAATGAATTAATGGAATGTTTGCTCTTTTAGAATAATATATACACACATTATATGACTATAAATAATTATTATTCTAACAAATTTCAAATTGAAAGATAACAATACCATTGATGCTTGTGTGGTCAACGGCGCAAAGAATTGCCACAAAGTTATGTGATGTGTATGACAAATCAAATGGAATACAGTATACTTTACTAGATTGGAGAACGTTTAGTAGAAGATGCTCTTTATTATAAAACTCTATTGGCGAAATTTGGGCAACGGCGCCTTTGTGATTTTTTGAAGTGAGTCTATTCAACTTTTCAACAGGAACGTAAGACTTGTTGATTGATTTTCTATTTAATAAAGATTATAATTCACTAAATAACTCACCTCTTTCTCCTTTTTGTAGAAATAACTTATCTGTAGTTTCTCCACCTGTTTTGTGACCATCCAAATTAATAAGTTGTAACTATCTAACAATGAGTTATGTTACAATTTTCAAATGATTGTTATGGGTGCCTCGCCCGTTCAAATGTGTATATTTATGACATGTTTGTACGTCAGAAAAAGAATAAAAGTGGCTCGTTTAGTATTCAGATTCTTAAAAAAGAGGGGAGAAGAAATAAGATATTGCAAACTGTTGGAGTCGGACGGACATCCCAAGAGGTAGATTTGCTTAAACGGATTGCTAATTTTGAGATAGACAAGCTAAGCCAACAACCTTCATTATTCATTGAATCGGAAGATCTTACAATTGATGCATTTGTTTCCTCTTTATACAATGAAAATATCCAGTTGATAGGACCGGATTTGGTTTTCGGTTCGTTGTTCAACACTGTGGGCTATGAAAGTTCTCTTAAGGATACAGAGTATCTAAAAGCACTTGTCATCAGCCGCCTTGTCATGCCCGGTAGCAAGTTGCGTACTGTAGAGTACCTGCATCGACATGCAAAGGTTGATGTGGGAGTGCATGCAATTTATAGGTACATGGACAAGCTTACTGAACCTGTCATCAATATAATACAGGGCATCACATTTAACTACACCAAGAAAATATTGAACAATCAGATCGGTCTAGTATTCTACGACATGACCACATTGTACTTTGAAACAGACAAAGAAGATCAGTTAAGAAAGATAGGGTATTCCAAAGACGGTAAACACCAGCACCCTCAAATCATGATTGGTCTTTTGGTGAGTACGAACGGTTACCCGATTGCTTATCAAGTTTTTGAAGGTAATACAGCTGAGACTAAAACACTGGTACCTGCCATTGAACAGATATGTAAACGCTACGCGATAGCAAAACCCATAGTCGTTGCAGATGCTGCCTTACTTTCAAAAAAGAACATTGAGAAACTTGAAGAAGAAGGTTTTCGATATATTTTAGGCGGTCGGGTAAAAAGTGAAAAAGAAGATATCAGAAACTTGATATTAGAAGCGAACATCCCAGAAACCAAGCCTCACGATTTTATAACAAGTAAAGGACGCTTAGTAGTCTCATTCAGCACCAAACGGCAGCGAAAAGATGAGTTTAATAGGAAACGAGGTCTAACAAAACTGAAGAAGAAGGTAGCCACGGGAAAGCTAACAAAGGAAAGTATCAATAACCGGGGCTACAATAAGTATCTCAAACTAGAAGGGGACACAAAGGTTGAAATTGATTATGATAGATATAAAGCGGATAGTAAATGGGATGGGCTGAAAGGATACAACACCAACACGGACTTAGACCCTAAAGAAGTAATAAAGGCTTATGCTAATTTATGGACTGTGGAAAAAGCATTTAGAATATCGAAATCAGACCTACGGGCAAGACCAATATATCACAGAAAAAATGGTCGTATAAAGGCCCACATATGCATATGCTTCATGGCTTACACACTATACAAGGAACTTGAAAGAAGACTATGTCTAAATAAAACAGGCATCTCTATCGAAAAAGCAATTTTAGAAATCAACGATATACAACAATTAACCTATGCACTTCCACGGTCAAAGGAAGTCAAATCTAAACTGCTACAACTATCTGAAAGCAAAACTAAGATTCTTGAAATTATGAAATTTTGATCTTGGGTGCCTCAAGTCACAAAACAGGAAAGATAACAATACCATTGATGCTTGTGTGGTCAACGGCGCAAAGAATTGCCACAAAGTTATGTGATGTGTATGACAAATCAAATGGAATACAGTATACTTTACTAGATTGGAGAACGTTTAGTAGAAGATGCTCTTTATTATAAAACTCTATTGGCGAAATTTGGGCAACGGCGCCTTTGTGATTTTTTGAAGTGAGTCTATTCAACTTTTCAACAGGAACGTAAGACTTGTTGATTGATTTTCTATTTAATAAAGATTATAATTCACTAAATAACTCACCTCTTTCTCCTTTTTGTAGAAATAACTTATCTGTAGTTTCTCCAACATTAATAGCTTCAATAATTGCTCTAATGCCGAATATTTGTGTTTGGTTTTCCATTGGGATAAAGGTATAAAAAAACCACTCTTTTAATAGAGTGGTTTTAGTTTTACATCACGCAAATTTTCTTTTTATATAGAAATTAAATTACGGTAATCGAAGTACAAATCGTTGACCAGGATAATCTCCTCCACAAGCGGCACCAAGAGCAAATGTATTGGTTATATCAATTGTTTTACTATTTAGATCAACTGTACCTGAACCTGTAACGACTCCTGTAGGACAACCATAATCATAGTCTTCATTCGACATTACTGTTACATTACCACAAACATCGTCAATCGTTACAATCAGGTATGCAGTGTCAGTGTTTGTAATCGCAGGGTTGGTATAATTTCTTATCCAAAATTCATTGGCACTTGTTCCTGCTTCAATTTCAACAGAGGCTCCATTAGCATAATCTGCCCAAGCATCAAGTAAGACAGTTGAAGTTCCTATATATGGAGCAGCACTATCATTGGCTGGTTCATTAGTCAGAGTTGCATTTTCAGAAGTCCAAGAATAAGTTTCTCCAGATTTTGTAACTTTGGCTAGAACAACATATTCATCACAAAGGATTCTTGAGTTCATCGCTGCAGGAAATTCAATCGCGGCTCCTTGAACAACTCCTCCTTGATCAAAAGTTACCGTTATATCCATATCAAAATCGGAGTCATCAAGTGCATATACGTCAGCTATAACAAAGTAATCGCCATCAGGCGTATCAGAAGTCATAGTGTAAGTTTCAAAAGAACCTCCATCTGCACTACCAATTACAGTAGTATAAGGGCTAACGGCATCTGTAATTAATAATATTAAATCTGCTAATTCTGTTGGAGAAGCTCCAGAACCATTATCTGCATCCCATTCCATTCCAATATTAAGATCACCAGAAGTAAAATTATCTATAGTAATGCTTAACTCTGGGTACACCGATATAGGGTTTAGAATATAAGCAGTTTCTAAATCTGGCCCAGGTACTACTGTAACATTCAAAATTTCAGTATCTTCTACTTCATCATCATTATAAATTATAATTTGCAAAGTGGTTGTAGTTTCATAGGCCCTAAGCGTACCACTAACAAAATCGAAATCCTCATGTTCTGTAGCCGTAGTACCATCAAGTATTTCAAAAGCCAAGTTTACATTCTTCGTAATTGGTTTATCTAGAGTAACCGTATATGTATAAACTGTTTCGTCTCCCTCATTGGTTGAACCCTCAGAAGTCAAGGTGAATGATGGAATTGAATAACCCTCGGTACTTCCAATTGGCGAACTATCTTGCTTTGCCTCTTGAACATCACATCCAAAAAGAAAAAGCGTTAAGATTGTAGAGCTTAAAATATATTTCATTTTTTTCATTTTTTCTATTTTTTAAATTTAAAATTAGTCTACAATTTTCTCCAGAACATGAAAAAATTCTCTAGGACCAGAACCAGGAGTTAAATAGCCATAAGTCATATATAATCTTATCTCATCTCCATCAATCTCTACATAATTTGTACTACTTGCACCACACGGAACATTTGTCATATTACCTGGGTCTGTTGCACACGAAATAAAGGGTTGTCCATTACCCATTTGAGGGTCTCCGGTAGGAGTTGTTGCTGGATACGTAATAGTACCTGATTCATCTATGTTAAAATACCATTCATTACCATTAAAAGCTTCAGGTCCAAAATATTCAAGAACTCTATAGGTATTTCCACAAAGAAATATAATCTCTGTTTCATCTGGCCATGCATCTGGTGTAGACAAGCTACTTTCAACGCCAATTCTAAAATATTTGCCTTCTAAAGCACGATATTTACCTGTAATATTAGAGAAACATAAATATTCTATTGTAATATCAATAGAAGAAGTTTTACCATTAGGAACAATTGATCCATCAGATATTTCAGTAATAACTAAAGTTAGCACTGGATTTGCATCTAATGGAGGATCGATGCCTTCAGTAAGAATTGTTAAAGGTAAATTTGCAATATAATTAGTGTCTTTTGACAACGTTAAAGTACTCGAACTAAGCTCATAATGTGTACCCGCTACTGCCGTAGAAGAAGGGTCTACACTAATCGTTACGTCGAAATCTCCAGTAAACTCAGAAGCTGTTGGACCTGCGAAGGTCACAGTCATTAAAATGTCATTCGTATTCCCATCTGCAGCAACAGATGCGTTAACGCTTGGATTTAGGAAACCAACTAAATTGGGTCCAAGACCGTATTCGATGTCTACTGTGTCACCATCGTCTACCAAACATGAAGTAAACAGTAATGAGACACATAAAATTGATAAATATTTAATATAATTTTTCATATCGTTTTTTTTTAATTAGCCCAAAATGGTTTTGCTGTAAAAGCATCTGGCTGTGTTGGTAAATTATCTGCATTAGACGTTACTTCACTCGATGGATAAAACAGTCTAACTGGTCTATCTGGAGTTGTTGCTTGTAAAGATACAGGAAGATCTGATGGATACCCTGTTCTAGTATAATCAAACCAAGATTGAAGTGCGTTAATACCCATAAGAGCTACCCATTTCTGAATCATAATGGCTTCAATTTTGTTTGAAGAATTATCCCAACCAACTGTTGTAATATCCTGGCCGTAATACCCACTGGCATCACCTGCACCTAGATAGTCAAAAGAGGCTTGAATTCCAGCTTCATACATGGCTTTAGGGTCGCTAGAAATAAATCCTTTAACAGCAGCTTCGGCTCTATTAAAATAAGACTCTGCAGCAGTATAAAGAACCCCATCTTGAGTAGGACCTTTATAAATCCCAGGGCCAACGTTTGACACCAATTCCGGAGTAAGAAATTGCGTACCTCCATAATCTACAAGGCCTTGTGGTACGCCTAAATGGCCAGTAGCTGGTCTTTCGAAAATAAAGTCTAGTCTACCATCATTTGTACTTATTAGCCTATCTAAAGCATAAGGTGTTGCGCAAGTAGCCTTATAAGTAAGCGTTTCAGTACCAGAAACATCTTGACTCATGTCTTCCCATTTTCTATTTTGCTGATTTGCGTTTTGAGCATATCCAATATTTATAGTAACATCAGAATTCATATAACCAGCACCCGAAGCGGCGATTTTAGCAAACTCATCTTGAATATAGGCATCTCTTCCAGCCATGTCTGACTGACGCACTAGTATTCTTAATTTAACAGTATTTGCAAATGTTTTCCACTTGTCCATATCGCCACCAAAAACACCATCATCAATGCCAGGTACAATAGCTCCAACTACAGAATTTGATGTAGCATTAATTAAAGTAATGGCATCAGATAAATCATTCATGATCCCTTCATAAACAGCTTGAGCATCGTCATACGCAGGAGTGGCATTGCCACCTCTTTGTAAAGCTTCCGTATAAGGGACATCTCCATAGCAATCAACTAACTGTTGAAAATGAAGCGCTGCCATTATTTTACCAATAGCTTGATAATAACCATTTTCTGCACCCTCTAAATTAATTAATGCTGCGTATTGCTTAAGTGGACTCCTATACGTATAATCAAAAATACGTGTGTAAAATGTTGAATTAACTAGATATTGAAATTCATCAGGATACCAAGAAAAACCATTAGATTGACTCCAGCTGTACATAAACAGGTTACCTAAATGGTTCATACCTCGAGATCGCTCTTCTATGATGTTACTAAAGTTTAATCCAGTCGGTAAGATAAGGTCAGGGGTAACCGCTATAGGATTATTTGGGTCTTCATTGACATCCAAAAAACTGTCACTACAAGATGCTAGCAGTAATACAACAACTAGAATATTGATTGTTTTTAATATATTTTTCATTTTCATTTTTTTTAAAATTCTATATTAACACTAAATCCAACCGATTTTGTTGGAGGGCCTTGAATAAAACCACCAATTCCAATGGCATTTGCAGGAACCGCATTTCGAGTTCCTGAGGCGGTTGTAGCCCGTGATACCAAATTTTGAAACTCAGGATCAGCGAACTTGCTTTCTGATGGTAACCACGTAAATAAGTTTCTACCTATAAATCCAAATCTTAAAGAATGAACAAGAGAGTTCTCTAAATATTTACTAGGAAGCTCGTAAGTTAAAGATACTTCTCTAATTTTAAATGCCGTGGCATCTTTAATATAATTTTCCTTTATGTTGTTATATACATTTTGCCAGTAAGTCATATCACCACCTGTAATAGGAATAGATGTGTTTTCTACAAAAACACCAGAACCTGCAGCCGTTTCATATACTGTATTCGGTATTACAAAATCTTGTCTGTTTGCTTGTACAGTGTGAGTTCCCCTACCTGTAAATTCCATAGCGTCAGTTCCTTGTTCATAATAAACATGGCCCGTTCTGTAATCCATAGTTGTTGATAAGCGAAACCCTTTATAATTAATAGAAGAGTTTAGACCAATAATATAGTCAGGAGTTACCTGCCCATGACTTTTTACATCACCTTGTATTGGGTTACCATCTACTGGATTAATAACTATTCTTCCTTGGGGATCTCTAACGTATGACGACGCTTTTAATGTTGGGAATGGTTCTCCAACTACCGCGAATATGCCAACCTCGTCAAGAACGTTTGTTGAGTATAATTTAATTTCATCAACACCTTCCTTAATTTTTGTTACTTTTTGCTCATTATGGGTATAATTAATATTCATATCCCAAGAAAAGTCATCAGTTTGTAAAATGGTACCTCCTAATGTTAACTCATATCCAGAACTTTTTAGTTCACCAATATTCGTTAATAACAAATTAGCATTCGAAGCTACAGACGGCGTCGTGCTTGTAATTAAGTCGGTAGATGTTGTCTCAAAATAGGCGCCATCAAAGGTTAAACGATTGTTAAAGAATGCCAAGTTTAAACCAAACTCTGTGGTATTAATTTTTTCTTTTGTAAGTCCAGAATCAACTGCAGTACGAGCCACTTCAAACCCATTAACAGAACCAAATGGAAAACCAGTTCCTTGGAAAAATGTTTCATTGGTTTGATAAGCACCTAAATCGTTGTAAACGGTAGAGTTACTTGCCGTAAGTTTTAAAAATGATAAAGCCCCATCTTTTAAATCTGGGAAAGCATCACTTACTACAAACGAAAGACCTGCGGCAGGATAAAAGTAACTATTATCTGCAGCTGGTAATGTAGATGTGAAATCATATCTACCAGAAAGATTTAAAAACAGGAAATCTCTCCAACCAAAGTTTAAATCGGCAAAGAAACCATAGGTTCTTTTAGAAGTTTCGTTAGCAGTTACAACAGGTTGTCCAGTACCATTAGAAATATCATAAAAATCAGGGATACTCAAGTTATTTACAGCTATAATACTATTTTTTGTGTAGTTTGTTGTATTCGTAGCACCTAAAATAGATTTCAATTGGAAATCTTCACCAAATTCGAAATCAGATGATAATAAGGCATCTGTAGTATACGAAGTAAAACTATTTTCAGTATCTGTTACAAAAGAAGGTACGGTACCTGCTGCAGGTTGCAGACGGTTACTATACTCTTGTCTTGCTCTCCATTCTTTCCCAAATCCGTTGCCAGTATTAATACCTATACGCGTTGTAAAGTTCATCCAATCGAAAATTTCGTAAGATGCCGTAATATTAGCTGTTAGCCTACTTGTCTGATCAATATCTCTGGTAGTTCCCACAACCCAATACGGGTTTTGGTAATAAGCATTAGAATAGTTATCAGCATACCCATAACTATTTGGGTTATCCCAGTCCGAATATTCCGCTACTGGCGTATTATTAGTTTGGTTTAATATAAACCAATATAAAGGTCTGTCTTGGTCACCACCACGATTACCAACAACATTTGTTTCATCTCTTAAATAATTGGAAGCTAAACTTAAAGTTAATTTACCAAGTTTTTTAGAAGCATTGACTTTAAATGTGTTTCTTTTATAAGAGTCATCTGGAATAATACCTTTAGTTTTTTGATCTCCAACAGATACATAGAAAGAAGAATCGTCGCCACCACCACTAAAATACACCGTGTTTTGGAAAGTTGTACCCGTATTATAAAACTTTAATAAGTTGTCTTTTATAGGAGCATAAGGAACAATTTGTGTAGGTAATGGATCATTTGGACCCATAGTAGGACCAATTTGACGTAATTGACCATCAAAACGTGGCCCCCAGTTTAAGTTTTCAATAGGGTCATAAATACCATTCAATCCACTTCCGTATTCAGATTGAAATTCAGGCATCCAGGCAACATTTTCAAAAGTTGCTGCTGTAGATACACCAACTCTAAAACCGTCACCAGCTTTTCCTTGTTTAGTATTAATTATAATTGCACCATTACCGGCTGAAGAACCGTAAAGAGCAGCAGCTGTAGCGCCTTTTAGGACATTCATGCTTTCAATATCATTTGGGTTTAAATCGTCAAACGCCCCTTGAGAAGCAATAGAACCATCAATAACAATTAAGGCACTATTATTTGAAGTGATTGAGCGCATCCCTCTTAAGAGCACTTGAGTAGTTGGGTTTACACCGTTACTTTGAACGTTAATTTGCAGACCTGCAACTTTACCTGCCAGTGCACTGGCCGCTCTAGTAGGGCTTACCTGAACGAGTTCTTGACTGCTTACTTTTTCTGCTTGATAGGTAAGGGTTTTCTTTTGCCTTTTAATACCCAAAGCAGTTACTACAACTTCCTCTAAAGCCTGAGCATCCTCTTGCATAGTAACATTAATTGTGTTTGAGGCACCTACCGCAATTTCTTTTGTAGTATATCCTACAAAACTAAAAACAAGAGTCGCCCCTTGATTAGCTGTAATAGAATATTTACCATCGAAATCTGTTGAGGTTCCAGAACTAGTGCCTTTAATCAAGACGGTAGCTCCCGGAAGCGGTAAACCTGCACCGTCTGAGACTGTACCCGAAATTTGTTTTTCTTGTGCAAACGTTAGTTGCACAACAAACGCTAGTAGTAGCGTTAGAATTCCACTAAACTTTGTTTTCATTTTATAATTATTTGAATTAGTCAATTCAAAAATCATAATAAAAAGTTAATAAAACAATAAATAATGGTTAAAGTTTTCATTTTATTAAGGAATTCAATGGGTAAATGCTAAAAATCAGCTATTAAACTAAGATGTATTTTAGAATTGGAAAGTTTAAACTTCTGGTTTTCAATTTTGCCGTTGGCATAGTTGAACTTTAACAATCCGGATTTTGTAAGGATTCCGAAACCAAAACCATAGCCGAAAAGTTTTTCTTTAATATTAGCGATGGCATTTTCAAAATAAGCAAAATCAATTATAGAGTGAATATAGATGGACGAATTTAATTGGTATCGATATTCCGAGTTTACTAGCCCATACTGCGATGCATATAAACTATTTTCTTCAAAACCTCTTATAGAATTTATGCCTCCAAACCGAATTAACTCATTCTCTAAATAATTCGTAGAATTTAACATCGCTCCATTAATTCTTAGGTATATGCTGTTTTGTTCATTCAAATTAAAAATTTTAAAAGCATCAAGTTCAAGCAGAGTTTGTTTTTCAGATAAACTTGACTGTTTTCGATTTCCGAAGTTGCTTTCTATATATATAGACGATTTTAAAGGAAATAATAGATTGTAGGGGTCAAAATTCAAAAATTGATAGGCAAGCGTGGCATAATTAGATTTGTAATCTAGAATGTT
Source organism: Changchengzhania lutea (assembly GCF_006974145.1). Taxonomy (NCBI): domain Bacteria; kingdom Pseudomonadati; phylum Bacteroidota; class Flavobacteriia; order Flavobacteriales; family Flavobacteriaceae; genus Changchengzhania; species Changchengzhania lutea. The sequence goes on along the minus strand of NZ_CP039456.1, from coordinate 850,704 downwards.
TATGGATGTATTTTCATTTAAAAGATTACTGGATTCAGTAGATGTGATGCCCCCGTATATTTTGTTTTTAGAATTTAATTGGTAATGGAGTTTTGCAGATTGATTTACGGTTGAAAATGAAGAGTCTTTTCTAAAAATGCGTAATTGTAAATCTGCACCAATTGGTGAGTTGAATAAATAAGGTAAACTTAAGGTGCCTTCAAAAGTAGTTTGGTCATTCTCATCACTTTTGTATAAGAGCCTAAAGGTTTCACCAAAATTTAAATTATTGGTTAAATTTAAATTCAAATAGCCATCAAACTCAATTTTATTGGAGTCTTCATTGGTGCCAAATCCTAAAAATCCGTCAAACGAGTTGCTTTTTGCCTTTTCAAGATACATGTAGAGTGTGGTAGAGTCCTTGGTAAAAAGCACTTCCGGACTTTTAATTTGGTTGGCAAATTTTAAATTGCTCAGTCTTTCGGTTTTTTCTTTTATTTTTTTTAAATCAAAAACTTGAGACCGCTTAATTTTTAAAAAGTGTTTTAGGTAAGCCTGAGGGAATTTTTTGTATCCTTTAATTACAATGTTGTCAATCTGCCTTTTATTGCTATCAAATATAATAATAAGGTTGGCTCTCAATTTCATGTCTTCAATTATTTCAATATTTCCTAGACGGAGTTTTGAAAAAGGGAATCCAGTCCCTGAAATTTTTGAATTAATGAATTGCAAGGCTTTTTCGACGGCCTTAAAAGGCAGTTCAAAATAATTGATGTTTACCTCAGTTGAAACTTGATTTAGAATGGAAGCATCTATGATTGAGTTGTCATAATAAATATGAATAGTCTCATATTTTTGTTTTACATCCAATACCGTAAAAAAGGTGGAATCGTTAATTCTTTTGAGTGCCTCAAATTCATTTTCTATAAAGCCTTGCTTATATAATGTGTTCTGAATCGAATCTATCTCCGAGAGCATGGAGTCGTAATTGCTATGCTTGGTTTTATAGTTTAAAGCAGTAATAACAATGCTGTCCGTTTCTATTTTTGGTTCTATTTGAAGTATTAAATTCTGGCACCCACCACTTAATGAAAACAGACCATATATAATAAGGAATAAAAAAGAAGTTTTTTGCACGTTTAAAAGCACTGTTTATGAATTATATTCCAAATGTTTATTTTTACCTGACCGATTACTGCAACTGAACACTGTCTACTCGATATGAGTGTAAATCTAACGGAATTTAACAGCATATAATTATGTGTTATAAAATAATTTTTAATTTCTCTTGAAATCACAACAGAATTTGGTGTTAATATGATTTTATATTTTTAGAAATAGGCTAAAATCTACTTTAAATAGTAAGCCGCATCTAGTATTTCGGCATGCTGCTTATCATAGCATTATGGATGCCTTTAAAAAAAAATGATTATTATATGAAAATTAATGTTTTAGGGTTTGAATAATACATTTTTATTTCTACCTTTGCAGCCCTCTTAGAAGAGGATTTTAAAATTTATATAGAATATATATGCCAACAATTTCACAATTAGTACGAAAAGGAAGAGCCAAAATAACCAAGAAGAGTAAATCGGCTGCTTTAGATTCGTGTCCTCAAAGACGTGGTGTGTGTACTCGTGTTTATACAACGACTCCTAAAAAACCTAACTCAGCAATGCGTAAGGTAGCCAGGGTTCGTTTAACAAACGGTAACGAGGTTAATGCATACATTGGTGGAGAAGGTCACAATTTACAAGAGCACTCGATAGTATTGGTTAGAGGTGGAAGGGTAAAGGATTTGCCAGGAGTTAGATATCACATTGTACGTGGTGCTTTAGACACAGCAGGTGTTTCAGGTAGAACGCAACGTAGATCTAAGTATGGTGCAAAACGCCCTAAGAAGTAAAACAAGTTAAGAGTTATGAGTTAAAAGTTATGAGTGTCTAAATACTAATAACTAACAACTAAAAACTAACAACTAAAAACTTAAAAGAAGACATGAGAAAAAGAGCAGCAAAAAAGAGACCGCTTTTACCAGATCCACGTTTTAACGACCAGTTAGTAACTCGTTTCGTTAATATGATGATGTGGGATGGAAAGAAATCGGTAGCTTTTAAAGTATTTTACGATGCTATTGACATTGTAGACTCAAAAAAAACTGACGAAGAAAAAACAGCTTTAGAAATCTGGAAAGATGCCTTATCTAATGTGATGCCTCACGTAGAAGTACGTAGTCGTCGTGTTGGTGGTGCTACATTCCAAATTCCAATGCAAATTCGTCCAGATCGTAAAGTTTCAACAGCGATGAAATGGTTAATTAGCTATTCACGTAAAAGAAACGAAAAATCTATGGCATTGCGTTTAGCCTCAGAAGTTTTAGCCGCGGCTAAAGAAGAAGGGGCTGCTGTTAAGAAAAGAGTGGATACTCATAAAATGGCAGAAGCAAACAAAGCATTCTCTCACTTTAGATTTTAATTACGACATGGCTAGAGATTTAAAATTAACAAGAAATATAGGTATTGCTGCGCATATTGATGCGGGCAAGACCACTACAACAGAGCGTGTTCTTTATTATACGGGAGTGTCACATAAAATTGGCGAAGTGCACGATGGTGCTGCAACAATGGACTGGATGGAGCAGGAGCAAGAGCGTGGTATTACAATCACATCGGCTGCTACAACATGTGAGTGGACATTTCCAAGAGAAAATGGTGAACCAACAGCAGATGCTAAGGATTATCATTTTAATATTATTGACACACCTGGCCACGTAGATTTTACGGTTGAAGTGAACCGTTCGTTACGTGTATTAGATGGTTTGGTGTTTTTATTTAGTGCGGTTGATGGTGTTGAGCCACAATCTGAAACTAACTGGAGATTAGCAGACAACTATAAGGTGCCAAGAATTGGTTTCGTTAATAAAATGGATCGTCAAGGATCTGATTTTATGATGGTTTGTAGTCAAGTTAAAGAAATGTTAGGTTCAAATGCTGTGCCTATCGTTTTAAATATTGGCGATGAAGAAAACTTTAAAGGTATTGTAGATTTAGTAAAGAATAGAGCAATTGTTTGGCATGATGAAACTCAAGGGGCGACTTTTGATGTTATTGAAATTCCAGAAGAGCTTAAAGCTGAAGCTAAAAAATATAGAGCCTTACTTATTGAGGAGGTAGCTACTTATGATGAGAACTTATTAGAAAAGTTCATGGAAGATGAAGATTCTATCACAGAAGATGAAGTGCATGCTGCACTTCGTGCTGCTGTAATGGATATGGCTATTATTCCTATGATTTGTGGTTCTGCATTTAAAAATAAAGGGGTTCAGTTCTTATTAGATGCTGTATGTCGTTATTTGCCTTCTCCTATGGATAAAGAAGGTATTGTGGGTGTAAATCCAGATACTGAGAAGGAAGAGCTTCGTAAGCCAAGTGTTAATGAGCCATTTGCTGCATTAGCATTTAAAATTGCTACCGATCCTTTTGTTGGTCGTTTAGCATTTTTCCGCGCTTATTCAGGTCGTTTAGATGCAGGTTCTTATGTATTAAACAACCGTTCTGGTAAAAAGGAGCGTATTTCACGTATTTACCAAATGCATGCTAACAAGCAAAACGCCATTGATTATATAGAAGCTGGAGATATTGGAGCTGCTGTTGGATTTAAATCTATCAAAACAGGAGATACACTTTCAGATGAAAAACATCCTATCGTTTTAGAATCAATGGACTTCCCAGATCCCGTAATTGGTATTGCTGTGGAGCCAAAAACTAAGGCAGATGTAGATAAATTAGGTATTGGTTTAGCAAAATTAGCTGAAGAAGATCCAACATTTACAGTACGTTCAGATGAAGCTTCAGGACAAACTATTATATCAGGAATGGGTGAACTTCACCTTGATGTTATTGTAGATCGTTTACGTCGTGAGTTTAAAGTTGAAGTAAATCAAGGGCAACCACAAGTAGAGTACAAGGAAGCTATTACGCGTCCGGCTGATCATAGAGAAGTTTATAAGAAACAATCTGGTGGTCGTGGTAAATTTGCTGATATTGTATTTACTATTGAACCAGCTGATGAAGGTGTTACTGGACTTCAGTTTGAATCTGTAATTAAAGGTGGTAACGTTCCTAAGGAATTTATCCCATCTATTGAAAAAGGATTTAAAATGGCGATGGTTAACGGACCATTAGCAGGTTACGAAGTAGATTCTATGAAAGTGACCTTGAAAGATGGATCTTACCACGATGTGGATTCTGATCAATTATCATTCGAATTGGCTGCGAAACTTGGATTTAAAAATTCAGCAAAAGCTGCAAAGGCAGTAATTATGGAACCTATCATGAAACTTGAGGTAATTACTCCTGAAGAAAATATGGGTGATATCGTTGGAGATTTAAATAGAAGACGTGGACAAGTAAGTGATATGGGTGATAGAGCTGGTGCAAAAACTGTAAAAGCTACAGTGCCATTATCAGAAATGTTTGGATATGTTACCACATTAAGAACATTATCATCTGGTCGCGCAACATCAACAATGGAATTTTCACACTATGCAGAAACGCCTTCAAATATTTCTGAAGAAGTCATCAAAGCAGCTAAAGGCGTTGAATCGTAAATCTTAATAAAATGAGTCAAAAAATCAGAATAAAATTAAAATCTTACGATCACAACTTAGTAGACAAGTCTGCTGATAAGATTGTAAAAACAGTAAAAAGTACTGGTGCAGTTGTAACGGGACCAATTCCATTACCAACGCACAAGAAAATTTTCACTGTATTACGTTCTCCACACGTAAACAAGAAATCAAGAGAACAATTTCAATTATCATCTTATAAGAGATTATTGGATATCTACTCGTCGTCATCAAAAACAATTGATGCGTTAATGAAACTTGAATTACCAAGTGGTGTTGAAGTAGAGATTAAAGTTTAGTTGTAAACTTACATGTCCTAAGCTGCGAGCGAGGGAAAAACGGTAAAAATGCATTCAGGGTTGAACGTATTTCGACCCTGAATTTTTTTGAATATAAATGTTGAATTAGATTTCAACGAAATAGTAATAATTAATAAATAATTAAATATGTCTGGGTTAATTGGAAAAAAAATCGGTATGACCAGCATCTTCGATGAAAACGGGAAGAATATTCCTTGTACAGTTATCGAAGCTGGACCATGTATCGTTACCCAAGTCAGAACTGAAGAAGTTGACGGCTATACAGCTGTGCAATTAGGTTTCGATGACGCGACAGAAAAAAGCGCTACTAAAGCTGACTTAGGTCATGCTAAAAAAGCAGGAACTTCTGTAAAACGCAAAATCGTAGAATTTCAAGGTTTTGAGGAGGAGTACAAATTAGGAGATGCAATCACTGTAGATCATTTCACCGAAGGTGAATTTGTTGATGTAGCAGGAACATCTAAAGGAAAAGGATTTCAAGGGGTTGTAAAACGCCATGGTTTCGGTGGTGTAGGTCAAGCTACTCACGGTCAACATAACCGTTTAAGAGCGCCAGGATCTATTGGAGCTGCATCGTATCCTGCAAGAGTTTTCAAAGGAATGAAAATGGCAGGAAGAATGGGTGGAGACACAGTTAAAGTTCAAAATTTAAGAGTTTTAAAAGTAGTAGCGGATAAAAACCTACTAGTGGTGAAAGGGTGTGTACCTGGACATAAAAACGCTTATGTAATTATTAGAAAATAATGAAAGTAGCAGTTTTAGATATAAACGGAAAAGACACAGGTAGAAAGGCAGACCTTTCTAAAGATGTGTTTGCTATTGCCCCTAATAATCACGCTGTATATTTGGATGTTAAACAATATTTAGCAAACCAAAGACAAGGAACTCACAAGTCGAAAGAACGTGCTGAGATTTCTGGAAGTACACGTAAGATTAAGAAGCAAAAAGGAACTGGTACTGCAAGAGCAGGTAGTATTAAGTCTGGTATATTTAAAGGTGGTGGTCGTATGTTCGGTCCAAGACCAAGAAATTACAGCTTCAAACTTAATAAAAATGTGAAGCGTTTGGCACGTAAATCGGCCCTAAGTATCAAAGCCGGAGAGCAATCAATTGTGGTGTTGGAAGACTTTAATTTTGACGATGTTAAAACAAAGAACTTTACCGCAGTTTTAAAGGCTTTAGACCTAGAAAACAAAAAGTCTCTTTTTGTGTTGGGAGCGTCAAATAATAATGTATATTTGTCGTCACGCAATTTAAAAGGCCCTGAAGTTATAATGAGTTCAGAATTAAGCACTTACAAGATTTTAAATGCAAATCGCATCATACTTTTAGAAGGCGCTTTAGAAGGAATTGAAACAAATTTAAGTAAATAGAAACAATGAGTATCTTAATTAAACCTATAATCACAGAAAAAGCGACAGCTCTTAGCGAGTTGAAAAATTGCTACACATTCTCAGTGAATACTAAGGCGAACAAGGTAGAAATCAAAAAAGCGGTTGAAGCTGCTTATGGTGTTTCTGTTGAAAAAGTTCGTACTATAAATGTCCGTCCAGATCGTAGTACCAAGCATACAAAAACTGGTATTCAAAATGGTAAAACAAATGCTGTTAAAAAAGCAATTGTACAACTGGCGGAAGGTGAAATGATTGATTTATACAGTAACATGTAATTAAAGACTAATGTCAGTAAGAAAATTAAAACCAATCACACCAGGACAGCGATTTAGAGTAGTAAATGGATTTGACGCCATCACTACTGATAAGCCGGAAAAGAGTTTACTCGTTCCGAACAAAAGGTCTGGTGGTAGAAACAGTCAAGGAAAAATGACCATGCGCTATATAGGTGGAGGTCATAAAAGAAAGTATCGTATTATCGATTTTAAAAGAGAAAAGGTGGGTGTTCCTGCTGAAGTAGCTTCTATTCAATACGATCCAAACAGAACCGCTTTTATCGCATTATTGAATTATCAAGATGGCGAAAAAAGATATATTATTGCTCAAAATGGTTTACAAGTTGGTCAAAATGTAGTATCTGGTAAAGAAGGGGTTGCTCCAGAAATTGGAAACGCAATGCCTTTAAGTGAAATTCCATTAGGAACTATTATTTCTTGTTTAGAGTTACGTCCGGGACAAGGTGCTATTATGGCGCGTAGTGCAGGTGCATTTGCTCAATTAATGGCAAGAGATGGTAAGTTTGCTACTATTAAATTGCCTTCAGGAGAAACAAGATTGATTCTTGCTAACTGTATGGCGACAATAGGCGTTGTATCTAACTCAGACCATCAATTGTTAGTATCTGGTAAAGCAGGTAGATCAAGATGGTTAGGTAGAAGACCACGTACTAGACCAGTGGTAATGAATCCAGTAGATCACCCAATGGGTGGTGGTGAAGGGAAATCTTCAGGTGGACACCCACGTTCTAGAAACGGTATACCAGCAAAAGGTTATAGAACACGTTCTAAAACAAATGCAAGTAATAAATATATTGTAGAACGTAGAAAGAAATAAGACATGGCAAGATCATTAAAAAAGGGACCTTACGTTCACTATAAATTAGAAAAGAAAGTTGCTGCTAACGTTGAAGCTAACAAAAAAACGGTAATCAAAACCTGGTCTAGAGCTAGTATGATTACTCCAGATTTTGTTGGACAAACCATCGCAGTTCACAATGGCCGTCAATTTGTACCAGTATATGTTACTGAAAACATGGTGGGTCATAAATTAGGAGAATTTTCACCAACACGTTCATTCCGTGGACATGCAGGTGCTAAAAATAAAGGTAAAAAGTAGTAAGCTATGGGAAGTCGTAAAAAACAAATGGCAGACGCTATTAAGGAAGCAAAAAAACACGTTGCTTTTGCTAAACTTAATAATTGTCCTACATCACCAAGAAAAATGCGTTTAGTAGCCGATTTAGTAAGAGGCGAAAAAGTAGAACATGCACTTAATATATTGAAGTTCAATTCAAAAGAAGCATCTGGTCGTTTAGAAAAATTGTTATTGTCTGCCATTGCAAACTGGCAATCTAAAAACGAAGAGGCTAATATTGAAGAGGCTGAATTGATTGTACAAGAGATAAGAGTTGATGGCGGATCTATGTTAAAAAGATTGCGTCCAGCACCTCAAGGTCGTGCACACCGAATTAGAAAACGTTCAAACCACGTAACCATCGTAGTTGGAGCTAACAATAACACACAAAGCTAAGATAGAAGTATGGGACAAAAAACAAATCCAATCGGAAATCGCTTAGGTATTATCAGAGGATGGGAATCTAACTGGTACGGAGGTAATGATTATGGAGATAAGCTTGCCGAAGACGATAAGATTAGAAAATACGTACACGTACGTTTAGCTAAAGCTAGTGTAAGTCGAGTAATTATCGAGAGAACTCTTAAACTTGTAACCGTTACTATCACTACTGCAAGACCTGGTATTATTATTGGGAAAGGTGGCCAAGAGGTAGACAAGTTAAAAGAAGAACTTAAGAAACTTACTGGAAAAGAAGTTCAGATTAACATCTTTGAAATTAAGAGACCTGAACTTGATGCATTTTTAGTAGCGTCTAGTATTGCACGTCAAATTGAGAATAGAATTTCTTACAGACGAGCAATCAAAATGGCCATTGCTGCTACCATGCGAATGAATGCTGAAGGAATTAAAGTTCAAATTAGTGGACGTTTAAACGGAGCTGAAATGGCACGTAGTGAACACTACAAAGAAGGACGTATTCCTTTATCAACCTTTAGAGCCGATATTGATTATGCTTTAGTTGAGGCACACACTACTTATGGTAGATTGGGTGTAAAAGTATGGATCATGAAAGGTGAAGTATATGGTAAAAGAGAACTTTCTCCGCTTGTTGGATTGTCCAAAAAGCAAGGAAAAGGTGGAGCCGGAGGACGTGGCGGAAACAGAGACAACAAACCGCGTCGTAGAAAGTAATTTTTTATAAAGTAAAGAAAAATGTTACAGCCTAAAAGAACAAAATTTCGTAAGCAACAAAAAGGACGTATGAAAGGGATCTCTGGTAGAGGTCATCAACTTTCAAGTGGTACCTTTGGTATAAAAGCACTAGATTCGAATTTTTTAACATCACGTCAAATAGAAGCAGCACGTATTGCCGCTACACGTTACATGAAAAGAGAAGGGCAACTTTGGATTAAAATATTTCCAGATAAGCCAATCACAAAAAAGCCTCTTGAAGTACGTATGGGTAAAGGTAAAGGTGCCGTTGAATATTGGGTAGCTGTTGTTAAGCCAGGAAGAATGCTTTTTGAAGTAGGAGGAGTGTCATTAGATATAGCTAAAGAAGCTTTACGTCTAGCAGCACAAAAACTACCAGTAAAAACTAAGTTTATAATTGCTCGCGATTACGAAGCATAATAATTTAAGATGATGAAACAATCCGAAATTAAGGAATTATCTGTTGCTGAGTTAGAAGAGAAACTTGGTGAAACAAAAAAGAGTTATTCAGACCTAAAATTGGCTCATGCAATATCTCCTTTAGAAAATCCAATTCAGTTACGTAACGTAAGACGTTCGGTAGCGAGAATTGCGACAGAATTAACTAAAAGAGAATTACAATAATTCTGCTGAAAGATGGAAACAAGAAATTTAAGAAAAGAACGTGTAGGAGTTGTTACTAGTAACAAAATGCAAAAATCAATAGTTGTTGCAGAAGTTAAAAAAGTGAAACACCCTATGTATGGAAAGTTCGTGTTAAAAACAAAGAAATACGTTGCACACGACGAAACAAACGATTGTAACATTGGAGATACTGTAAAGATCATGGAAACACGACCTATGAGTAAATCTAAATGTTGGAGATTAGTTGAAATACTAGAAAGAGCTAAATAATTATGTTACAACAAGAATCAAGATTAAAGGTAGCAGATAACACTGGAGCAAAGGAAGTTTTAACTATCCGAGTTCTAGGTGGCACTAAAAGAAGATATGCTTCTGTAGGAGACAAAATTGTTGTCTCTGTAAAAGATGCGACTCCTAATGGAAACATTAAAAAAGGAGCCGTTTCTACTGCAGTTGTTGTTCGTACTAAAAAAGAAGTAAGAAGACCAGACGGATCTTATATAAGATTTGATGATAATGCTTGTGTTTTGTTAAACCCAACGGGTGAAATGAGAGGAACACGTGTATTTGGTCCTGTTGCTAGAGAACTTCGTGATAAACAATTCATGAAAATTGTATCATTAGCACCAGAGGTGCTTTAATACATAAAATGTAAGATGACAAAGCTTAAAATTAAAACTGGAGATACTGTAAAAGTAATTGCTGGAGATCACAAAGGATCTGAAGGACAAGTACAGAAAGTATTTATAGAAAAGAACAAAGCGATTGTTGAGGGCATTAACATGGTTAAGAAACATACTAAACCAAGTGCACAAAACCCTCAAGGAGGAATCGTAGAGAAAGAAGCTGCTATTCATATCTCTAACTTATCATTGTTAACCTCAAAAGGGGAAACAACACGAGTTAGCTATAGAATGGAAGATGATAAAAAAGTGAGATTTTCAACAAAATCTAATGAAGTAATATAGTTATGGCATATTCACCAAGACTTAAAGAAGAGTATAAAAGCAGAGTAATTGCAGCTCTTACCGACGAATTTGGATACAAGAACGTTATGCAAGTTCCTAAACTAACTAAGATAGTAATATCTAAGGGTGTTGGAGCAGCAGTTGCAGACAAAAAGTTAATTGACTACGCAGTAGAAGAAGTAACGACTATATCTGGACAAAAAGCGATATCTACATTATCTAAAAAGGATGTTGCATCTTTTAAATTACGTAAAGGCATGCCAATTGGTGTTAAAGTAACTTTACGTGGCGAAAAAATGTATGAGTTTTTAGATCGTTTAGTAACTTCTGCCCTACCACGTGTAAGAGACTTTAACGGTATTAAAGCGACAGGATTTGATGGACGCGGTAATTATAATTTAGGAATTACCGAGCAAATTATTTTCCCAGAAATTAATATTGATAAAGTGAATAAAATTTCTGGAATGGATATTACATTTGTAACCACTGCAGAAACCGATAAAGAAGCAAAATCATTATTAACTGAACTAGGGGTACCTTTTAAAAAGAACTAAGTTATGGCTAAAGAATCAATGAAAGCCCGTGAGGTAAAAAGAGCTAAAACAGTAGCTAAATATGCTGAAAAACGTAAAGCTTTAAAAGAAGCTGGAGATTACGAAGCATTACAAAAGTTACCTAAAAACGCTTCACCTGTACGTCAACATAATCGTTGTAAATTGACAGGAAGACCTAAAGGGTATATGAGAACATTTGGTATTTCACGTGTCATGTTCAGAGAAATGGCCAATCAAGGTCTTATTCCAGGTGTTAGAAAAGCAAGCTGGTAAAAAAAGAATTTTAAACTGGTTTTAGGTTCAGAAGAAATAGTTTTTTTGAAAACCAAAACCGCAAATTGATAAATATGTATTCAGATCCAATTGCGGATTATCTTACAAGAATTAGAAACGCAGTGCGTGCTAACCATAGAGTGGTAGAGATTCCTGCTTCTAATTTGAAAAAAGACATCACAAAAATATTATTCGAGCAAGGATATATTTTAAGTTACAAATTCGATGATTCTTCAGTACAAGGGACTATTAAAATAGCACTTAAGTACAACAAAGAAACCAAAGAATCTGTCATCAAGAAACTTCAAAGAATTAGTACACCAGGTTTACGTAAGTATGCTGGATCTAATGATTTACCTAGAATCCTTAATGGTCTTGGTATTGCTATCGTATCTACGTCACATGGCGTTATGACTAGCAAACAAGCTAGAAGAGATAATGTAGGTGGTGAAGTATTATGTTACGTTTACTAAAAAGATAAGAAGATGTCAAGAATAGGTAATAACCCAATAGTAATTCCAGAAGGCGTTACAGTTGATATAAAGGACGGTATCGTTACAGTAAAAGGGAAATTAGGAGAATTAACTCAAAATTTCGACTCTGTAGATATTAAAGTTGAAGATGAAACTATTTTAGTAACACGCTCATCTGACTCCAAAGATCAAAAAGCAAAACATGGTCTATACAGATCGTTAATGCATAATATGGTTGAAGGTGTATCAAAAGGATGGACCAAAGAATTAGAATTAGTAGGTGTAGGGTATAGAGCAAGTAACCAAGGTCAAAAATTGGAACTAGCTTTAGGATTTTCCCATAGTATTGTTATGCAATTAGCTGAAGAAGTTAAAGTAGAAACAGTTAGTGAGAAAGGTAAAAACCCAATTGTTAAACTAACCTCTCATGATAAGCAACTTGTTGGACAAGTAGCAGCAAAGATTCGTGGTTATAGAAGACCAGAGCCTTATAAAGGAAAAGGAATCAGATTTGTTGGTGAGATAGTAAGAAGAAAAGCAGGTAAATCAGCTTAAAAAATTAGTTATGGCATTAACAAAGAACCAAAGAAGAACAAGAATAAAAAACAGAATTCGTAAGATAGTTTCTGGAACAGAAGCTAGACCAAGATTAACTGTTTTTAGAAGTAATAAAGAAATTTATGCTCAAATAGTTGATGATGTATCTGGTAAAACTATCAGTGCAGCGTCTTCTAGAGATAAAGATATTAGTTCTGCTAAAGTTAATAAGTCAGAGTTAGCTACATTAGTAGGTAAAGCTGTTGCAGAAAAAGCTTTAAAAGCAGGGATAGAAACTATCGCTTTTGATAGAGGCGGATATTTATATCACGGTAGAGTAAAATCATTAGCCGAAGGAGCTAGAGAAGCAGGACTTAAATTCTAAGAAATTATGTTTAAAAAATATAAAAGTGCAGAATTAGTAAAACCAGGTGGATTAGATCTCAAAGATCGTTTAGTTGGCGTACAGAGAGTTACAAAAGTAACTAAAGGTGGTAGAGCATTTGGTTTTTCTGCAATCGTAGTGGTTGGAGATGAAGCAGGTGTTGTAGGACAAGGTTTAGGAAAATCTAAAGACGTGGCTAGTGCTATTGCAAAAGCCGTTGAAGATGCTAAGAAAAACCTAGTTAGAATTCCTATTATAAAAGGAACCTTACCACATGAACAAAAAGGTAAATACGGTGGAGCAAGAGTAAATATCATTCCTGCTGCCCCTGGTACAGGAGTAATTGCTGGTGGAGCTGTAAGAACAGTTCTTGAGGCCGTTGGAGTACATGATGTACTTTCTAAATCTCAAGGATCATCTAACCCTCATAATGTAGTAAAAGCAACATTTGATGCTTTGTTACAATTAAGAGATGCTAATGCAATCGCTAGAGATAGAGGTATTACACTTGAACAAGTTTTTAACGCTTAAAATCAAGACATTGGTCTTTAGTATTTAGACGATAGAATATTTAAAACAGAAATTTTATTTTAGTGTTCTAACGACTAAAAACTAACAACTAAAAACTGAAAAAAGATGGCAAAAATTAAAGTAACAAAAGTTAAAAGCGCAATCAATCGTACGCAAAGACAAAAAAGAACTTTAGAAGCTCTTGGTCTTAAAAAGATTGGTCAAGTAAAGGAGCACGAGGCTACACCAAATATTCTTGGTATGGTTGCTAAAGTTTCACATTTAGTTTCTGTTGAAGAAACAAAATAATATAAAACTGAAAATGGATTTAAGTAATTTAAAACCTGCAGAAGGTTCAGTAAAAAATCAAGGAAAAAGAATAGGTCGTGGACAAGGTTCTGGTAAAGGTGGAACCGCTACTCGTGGTCACAAAGGTGCCAAATCACGTTCTGGTTATTCTAAGAAATTAGGATTTGAAGGAGGGCAAATGCCACTTCAAAGACGTGTTCCTAAATTTGGTTTTACAAATATTAACCGTATTGAGCATCAAGGTATCAATTTAGATACGTTGCAACAATTGGTTGATGACAAGAAAGTAAAGGATACAGTAAATTTTGAAACATTATTCACAACTGGTTTAGTTGGTAAAAATGATTTAGTTAAAATCATGGGACGTGGAGAATTGAAAGCAAAATTAAAAGTGTCTGCTCATAAGTTTACTGCTTCAGCAAAAGCTGCTATCGAAGCTGCAGGAGGAGAAGCTGTAACTTTATAAGACTTTATTTAAGTATGAAATTTATAGAATCGTTAAAGAACGTTTGGAAAATTGAAGAACTAAGAGACAGAATCATAGTAACTCTAGGTCTGTTATTAGTTTATCGTTTTGGTGCACAAGTAGTTTTACCAGGTATTGATGCTGCCCAATTAGGTGGTTTAAGCGACAGTACAGATTCGGGTTTATTAGGTTTACTTAATGCCTTTACTGGAGGAGCGTTCGCTAATGCTTCGGTATTTGCATTGGGTATTATGCCTTACATTTCTGCTTCTATTGTGGTTCAGTTAATGGGGATAGCCATTCCATATTTGCAAAAGCTTCAAAAAGAAGGTGCGAGTGGTCAAAAGAAAATCACTCAGATCACACGTTGGTTAACCATCGCTATTTGTTTATTACAAGCACCTGGTTATTTGGCTAGCTTACCAGCTTTAGGAATTCCTCAAAGTGCGTTCTTATTAGGTACAGGACCATTGTTTTACTTTTCATCAGTAACTATATTGGTTACAGGCTGTATCTTTGCGATGTGGTTGGGTGAAAAAATTACAGACAAAGGTATTGGTAATGGTATCTCATTATTAATTATGGTGGGTATTATTGCAACATTACCTCAGGCGTTCATTCAAAATGCGGCAACTAGATTAGAAGGTAACAACGTGATGTTAATTCTTTTTGAATTAGTGATATGGTTTGTAATTATTATGGCATCTATCATGCTTGTTATGGGTGTCCGAAAGATAGCTGTTCAATACGCTAGAAGAACTGCTACAGGTGGTTACGAAAAAAGCGCCATGGCAGGATCAAGACAATACATTCCTTTAAAACTTAATGCTTCTGGAGTTATGCCTATTATATTTGCTCAAGCTATTATGTTTGTGCCAAGTTTAATTGGAGGATCATCGTTCTTAAAGGAAACAGCAGCTGGTGCATGGATGCAAACGAATTATTCAGATATGTTTGGATTTTGGTACAATGTAACTTTTGCTTTATTAATTATAGTATTCACGTACTTCTATACGGCAATTACAGTTCCAACGAACAAAATGGCTGATGACTTAAAACGAAGTGGTGGTTTTATTCCTGGTATTCGTCCAGGTACTGAAACTTCTGAATATCTAGATAAAATAATGTCTCAAATTACCTTACCAGGTTCTATATTTTTAGCGCTTATTGCTGTATTTCCAGCGTTTATTGTTAAACTTATGGGCGTACAACAAGGTTGGGCTTTATTTTTTGGAGGCACATCATTATTAATTATGGTGGGTGTGGCAATAGACACTATGCAACAAATAAATTCTTATTTGTTAAATAGACACTATGATGGCTTGATGAAAACTGGTAAGAACAGAAAAGCAGTAGCTTAAAATTAGACGATAGTAAATAGTCATTAGATATTAGAGAAATGGATAATATAGTAAAAAATGAAAAGTTCTAATTAGCTAACGACTAAGAACTAAATACTAAAACATGGCAAAACAAGCAGCAATAGAGCAAGACGGAACAATAATAGAAGCATTATCAAATGCCATGTTTCGTGTTGAATTAGAAAATGGTCACATTGTGACAGCACACATTTCCGGTAAAATGCGTATGCATTACATTAAACTATTACCAGGAGACAAAGTTAAATTAGAAATGAGTCCTTATGATTTATCAAAGGCTCGCATAACTTATAGATACTAAGTAAGTTATAAAGTTGTAAAGTAGAAAGTTGAAAAAGTTAATTCAATCAACTTTAAACTTTTAAACTTTTAAACTTTTAAACTAGATAAAGATGAAAGTTAGAGCATCAGTAAAAAAGAGAAGCGTAGATTGCAAGATCGTACGTAGAAAAGGAAGACTTTATGTAATCAACAAAAAGAATCCTAGATTTAAACAAAGACAAGGTTAAGTCAGACATTAGTCATTGGAATTTAGACGTTAGAAAAACTTCAATTTTGTAATTCTAACAACTAAAGACTAGCAACTAAAAACTAAAAAAATATGGCAAGAATTGCAGGTGTAGACATACCAAAAAACAAAAGAGGAGTGATCTCTTTAACTTATATCTATGGGATAGGTAGAAGTAGAGCAAAAGAAATTTTAGCAGAAGCTAAAGTTGATGAAAGTACAAAAGTACAAGATTGGACTGATGACGAAATTGGAAACATTCGTGAGGCCGTTGGTACTTTTAAAATCGAAGGTGAATTACGTTCTGAAACACAATTGAACATTAAGCGATTAATGGATATTGGATGCTACAGAGGTATTCGTCATAGATCTGGTCTTCCATTAAGAGGGCAGCGTACTAAAAACAACTCTAGAACTAGAAAAGGTAGAAGAAAAACGGTTGCTAACAAGAAAAAGGCAACTAAATAATAATTAGTATTTAGTATTTAGACGTTGGAAAGAATCTGTTTGAAATTATAATGGTTTAGGATTCTAGCGACTATCAACTACTCACTGAAAACTATAAACAATGGCAAAAACAAATACTAAGAGCACTAAAAAACGTAAAGTTATAGTGGACTCTGTAGGAGAAGCACACGTTACAGCTTCTTTTAATAACATTATTATTTCATTAACCAACAAAAAAGGCGATGTTATATCATGGTCTTCAGCTGGAAAAATGGGATTTAGAGGTTCTAAGAAAAACACACCATATGCTGCGCAATTAGCTGCAGAAGATGCGTGTAAAGTTGCTCAAGAAGCAGGTTTAAAGAAAGTAAAAGTTTACGTTAAAGGTCCAGGAAATGGTAGAGAATCTGCTATCCGTTCTATCCACAATGCAGGTATCGAAGTAACAGAGATTATCGATGTTACACCATTACCACATAATGGATGTCGTCCTCCAAAACGTAGAAGAGTTTAAAGTATATATGTATTGGAATTAATATCAACTGTTTTTTTTTTTACAGTTGATATTAATTTTTTATATGTAAATTTGCAGACTGAAAAAAATAATTTAACAAGTATCAATCAAGAGATCAACGATTATCGAAGGATAAGATTAAGACCTTAATTCATAATCACTCTTAAAACAAATTAAAAATGGCAAGATATACTGGTCCTAAAACTAAAATAGCCCGAAAGTTCGGTGAAGCTATTTTTGGAGAAGATAAATCTTTTGAAAAAAGAAATTATCCTCCAGGTCAACACGGAAACGCTAGACGTCGTGGAAAAAAATCTGAATATGCAATCCAGTTAATGGAGAAACAAAAAGCTAAATATACTTATGGTATTTTAGAAAGACAATTTAGAGGTTTATTTAAAAAAGCTAGAGCAGCTCAAGGTATTACTGGTGAAGTTTTACTTCAACTCTGTGAATCTCGTTTAGATAATGTGGTATACAGAATGGGGATATCTCCTTCAAGAAGTGGCGCTAGACAATTAGTATCACACAGACACATTACTGTAAATGGCGAGTTGGTAAACATTCCATCTTACCAATTAAAAGCTGGTGATGTTGTAGCTGTAAGGGAAAAATCAAAATCACTTGAAGCTATTGATAGATCTTTATCAAACTCAAGTCATGTATACGAATGGATTACTTGGAACGACGATACAAAGCAAGGAACCTATGTTTCTGTTCCTGCTAGACTTCAAATTCCAGAAAACATCAACGAACAATTCATCGTCGAATTATATTCTAAATAATAAAATAATCATATTGGTATTTAGCCAAAGGATTTATTAGTCTTCTTCAAACTTTTAGATCGCGCAACTAAATAACAATCAAAACGAAGGAAAATATGGCAGTATTTAATTTTCAGAAGCCCGACAAAGTAATCATGATCGATTCAACCGATTTTGAAGGCAAATTCGAATTTCGCCCTTTAGAACCTGGTTACGGATTAACGGTAGGTAACGCATTGAGGAGAGTTTTACTTTCTTCTTTAGAAGGATTTGCGATTACATCAGTTAGAATAGAAGGTGTAGATCATGAATTTTCAGCAATTGCTGGAGTGGTTGAAGATGTCACTGAAATCATTTTAAATTTAAAGCAAGCACGTTTTAAAAGACAAATAGAAGATATTGATAATGAATCTATTTCAATTTCAATTTCTGGTCAAGAACAAATTACAGCTGGTGATTTTCAAAAATTTATCTCAGGATTTCAAGTATTAAATTCAGAATTAGTGATCTGTAATTTAGATCCTAAGGTTAATTTTAATATGGAAATTACTATTGAAAAAGGTAGAGGTTATGTGCCTGCTGAAGAAAATAAGAAAGCTTCTGCACCAATTGGGACTATTTTTACAGATTCAATTTACACACCAATAAAAAACGTTAAGTATAGTATTGAAAACTATCGTGTTGAGCAAAAAACGGATTATGAAAAATTGGTTTTTGAAATCATTACCGATGGATCAATAACTCCACAAGATGCTTTAACAGAAGCTGCAAAAACGCTAATTCACCATTTCATGTTATTCTCTGATGAGCGTATTACTTTGGAAGCTGATGAAATTGCACAGACTGAAACGTATGATGAAGAATCACTTCACATGCGTCAGTTGCTTAAAACAAAATTAATCGATATGGATTTATCTGTACGCGCATTAAACTGTTTGAAAGCTGCAGAGGTTGATACCTTAGGAGATTTAGTATCATTCAATAAAAATGATTTAATGAAATTCAGAAACTTCGGTAAGAAGTCTTTAACAGAGCTTGAAGAGCTTGTAAATGTTAAAGGTTTAAACTTCGGAATGGACTTAAGTAAATATAAATTAGATAAAGATTAATTAATCATATTTTGCTCCTCGCTAGTCGAGTTTGGTAGCAAGATGATAAAACAAATGTCATGAGACACGGAAAAAAAATAAATCACTTAGGTAGGCAAACTGCTCACAGAAAATCAATGTTAGCTAATATGGCTTGTTCTTTAATCGAGCATAAGCGTATTAATACAACAGTTGCAAAAGCAAAAGCTTTAAAACAATTTGTTGAGCCAATGATTACAAAATCTAAAGAAGATACAACACATAACAGACGTATTGTTATGGCACGTTTAAGACAAAAAGATGCTGTTGCAGAATTATTTAGAGATGTAGCTCCTAAAATTGGTGATAGACCTGGAGGTTATACCAGAATTATTAAACTTGGTAATCGTTTAGGGGATAATGCTGATATGGCAATGATTGAGCTTGTTGATTATAACGAAATCTACAATGCTGATAAAGCTAAGAAGAAAACAACAAGACGAAGTAGAAGGGGAGGAAGCAAACCGGAAGCGGCTCCAGTTGTTGAAACGAAGGCAATCGACGAAGAAGAATAATAAATGTTAATAAGCGTTTAATATATAAAGGATAAACTATTTTAGTTTATCCTTTTTTTTGTGCAATTTTGTAAAACTTTCAAAAAAAATGAAATATCAAAAAAAACTTAAGGCCATTATTCTTCTTGCAGATGGCACCATTTTCTACGGCAAATCTGTAGGTAACAAACAAGGTTCAGCATTTGGTGAAGTTTGTTTTAACACGGGTATGACGGGTTATCAAGAAATTTTTACAGATCCATCTTATTTCGGACAATTAATGGTGACCACCAATGCGCATATTGGTAATTACGGAACAAATGCAGATGAAGTAGAATCAGATTCCATTAAAATAGCGGGCCTTATTTGTAAAAATTTCAGTTATGATTATTCACGAGATAATGCTGAAGGATCTTTGGAAGAATTTTTTGAAAATAACAACGTATTAGCCATTTCAGATGTGGATACACGTGCTTTGGTGAGTTACATAAGAGATCACGGGGCTATGAATGCCGTTATATCTACAGATGTCGATAATCTTGAAGGTCTAAAGAAACAACTTGCCAAAGTACCAGACATGGATGGTCTTGAACTAGCTTCTAAAGTGTCTACACAATCATCATATTTTGTAGGTGATGAAAATGCGACTTATAAAGTGGCTGCACTAGATATTGGAATTAAAAAGAATATACTTAGAAATTTATCTAAGCGAGACACCTATATAAAAGTATTTCCATATAACTCAAAGTTTGAAGATTTGGAAGCCTTTAAACCAGATGGGTACTTTTTATCCAACGGACCAGGTGACCCAGAACCATTATTAGAGGCGCAAAATTTAGCTAAAGAAGTTATTAAACGTAATTTACCTTTGTTCGGTATTTGTTTGGGGCATCAAATAATTGCCTTGGCTAATGGCGTATCGACCTATAAAATGCATCATGGCCATAGAGGGATTAATCACCCGGTAAAAAATTTAAAGACCGGTAAAGGTGAGATCACTAGTCAAAATCATGGTTTTGCAGTGAATAGAGAAGAAGCTGAAAATCATCCAGATTTGGAAATCACACATCTGCACTTAAACGACGAAACAGTTGCTGGTATAGCCATGAAAAACAAGAATTGTTTTTCTGTTCAATATCATCCAGAAGCTAGTCCTGGACCACATGATTCTTCTTATTTGTTTGATCAATTCATTGAAAACATTAAGAAATAACACTTATTAAATTCCTTAAATATATAATTCAGATTTGAGGCTTTTAATTACTAAAACGTTATAGGGACGATTTACTGAATTTTGTTAAAAACATATAAAAAAAAATAAGATTTAGCCGTAAATTTGAAGTAATAACAGATTTAAAATTAACCAATTATGAGTATAATAATTAATATACATGCAAGACAAATTTTTGATTCCAGAGGAAATCCAACGATTGAAGTAGATGTTGTAACCGAAAATAACGTATTAGGTAGAGCAGCAGTACCATCTGGTGCATCTACGGGAGAACACGAGGCAGTAGAATTACGTGATGGTGGAAAAGCCTACATGGGGAAAGGCGTTTCAAAAGCAGTTGACAATGTGAACTCCATTATAGCTCAAGAATTAATGGGAGTTTCTGTTTTTCAACAGAATCTAATCGATCAAATGATGATTGATTTAGATGGTACAAAAAATAAATCGAAGCTTGGTGCTAATGCTATTTTAGGAGTGTCTTTAGCAGTTGCTAAAGCAGCAGCCAACGAATTAGGATTACCACTATATCGCTATGTAGGTGGTGTTTCTGGAAACACATTACCATTACCCATGATGAACATTATTAATGGTGGTAGCCATAGTGATGCGCCTATTGCATTTCAAGAATTTATGATCATGCCTGTAAAAGCCAAAAACTTTACACATGCCATGCAAATGGGAACTGAAATTTTTCATAATTTAAAGAAGGTACTACACGATAGAAGCCTAAGCACTGCTGTTGGTGATGAAGGCGGATTTGCTCCAAACCTAGAAGGTGGAACAGAAGATGCTTTAGAAACCATTGCAAAAGCTGTTGAAAATGCAGGATATAAATTTGGTGATGAAGTAAAGATCGCATTAGATTGTGCTGCTGCTGAATTTTTTGTGAATGGTAAATATGATTACAAGAAATTTGAAGGTGATACGGGTGTAGTTAGAACCAGTAATGAACAAGCAGATTATTTAGCTGAATTGGTCGATAAATATCCTATCATTTCTATTGAAGATGGTATGGATGAAAATGATTGGGATGGATGGAAATACTTAACGGAATTAGTTGGAGACAAAGTGCAATTAGTTGGTGACGATTTATTTGTTACTAATGTAGAGCGTTTATCTCGTGGTATTGAAAACGGGATAGCCAATTCAATCTTGATTAAAGTCAACCAAATTGGAACATTAACCGAAACGATTGCTGCTGTAAATATGGCACACAATGCTGGGTATACATCTGTAATGTCTCATCGCTCTGGTGAAACAGAAGATAATACAATTGCAGATTTAGCGGTGGCCTTAAACTGTGGTCAAATTAAAACAGGTTCCGCATCTCGTAGCGATCGTATGGCAAAATACAATCAATTACTTCGCATTGAAGAAGAATTAGGAAAAGTGGCTTATTTTCCAAAAGAAAAAGCTTTCAAAATAAAATAGAATAATAAAATCATTTATTATTGCAAAGCGTCTATTGTTTCAATAGACGCTTTTTTTGTGACATTAATAATTACAATGCAATTATTCGTTAAAACTTTGTGACTTGCCTTTATAATTGGAGAGATATTTCGTAAATTAGCAGTACGCATAAACTAAATAAATTTACTTAAATACATGGCAAATACGGCTACCATAGAAATTAACGGACAGAAAAATGAATTCCCAATAGTAAAGGGTACTGAAAATGAAGTAGCTATAGATATTTCTCAATTAAGAAGTACTACAGGTGGAGTAATTACTCTGGATCCTGGATATAAAAATACGGGCGCTTGCGAAAGCGCTATTACCTTTTTAGATGGTGAAAAAGGCATTTTACGATATAGAGGTTATTCCATTGAAGAGTTAGCTGAAAAGGCCGATTTTTTAGAAGTAGCATTCTTATTGATTTTTGGTGAGTTACCAACAAAAGAACAAAACGAAAAATTTTATAATGATATTAAAGCACAATCTTTAGTTGATGATGATATCAGAAAAATTGTAGATGCTTTTCCAAAATCTGCCCATCCAATGGGTGTTTTATCTTCATTAACTAGTGCTTTAACAGCATTTAATCCGTCTTCTGTAAATGTAGATTCTGAAGAAGATATGTACAAAAGTGTTGTGAAAATAATGGGCAAGTTTCCTGTATTAGTTGCATGGACACTTCGTAAAAAGCAAGGGTTACCATTAGATTATGGCGATAAGAGTTTGGGATATGTAGAGAACGTGTTAAAAATGATGTTTAAAAGACCTAATGAAGATTACATTCAAAATAAAATAGTAGTAGACGCATTAGATAAGCTTTTAATTCTTCATGCAGATCATGAGCAAAACTGTTCCACATCTACTGTTAGAATCGTTGGGTCGTCTCATGCAGGATTGTTTGCGTCACTTTCTGCTGGAATTTCTGCACTTTGGGGACCACTTCACGGTGGTGCTAACCAAGCAGTATTAGAAATGTTAGAGGCTATTAAAGAAGATGGTGGTGATACTAAGAAGTATATGGCTAAGGCAAAAGATAAAAATGATCCGTTTCGTTTAATGGGCTTTGGGCATCGTGTTTATAAAAACTTTGATCCTCGTGCTAAAATAATAAAAGTTGCAGCAGATGAAGTTCTTGCTGATTTGGGTGTAGAAGATCCAATTTTGGATATCGCAAAAGGGCTTGAAAAAGAAGCATTAGAAGATAAATATTTTGTAGACAGAAAATTATACCCCAATGTAGATTTCTATTCAGGAATTATATATAGGGGCATGGGTATTCCCACAGATATGTTTACCGTCATGTTCGCTTTAGGGCGTTTACCAGGTTGGATTGCACAATGGCGCGAAATGCGTTTGCGTAAAGAGCCTATTGGAAGACCAAGGCAGATGTACATTGGAGAAACACATAGATCTTTTGTGGATATAGAGAAACGATAACTAACAATACAAACATACATAAGCTTCATGTGAAAAACGTGAAGCTTTTTTTATGTGTTTCTATGAAAACGGATGATTATATTTTGGTGTCATCAAAATTTCATGAACATAACTTAAAAAACACTAATATATTCTTTAGGTTTACGCTATGTTAAAATTGAATGTTAAAAATGAAACATCACGACTTCGTGCTGTTGTATTGGGTACTGCCGTTAGCAATGGGCCAACCCCTAGTGTAGAAGACTGTTACGACCCTAAAAGCATAGAACATGTATTGGCAGGCACCTACCCGAAGGAGGCAGATATGATTCTTGAAATGGAGGCTGTGGCCAGTGTTTTAAACAAGTACGATGTTACGGTATATAGACCAGACATTATAGAAAACTGCAATCAAATATTTTCCAGGGATATCGCTTTTGTAATCGATGACAAAATGGTACGTGCCAATATACTTCCAAATAGAGAAGAAGAAGTGGAAGCCATTAATTATATATGGAATCAAGTTGACGAAGACAAGCGCATCATTTTACCAGAAGATTGTCACGTTGAAGGTGGCGATGTCATGCCATGGAACGACTATGTTTTTATAGGCACCTATAATGGTGAAGACTACCCAGATTTAATCACAGCGCGCACCAATAAGCAAGCGGTAAATGCTATTCAAGAGCTATTCCCTCATAAAACCGTGAAGGCTTTTGAGCTTAGAAAATCGAATACCAATGCCATGGAAAATGCCTTGCATTTAGACTGTTGTTTTCAGCCTATTGGTACCGATAAAGCCATTTTACATAAAAACGGATTTTTAAATGAAAGTGATTTTGATTGGTTGGTTGATTATTTCGGAAAGGAGAATGTATTTGAAATTACTAAAGACGAAATGTACCAAATGAATAGTAACGTGTTTTCTATTTCTGAAACTGTAATTATTTCTGAAAAGAATTTTACACGACTGAATACTTGGTTACGCTCGCAGGGGTTTACGGTTGAAGAAGTGCCTTATGCAGAAATTGCAAAGCAAGAAGGGCTACTACGTTGCTCGACCATGCCATTGATTCGGGAGTGTTAGTTCTACGAGGATAGGAATCGGTTATGTTTTGATTTCTTACAAATCCAATGGTTAGTACTAGAAAAAATATCATTTACTTGGTCATTTTATATATTAATTAATTCTACTTTTGCTCAATACATATTAGGCTTATGCAACAGGCAACAAATACCATTCTAATGATTCGTCCTATTAATTTCAGGATGAACGAACAAACGGCCGTGAACAACTATTATCAAAAAGTGTTGGATAACATCTTGCCGGAAACCGTGAATGCGAAAGCCCAAAAGGAGTTTGATACCTATGTTGAAAAACTGAGAGCTATTGGCGTCCATGTGATTGTCGTGAATGACACTCCAGAGTTTGATACGCCAGATTCTATTTTTCCTAATAACTGGGTATCGTTTCATGAAAATGGTCATGTAGGTTTGTATCCCATGTTTGCCGAAAATCGCCGTTTAGAGCGCAGAGAAGACGTGTTACTCGCACTAGAGGAGCAGGGTTTTGTTATTAATCAAATTGTTGATTACACAAGTGCTGAAGATGAACAGGTATTTTTAGAAGGTACTGGAAGTTTATTGTTAGATCGCGTGAACCGCAAAGCGTATTGCGCATTGTCGCCGCGCGCCGATGAAGATTTATTTATAGAATTCTGTGAAGATTTTGAATTTACACCCGTTATTTTTACAGCAAACCAAACCGTTAACGGCGCCAGAGCAGCCATTTATCACACCAATGTGATGATGTGCTTGGGTGAAACTTTTGCCGTGATTTGCTTGAGTAGTATTGACGATAAAAAAGAGCGTAAAAATGTGGTCAATCATTTAAAGGCAGACGGCAAGGCTATAATTGATATTACCGAAGCACAGGTTAATAATTTCGCGGGCAATATGCTGCAAGTTAAAGGTCGAAATGATGAGCGTTTTTTAATTATGAGCGCAGCAGCATATAAAAGTTTAACGCCATCTCAAATAAAACAATTAGAGACGCATAACAAAATGGTATCAAGTTCTTTAGATACTATCGAAGCCTGTGGCGGTGGAAGTGCACGCTGTATGATGGCCGAGGTGTTCTTGCCAAAGGAATAATAATTTATATTCCTGTTTTTATTACAGACTAATCTGGTCTGGATTTTGGGAGTTGCACATAAAACGTGCTACCAACATTTATAGTACTTTCTACCCAAATTTTACCATGGTTGAGTTCGATTAGCTCTTTACAAATAGAGAGTCCTAAACCAGTGCCTTTTTCATTATCCGTTCCAACCGTGGTAAACGTGCTGTTTTTGAACAATTTTTCAATATTTTGCTTAGATATGCCAACACCAGTATCAGCTATACTTATAATACAACTACCATTACTAATATGATTCGAAATGGTAATCGTATCACCGTTCTTACAGAATTTTAAAGCATTGGCCAATAGGTTTTGAACCACGATTTCAAACATACTTCTGTCTGCATAGGCAAAATCTCTAAGGGAATGGTCAATTAAAGTAATGCCTTTATTTTCCATTCGGTTTTCTATCAGTTTTACTTTCTCCTCAAACACTTCTTGTACATCAAATAATGTAGGTTTTGGTTCTAAAGATTGCATTTGCGATTTGGACCAATTGAGTAAATTAAAAAGCAGTAAAGAGGCATTGTTTGCATTTTCACTTAGTTCAGGAATTAAATTGTCAAATTCTTCCCGTGAAAGCGAACCATCTCGTAACAAATCTATAAAGCCATTAATTGAGGACAGCGAATCTTTTAGATCGTGGGATATAATAGAGAACAACTTATCCTTTACATTGTTTACATTCTCCAAGTGTTTGGTTTGCTCTAGAAATGCCTCGTTTTGCAATTCTATTTTTATATTTTTTTCTTCTAGTTCCTGTGTATATTTAATATTGTTATTACGTTTTAAATAGATAAGAATTAAGAAGGTTGATACAATAGCGAGTGCCGCCAATAAACCATAAAAAATCAATCGGAATTTACCTAATCCCTCTTGATTTTCAGTGTTATCTTCTAGTGTAGCAGAAGAACTTTGAATTTCTGTTTGCGCATCAAAATCAGGATCTAATTCTAATTTTGGCAATACTTCAGAATCGGTATCAAAGTCAACATTAGTATTGTTCAAGTTGTTCTTTAAATTATAATATTCACGCTGCCAAACAAATGCCCTATCAAATTTTCGCCTGGTAGAGTCTAAGGCTTTCATTAATTTATAATGCCTCAATAGTTCATCAGAATTTTCAAGACGTTTAGCAAGCTGTCCAGCTTCTAACAATTGACGTTCTGCCAAAATAAGTCGATTTTGTTGTAGATTTAAATCGCCTAAATTATTCAAGGCGGTTAACAATCCAGCTTCATCCTTTGAACGTCTATTTATGTTTAATCCTTGAACTAAGTATTGACCGGATTTTTCATAATCATTAAATTTTAAATATTCGCCACCTAATTTAGGGAATATCCTTCCGCGAATAGAATCACTATCAGTTTCAGCTAAAACCTTTTCATAGTATTCTATGGCCTTTCGGTGCTCTTTTTTTATCGAGTAAAGCTCAGCAAGCAAACTGTTGGAAGCGTTTATACCGGCAACGTCATTCAATTGTTCTTGAACGTCTAGTGCTTTTAAATTGAATTCAATGGATTTATCGTAAGCCTTAATATTGTAATAGGCTTTCGCCAAATTGCTGTAGGCCAAACGAAGTTCATCTTTTAAATGACGTTTTTCAAGTTCCTCAATGGCAGCCAATGAATACTGGAGTCCTTTAGCATAGTTCCCACGCTTAATTTCAATAAGGCCAATACTATTATTTACAGTGGCCACACCAAGGGTGTCATTCAATTCGTAAAATAATGATTTCGCTTTTGTATAGCCGGCAACCGCATTGATATAGTCATTTTTTTGAGCATATAATAGCGCTTTTAAATAGGTGACTTCGGCAATGCCTTTTTTATAATTTAAACTAGTTGAGAGTTTTTCAGTTTCAATGATATATTTTAAAGCCCTATCGTAGGATTCAATTTTGTAGAGTTCTTCAATAAGTTTTAAGGAGGTTTCAACTTTAAGGGAGTCTTGCTCTTCGAAAGCTAATTGTATAGTGAGGCTATCCAACTTCTTGGTTTGTGCTAAACCAGAGAAAATAGATAAAAACAGAATCAAAGTAATGATCTTCCTCATAAAAAATGGTACAACTGAAATAAAGCTTTTGTTTTAAAGATTGCTCATTTTGAGGGAAAATAAGATAACTTTAGTCAATTGTGATTGTTTATTGCTCTAGAAAATCTAGAATGTTTTTTAATAGCTTTACCTAGCAAAAATTGGAAAAAGACCCGTTAAAATCTAATTTCTAGGTTTTTCTACCAATATATTAGTTGAAAGGATGTGCATTTTTTTAGTAAAATATCGACGAATAGATGAACGGTAAGAATCATAGAAAAACGACACTATTCTCTATGAAGGTTACCTTTTTTTAGTTATTAAATTATAGAAAATAATCATTAAAAAGAGTAATGATAATTTATTAACTATCTTGGTATATTACAATATATATTTATTGCGAAATCAATCACTTAGTAATGCCAATGTAATGCAATTTTATTGTTGTGACTATAACTAAAAATTAACCATAAATTATATAAAAATGAACAAAACGGTAAAGCAAATTCTTTTGGTGGTAGGTATCGTACTATTAGGATATGGGATTTACACATTGATTGCTCCTGAAGCCTCTGTTAGCTTTGGAGGATTAAGTGTTGAGGCCCAGGATAACACGCAATGTCATTAAGTTAAGGTGTTAATTAGTTGATTCACAGTAGTTTAAATTTGTTTTTTTGTAAATTTATTCGTATATTTAATTGGTAATCAACCAATTATAAAGATGAAAAAAAACTACTATTTTAATTTTTAAGAAATTAAAAGCAGAATTATTCAATGACACATTAAAAACTGAATTTAGAATTTCAGAAAAGGACTTTACACGTAAACGAAAACAAGAATTTTCTACTATCTTACTACTTATGTTGAATATGCTACGTAAAAGTTTATCCCTTGAATTAGAAAATTTTTTAAGTTTTTTAAAAATAAGTCCAACCCAAAAGTTTACCAAAAGTGCTTTTGTACAAGCGCGAAAGAAAATAAGCCCTATAGTATTTAAACATCTTTCACATACTTTAATAGAAGAGTTTTATACAGATAATGAGTGCGCTATTAAAACTTGGAAAGGATTTAGACTGTTGGCAGTAGATGGTTCTCGGGTTACTTTACCACTAACAAAAGAACTAAAGTCATATTTTGGGGAAACAAAAAACCATACCACAACGAGTATCGTACAAGCAAGATGTTCTGTTTTATATGATCTGGAAAACAATTATGTTATAGATGGTGAACTAGCGCCAGTAAGTCAAGGCGAACGCGCTATGGCACTCTCACATTTAACCCATTGTAAGCAAGGTGATTTAATACTCTACGATAGAGGATATCCATCATATGATTTTATCAAATATCACATTACCAATAATTTGGATTATGTAATACGTGTGCAGATAGGCTTTAGCAAACTTATTATCAATTTTGAAAAAAGCAAAAAAAAGTCTCAAATAGTAACCATAAGTCCTGGTATATACATAAAACAATCAGATAAAGGTTTAGATAAATCAAAACCTATCAAAGTAAGGCTTATCAGAGTAGAACTACCAAAAGGGCAGGTTGAAATATTAATGACCTCTTTGTACGATATTAAAAGTTATCCCAACAGCATATTTAAATCACTTTATTACAAACGATGGAATGTAGAAACATTTTATGACGAGTTAAAAAACAAACTGAAAGTAGAACATTTTTCTGGATACTCTAAACAAAGTATTCTACAAGATTTTTACGCAGCTCTATTTATTAGTAACATACAAAGACTAATTGTCAGTGAGTTAGAAGATGAAATAGCAGAAAAGAATAAACAAAGAAGATTAGATTACAAAATTAACAAAAACCTCTCCTATGGTTTTTTAAAAAATAGAGTTGTAGAATTATTTTTTACCGAAAGCTCAATAGAAGAACCGCTGAATGAACTCAAACAGCTATTTATGGAAAACATGGTTCCTATAAGACCTAATCGGTCATTTAAAAGAGATTTGGCTAAATATAGAACTAGAACCAAACCAAAAATAACTAAAAATCAGAAAGATAGCATTTGAAAAACCTTAACTTAATGACATTGGGATAACACGGACTCTTATATCACAATAGCTCTTGGTTTAGGCGCTTTGGCTTTAGGTGTGTTGGGTTCTAAAAAGTGATTGTTTTTGCGCAAATAATCATGTATTACATCGGATATTAGTATCAAGTACGATGGATAGGATTTCGCTTTGCTGTGTGATTATCTTTCATAAGAACTCGTTTAAATTTTTTGGATTGTAGCGAAAATTAGCGATTTTGAACCCAGTTGAATGCTTTTTTGAGTTGCATGGCAGGGCTACGGAAGGAAAATAAAGGCGAAAAATGGATTTAAAAGGTTAATTTTTTAGCTAATTAAAAAAAATTAAATGAGTTCTAAATATAGTTATCTTTGCTCTCTTAAAATTTAGATGAAATGAGCCTTCAAGAGACTTTAACTAATCAAGTAAAACAAGCTGTTTTAGCATCTTACAATATTACCATTGATGCTGTAGAATTTCAAGCCACAAGAAAGGAATTTGCAGGCGATATAACTGTTGTAATTTTTCCAATGTTACGTTATATTAAGGGTAATCCCATGCAAATTGGTGAAACCATCGGTCAGTATTTACAAGAACATGTAGAGGAAGTGAAAGCTTTTAATGTGATTAAGGGATTTTTAAATCTGGAAATTAGTGATTCATATTACATATCTTTTTTCAATACCATAAAAGATGATCGCCAATATGGTTTTAAGTTACCAACAGCGGATGATAAGGCGATAATGGTTGAATATTCTTCACCAAATACCAACAAACCTTTGCATTTGGGTCATGTTAGGAATAATCTTTTAGGCTATAGTGTCGCCGAAATTTTAAAAGCTTCAGGAAAAAAAGTTTACAAAACACAGATTATTAATGATCGCGGGATACATATTTGTAAAAGTATGTTGGCTTGGAAGAAATTTGGAAACCAAGAAACTCCTGAAAGTTCAGGTTTAAAAGGCGATAAGTTAGTAGGTAATTATTACGTTATGTTCGATCAAGAATATAAAAAGGAAATTCATGAATTAAGTACAAAAGGATTTACAGAAGAAGACGCCAAAAAGCAAGCGCCTATTCTATTGGAAGCTCAAAACATGTTAATAAAATGGGAAGCTGGAGATGAAGACACCGTGGCGCTTTGGAGCAAAATGAACGCTTGGGTTTATGATGGTTTTGATATCACCTATAAAAATTTAGGCGTCAATTTTGATGTCCTCTATTATGAGAGCAACACGTATTTATTAGGAAAGGAGTTTGTTGAAGAAGGTTTAAAATCTGGTGTCTTTGAAAAAGAAGCAGATGGTTCTGTATGGTGTGATTTAACAGAAGATGGACTTGATAAAAAAATTGTTCAGCGTGCTGATGGAACGGCTGTTTACATGACCCAGGATATCGGCACCGCCATACAGCGTATAAAAGATTTTCCGGATGTTGGAGGTATGGTGTATACCGTGGGTAATGAGCAAGACTATCATTTTAAGGTGCTATTTTTAATTTTGAAAAAATTAGGATTCGAATGGGCCAAGAATTTATACCATCTCAGTTATGGTATGGTCGATTTGCCTAGTGGTAAAATGAAAAGTCGTGAAGGCACTGTAGTTGATGCAGATGATTTAATTGATGAAATGGCTTCTACAGCTGGAGAAATCTCTGAAGAATTGGGTAAGTTAGATGGCTATTCGCAAGATGAAAAAGAAGCACTTTACAAAACCATAGGTTTAGGTGCCCTAAAGTATTACGTATTAAAGGTTGACCCTAGGAAACGTATTTTATTTGATCCCAAAGAATCCATAGATTTTCAAGGCAATACAGGGCCATTTATACAATATACATATGCCAGAATTCAATCGATATTAAGAAAAGCAGAAACAAACAATCAAACTCTTGATCCTTCGGAAATAGCCTTGCACGATAAAGAGAAGGAGCTTATAAAGCAACTGCAATTATTTCCTGAGGTGATTCAAAATGCCGCATCGCAACACAGCCCTGCTCTTATTGCCAATTACACGTACGATTTGGTAAAAGAGTTTAATTCATTCTATCAAAATGTATCCATCTTAGGAGCAGATAGTGACGTTGAAAAAACGCTGAGAGTGCAACTTTCAACTAGTGTTTCATCAACTATAAAGAATGCATTTAGTTTATTAGGCATCCATGTGCCAGAGAGAATGTAATGCGTTATGCTTATTTTAAAATTCTGTAAATAGGATATTGTAAATGTGCTTTTTCATAGTATTCACTCTTTTTATGAATCCAATCTAGTTGTGAGTACCAATTTTTAGCAAACTTAATATCAGTTGATTTTTTAGTTTCAAATGCTAATTTAAGCACTGCATTATTTTCTAATAGGTTTAAAGCTTTATCTTCCCAGACGTATGGTGAAACCCCTTCTTTTTGTTGCAATATAGTATCGAAAAAATTCCAGTTAAAAAAAGAATCAGGAGCCTGTGGCTCTAAGGTTTCCAATAAGTAGCGCATGGCATGCTGTTGGGTTGATATTAAATAATCTCCTTTTTCAAAATGGACGGATTGCATTTGAGAACTTACTTGGGTGTCATAGTGCGGATAATGGCCTTCATAAGCCATATTTCTGGTGTTGTAACTTTTTATTTTGTAAGCCTCAACATTTATCGTTGTATCATTTTTAATCCTTATCATTTCAACCGCATTTAATTTTAACAATTCCAGAACATTCCACCAACCCTGTGGAACAACATAGGCTTGGGGTATGTCCACTTCAATGCTCGGTTTAAAATAATTTTGATAGGTAACTTTCTTATTAAAGGGCTGAGTTCTATCATATTTTAATCGTAATACGCCCGTAATTTTACTAGTTATATTTTCGGCTTCGTAACCCTTAAAATCTAATGTCGTATGTTGAGTCGAATCAATGTCCCAGTCTAAGGGGTATTTCTCATTTTGCAAATATGCATTTAAAGCATCCTTCCTTAATAAGACAATATCTTCTGCATCCTCTTCCATAATTTCAACCATACTTTTCATAAGTTCGTAAGTGCCCTCAACACGTTGCTTGTAAGGTTTCAACATATGGGTTTCTACCATCATACCCAGCGTATTCCAAAGTGTAGTATATCCTGTTGAATACCTTGGGGAATCCAAAAATTGTGAAAACCCCTTTTCTGGAACCTGATTGAAAACGTTAACGTAAGGCGTAATATCCCATGATTTATTAACTAATTTTTGTTCTAATTTTGGGAGCATTTCAGTTTGGATATAGTTGCCCAAATTACCGCCTAATTTATTGTGCTGGGTAAATAAATGCGAGAGTGTATATTGATAATCGGCACCATTGCTTACATGATTATCAATAAAGACGTCTGGTTTTATCAAATGAAAAAGTGTCGTAAATGTTCGGGCATTCTTTGTGTCACACTTTATAAAATCCCTATTTAAGTCATAATTCCTAGCATTTCCTCTAAAACCGTAACTTTTCGGGCCGTTTTGATTGGTTCGTGAGGTAGCGTTTCTGTTTAAACTCCCACCAACATTATAAATAGGTATGGTAACCAAAACGATGTTTTCAGGAAAAGCAATTGTGCCATTTACAAAATCCCTAAATAATAGCATCGTGGCATCAATACCATCACTTTCACCTGGATGAATGCCATTGTTAATGAGCAAAATCCGTTTATTTGATTTTCTGACGACAGCAAAATCGAATTCACCATCAGGATTGAGTGTAATATAATGCAGCGGCTTGCCAGAATCTGTTTCGCCAATGCTATCTATGGCTATTTCAGGAAATGTTTTAGCTAAATGGGTATAGAATTCTATGGTCTGTTTGTAGGTGGCAGTTTCTAAACCATTGCTTTTTTCAAAAGACGTTTCAAAATTATAGTTTGAAACTTGACTTGATAGATTATAAGAAACAATCCATATAAAGAATAGAAGGAGTGAACGCATGTTTTCTAACAAATCTACAATTATTTGGCTATTGTAGGTTTTTGTATTCTAATTTTAGTAAATAATGATTACTTTAGATACTATTGCTCTAATTGCTGGTGATAGTTCGTTTTATAGTTGTGATTATTTTAAGGGTCTCTCAAAAATATATACGTATGAAGACTTATGAAATGTCGTTTGGAACTATTTCAATTCTTAAGAGTGATTTGGCTGAAGTTATTGTTAGCGAAGGTGTTGATATGAATGTTGATCAAGCCAAAGAATATCTTAATTTTGTATTTAACAATCTTAAATCTCCCTTTTCTATACTCGTAAATAGAAAACACGCGTATACTTACAATTTTGAAGCTCAAAAATTAATCGTGAATAATGATAAAATTAAAAATTTAGCTGTGGTTATTGGAACTAACGGCGGATTAATTGCTTCTGAATCCCTATTAAGCTTAAATAAAAATATCGATTGGAATACCAAATACTTTAGGACTAGAGAGGACGCTATTTCATGGTTAAATTTAATAAATGGATAGTTATTTTTCAAACGATTGGGTCCGCTCAAGTTTATAAATTTAGCACTTCTTCTTGCTACTCTATATATAAAATGTAAATTTGCACCTTCAAAAATAAACCATGACCGAATTTATTAGAAAGCGCGCAGCCAATGCAAAAAATGATATTTTAAGCGGAATAACCGTGGCATTAGCGCTCGTACCAGAAGCAGTTGCTTTTGCTTTTGTAGCTGGTGTAGATCCTTTAGTTGGTCTTTATGCTGCATTTATGGTTGGTTTGATTACCTCTGTCTTTGGAGGACGCCCAGGTATGATAAGTGGAGCCACAGGTGCACTGGCGGTGGTTATGGTGAGTTTGGTAGCAGAGGGTAATGCTATGGGAACCGAAGCTGAAAACCTCGGACTCTATTATCTATTTGCAACCGTTATATTAATGGGTGTCATACAGATGCTTGCAGGTATTTTTAAACTCGGAAAATTTGTTCGATTGATACCGCACCCAGTAATGATGGGTTTTGTTAATGGTTTGGCCATTGTTATTTTTCTATCACAATTAAGCATGTTTAAAGATGCAAATGGGGACTGGTTTAACGGTTCGCAAATGTATATTATGGTTGGTTTGGTATTACTCACCATGGGTATCATGTTTGGCTTACCAAAAATCACTAAAAAGTTACCTGAAGCTTTAGTCGCTA
Source organism: Changchengzhania lutea (assembly GCF_006974145.1). Taxonomy (NCBI): domain Bacteria; kingdom Pseudomonadati; phylum Bacteroidota; class Flavobacteriia; order Flavobacteriales; family Flavobacteriaceae; genus Changchengzhania; species Changchengzhania lutea. Next base: position 816,005 of record NZ_CP039456.1, on the reverse strand, counting down.
TTTTAGTCGTATCTGCTATAGTCATCTTTGGGAATTTGGATGTAGCCTCGGTAGGTAGTTTTATTAGAGATGGTGGTGGCGATGGTTTAAAAGGTGGTTTACCACAATTCCAAACAGATATTTTTAGCAAAGTCCCTTTTAATTTCGAGACCCTCAAATTCATAGGACCATACGCACTTATTCTAGCCGCTATTGGTTTAATAGAATCTTTAATGACATTGAATTTAGTAGATGAATTAACTGAAACCAGAGGAAACACCAACAGGGAATGTCTAGCACAAGGTGGTGCTAATATTGTCACAGGTTTTTTTGGTGGTATGGGTGGTTGCGCCATGATTGGTCAATCATTAATTAATATAAAAGGTGGCGGTAGAGGAAGGCTTTCTGGTATAGTAGCGGCTTTAGCATTATTAGGGTTTATATTATTTGCATCGGGTCTAATTGAGCAAGTGCCTATTGCGGCATTAGTGGGTGTGATGTTTATGGTGGTTATTGGTACGTTTGCTTGGAGTAGTTTTAGAATTCTTAATAAAATTCCTTTAAGTGATGTGATCGTATTGGTCACTGTATCTGCATTGACCGTGATATTTGATTTAGCCATCGCCGTAATTGCTGGTGTTATTATCAGTGCTTTGGTTTTTTCTTGGGAAAACGCAAAACGTATTCGTGCCAGAAAACGTATGCGTGAAGATGGCACGAAGGTTTACGAAATTTGGGGCCCTTTGTTTTTTGGCTCTATTATCGCGTTTAATGATAAGTTTGATGTTAAAAATGATCCGGATAAGGTGGAAGTTGATTTTGTGGAATCTCGTATCAGTGATCATTCTGCTTTAGAAGCTATTTTTAATTTGGTGAATAAATATGAAGCGGAAGGCAAATCGATTAAGCTTAAACACTTAAGTGAAGATTGTAAAATATTGCTCTATAAATCCAGTCCGAAATTTAGAGAAGTTATAGTTGAAGATATTGACGATCCGCGATACCATCTAGCAGAAAACCCAGAAGCATTTCCTAAAGGGCTTTCAGAATATAAGTTTTAATTTAACTAAAATTTAAAAAGTGTGTTTCAGATAATAGCTATCTTAGAGAGCAATCATTTATGACAGGTTATCACTTCACTCGAACGCTATCCGGAACCAGCTTTGTGTAATCTCCGTTATTTCTAATAACATCGCGCACAATAGAAGACGCAATATAAGAAGTGCTAGCAGCCGTTAATAGAAAAACCGTTTCAATGGTGGATAGATGCCTGTTGGTATGCGCAATGGCTTTTTCAAATTCAAAATCGGCAGGATTTCTAAGTCCTCGTAAAATAAATTCAGCATCAATTTCTTTACAAAAATCTACAGTTAAACCTTTATAGGTCATCACTTTTACTTTAGGTTCATCTTCAAACGCCTTTTCAATAAAACCTTTTCTTTCTTTAAGTGAAAACATATATTTTTTATCGGCGTTGACACCAATAGCCACAATAATTTCATCAAAAAGAGTCACACCACGTTTTATAATATCGTAATGTCCTAATGTTAATGGATCAAAAGATCCAGGGAATATGGCTCGTTTCATACCTATCTCTAACCCTTTCCTTTGGAAAGGGGATTTTTGTTTAAATTAAAAATGATTGTCCGTAATGGTTCATAAATTTATAATGTACGTCATTCTGAACTTGTTTCAGAATCTCATAAAGTTGTAAATTAACATATTAATGTGAGACCCTGAAACAAATTCAGGGTGACGTTTTAACTATATGACTAAAAACGGATATACATAAATTAATATAGAAGTGGTTTAAACTTTTTTGATTGAAGCGAAAAATAGCTATTTTTTATTCATTTTAAAGACTTTTTTGCACTTCATAGCAGGGCTACGAAGTAATAAAAAGGCGAAAAAGGGGTGAAAAGGAGCCTTTTGCAGCCAATTGAAAAAAGTTTAAACCACTTCATATTGTAAATATAAGCTTCTTCTATTTGTTGTACATAATAGTTTCCCTCCTTTGGAGGGATTAAGGTAGGTCTTTCAAAGCTTCTTCTATCGCATTGTCAAACAAATCATGCATGCTAATTCCAGCTGCTGCGGCTTGTTGGGGTAGGATGCTTTCATTGGTAAGACCGGGTACGGTATTCATTTCTAATAGATGCGGCTCTCCATCTTTAAAAATAAATTCACTTCTAGAAAAGCCAGTCATTTTTAAAACTTCGTATACTTTTTTAGCCACTTTACAGACTTTTGTTTCTTGGTCTTTTGTTAATCTTGCCGGCGTAATTTCCTGTGATTTTCCGAGGTATTTTGCTTCATAATCGAAAAAATCGTTTTCACTTACAATTTCAGTAATGGGTAACACTTTGGTTTCACCTTGATAAATGATAACACCAACCGATACTTCCATGCCATCTAAATAAGATTCTATAATAATTTCGTCATCTTCTTTAAAAGCCACATCAATAGCTTTTTGAAGTTGCGGCTGCTCATGGACTTTAGTAATTCCAAAACTACTTCCGGCTTTATTCGCTTTTACAAAACAAGGTAGGCCTACTTTATTAATTATGGCTTCTTCATCAATCGTATCGCCCAAATTTATATAATAAGATGCTGCTGTTTTAATCCCGTAAGGCTTTAAAACACTTAAACAATCCCGTTTGTTAAACGTTAAAGCTGCTTGATACATACCACAACTGGTATGCGGAATATTCAGTAATTCAAAATAAGCTTGCATAGAGCCATCTTCCCCTGGAGTCCCATGAATTGCATTAAAAACACAGTCAAAACTTATCATTTGATTGTCTACATTAACTGAAAAGTCATGTTTGTTTATAGGGTATTCAGCATCATTAGCATCCACATACACCCACTTGTCTTTAAAAATATGAATCCGATAGCAGGTGTATTTATCAGGATTCAGGTTTTCATAAATCACGTTGCCACTTTTTAACGAGATTTGATATTCACTGGAATACCCACCCATAATGATAGCGATCCGTTTTTTCATAAATAAATCAGCGTTATGTTGTTGTTATTTAAAGTGTACACGTGCTGCATCGCACTAAATTGATGAGAATCACGTTTTGTAAAAATATCATTTATTTTGTCTAATCCGAATCAACTTTATAAAATAATTAAGGAGGAACGGCTTTTACACTTTTGTCCGCGTATATAACATAACTAAAGTTAAACGATTTAAACATCTAGAATAATAAATTTGTTTAGTTTTGCTAAATATTTTAAAATTTATGAGCGTCATTAAATTTCTTGGAAGTAAAACTTTTTTAAAACAAATAGCATTAGCCATTGTGGCTATATTAATCCTTTGCTTTATCTTATTAAAGTGGTTAAAAACGTCTACCCATCATGGGGATTTTGAACTAGTTCCAAATATAATAGGGAAGTCCATTAACGTGGCGCAAATGGAGTTAAAGGAGAACAATCTGGTCATGAAAATTCAAGATTCAGCAAATTTTAACCCAGACTATCCTCGGTTTTCGGTGATAGAACAAGATCCAATTGCAGGAAGCAAGGTTAAGGAAGACCGAAAAATATACCTTACCCTCAATCCCTCAGGTTACCGAAAAGTACTTGTTCCAGATTTAACAGACCGTACGTTTAGGCAAGCCAAACCCACATTAGAAGCGATTGGGTTTAAAGTAGGTAAGTTGATTTATGTAGATAATATAGGAAAAGACATTGTGCTGAGTTTAAAGCATAAAGGTAAAACCATTCAATCAGGAGAAACTTTAGAAAAAACATCTGTTATAGACCTTGTTCTTGGGAATGGCAACAGACCATAAACATGGAAGATTATACACCACAATTACCAGATGAAGACAATATGTATGAGCATCATGCTTTTACAGTTGATAAAGGGCAAACACCACTTCGAATAGATAAGTATTTAATGAATTTTGTTGAAAACGCCACGCGTAACAAAATTCAGGCGGCTGCAAAAGACGGAAGTATTTTTGTTAACGATGTGCCCGTAAAATCCAATTATAAAGTAAAACCAGATGACAAAATTAGGGTGTTATTTTCACATCCTCCTTTTGTAAATTTATTGGTAGGCGAAGATATTCCCATTGATGTGGTTTATGAAGATGACGAACTTTTGGTGGTTAACAAACCAGCAGGCATGGTGGTGCATCCAGGGCATGGTAATTATTCGGGCACGCTTATCAATGCACTTATACATCGATTCGATAATTTGCCAAATAACTCTAGTGAACGTCCAGGTTTGGTACACAGAATAGATAAGGATACCAGTGGGTTGTTGGTGGTTGCAAAAACCGAACAGGCCATGACGTATTTATCCTTACAGTTTGCAGAGAAAACCAGTGAGCGTGAATATGTGGCTTTAGTTTGGGGTAATGTGAATGAAGATGAAGGTACTGTGGAAGGCAATATTGGGCGTCACCCCAAAAATAGGTTGCAGAATACGGTGTATTTGGATGATGAGGCAGATAAAGGCAAACCGGCTGTGACACATTACAGGGTTTTGGAACGTTTGGGTTATGTCACCTTGTTGTCTTGTAAGTTAGAGACAGGACGTACCCACCAAATCCGTGTGCACATGAAACACATCGGGCACACGCTTTTTAATGATGCACGTTACGGCGGCGAGAAAATTCTAAAAGGCACCACGTTTACCAAGTATAAACAATTTGTAGATAATTGCTTTAAAATTTTACCTAGACAAGCCCTACATGCCAAAACCTTAGGCTTTAAACACCCAAAAATAGGAGAATTTATGCAGTTCGACACGCCTATTCCAGAAGATATGCAGCAATGTATTGAAAAATGGCGGGGCTATTCACAATATCAGGAGGTTGAATGATAGTAAGTTAAAAATCCTGATGGTATAGTTAATTTTCGAATATTTCTTTGTTATGCTTAAAATTATAATAATCGTAATTAAAAGGAAAATAAAGAGCGCTATTTTTTATTTTATCTCATATATAAACTCCACTGATAGCCCTATTACAAATAATTCTAGCCTAAGATTTTATAAGTAAATTAGTAATTGTAACTTTGAAATTAACAGAAACAATTTTACTTTTTAGAAATTAAAATGGCCTTATGAAACTTGTATTATCACCGGCAAAATCACTTGATTTTGAAACTAAATTACCCACATCAAAACATACAGAAGCGCAGTTTTTAAAACAGTCTGAGCGCCTGAATAAATTGCTTAAAAAGAAATCGGCAAAAGGCTTATCCAAACTCATGGGTATTTCTGATGCCTTGGGGCAGTTAAACTATGAGCGCAATCAAGAATGGAGCTTGCCATTCACAACATATAATTCCAGACCCGCCATGTATGCCTTTAATGGCGATGTTTATAGAGGTTTAGATGCCTATACCATTCCGAAAGATAAGATTGAAATAGCCGAGAACACGGTGCGTATTCTTTCTGGTCTATACGGAATTTTAAAACCCACAGATTTGATACAGCCTTACCGACTTGAAATGGGTACAAAGCTACGTATAGGAAAAAACAAAAATTTATATGAGTTTTGGAAAAAGGACATTACAAAAGCCTTAAATGAAGAACTAGCGGATGATGAGGTCTTCTTAAATTTAGCGAGTAATGAATACTTTAAGGCCGTTGACACCAAAGCTTTAAAAGTACCGGTAATAACAGCCAACTTTAAAGATTTTAAAAATGGCGACTATAAAGTGATTTCATTTTTCGCAAAAGCAGCACGTGGTTTAATGGCGCGCTATATTATTGATACTGATGCCCAAACCATAGACGATTTAAAAGGTTTTGATTATGAAGGGTATCATTACAGTGAGCCCATGTCTTCTGAAAAAGATTTGGTTTTTATAAGATAGTTATTTCACTTTGGCTTTGTTACCAACACTAATTTTATTTTCTATTGACGGTTTCTTTTTAATACGAGGACGTCGTACCCCAAATGTGCCTCTATTGATTTTACCTCGTTTTGTTTTTTTATCGCCTTTTCCCATAATAGTTTTATTTAATTTTATGATTCACAGCGTAATGAGAATCATTCTGATGAATGATTTAAAATACGTAATTTTAACTTCAAAATCAAGTAAAACGTGTTTAAACATACACATCCGTATAAACCATTTATAAATGCCCACACCACAAAGCTCATTGTGGGTACTTTACCACCGCCACGATTTTCTACGGGTGAACTTTTAGAAAAAGATGTCGATTTTTGTTACGGCAGTTATTACAACTCGTTATGGTTATTTATTGATGAAATCCATAACCTAAATTTGCGCTATGACAATTCTGAAATGGCCATTGAACAACGCAAGCAATTCCTAATAAGCAAGCATATTGGCGTTTGTGATATTGTTGAAAGTTGCGAACGTGAGAAAATAGATGCTTCCGATTTAGGGATGCAAAACATCAAGCTTCGTGATCTTATAGGGTATTTAAAAGATTTCCCGAAGATTGATACGCTTCTTTTTACAGGAGGAAATAGTAAAAATGGGCCAGAATATTTTTTTCGAAAACATATCAAACCACTTGATGTCAAACTAGAAGTGGTTTCCAATGTCGTTCCTAGAATTCACCAATTTGTCATGCCTAGAAACATTGGTAGCGCTGACAAACCGGAACGAATTATCAAAACCGTTTCCTTAACCTCAGGTTCTGGAGCTGCTAATATATCCATAAGTAGAATACCACTTTACAAGCAACTCAAAGCCCAAAATCCCAACTTTAATACTTTTGATTTTAGGGTGATGCAGTACCGTGAATTTTTTTGATGTTTTTTTAATCATTATGCTTTGCATTGACTAGCTGGAAAAACACTAATAAAAAAAAGACAAAAAACACCCAGTTATTTACGCCATAAATCGAGTAAAATAATCCAGCCATTACATCTTTTTCATAGACATCAGAAATAGAATTATTTAGAATCCAATAGGCCCAAGTGCAACCATAAATTAGTTTTTCGATGGCAAAAACTCCGACAAGCCACTTCACCTGATGATAATTCTTAGCGACAGATATGTAGGCTAATCCCCAAATGAGAATAATTACTAATCCAAAATTAGACATGACATTTGGATCTACTTCAGGAATTGTCAAATTAGTAAATAATCTCGAAAAAACTAAAACCGACGCGTTCATTAATCCAGCTATAATAAATCCCTTTATAATGGTCGTATTTTTCATGGTAATATCTCAATTCATTTATTAACAAGGTTTTATATCTCAATTCAAAATCAGATAGTCCAATGATTTTGTATTAGAAACACTGTTTCAGGGGGGTAACTAGATATTTAGTCAACCTCAAACGAAGTTCGTTATTTTTTTTAACAAAGACGCGTATTCAAAATCTAATCCTAAAATTAGATGTACCTTTGCGCTTTAATAATAAGAAGGGGGTAGAATACATCATGTTTTGTTATCTCAAACGTCCATTATGGACCTTCATAAACACAATATATGTCATTTCAATCTTTAGGCTTATCTGAAGCCTTGCTAAAAGCTATTAGCAAAAAAGGATACACTACACCATCACCTATTCAGCAAAAAGCCATTCCTCCAGTATTAGAAGGCAAGGATGTTTTAGCATCGGCACAAACCGGAACGGGTAAAACCGCAGGATTTACATTACCACTTTTACACATACTTTCTGAAAATCCCAAAGAGAAATTCAGACCCATTCGTGCCTTGATTTTAACACCAACGCGTGAGTTGGCAGCGCAAGTATATGCGAATGTTAGAGAATATAGCGAGTTTTTGAATTTGCGCAGTGCCGTTATTTTTGGAGGGGTAAACCAAAAACCACAGGCAGCTACACTACGTCAAGGCATCGATATTTTGGTAGCCACACCGGGGCGTCTTTTAGACTTAGAAAATCAAGGCTTATTATCATTAAAGCGGGTAGAAATATTTGTTCTGGATGAAGCGGATCGTATGCTCGATATGGGCTTTTTAAGGGATATACAGCGCGTAATAAAAATGATGCCAGAGAAGAGGCAGAACTTGATGTTTTCGGCTACCTTTTCAAAAGATATTAAAAAATTGGCACATGGTATTTTAAATCACCCTGTGCAAGTGGAGGCCACACCAGAAAACACCACGGTAGATGCGATTAGCCAGAAAGTGTATCGGGTTGCCAAAGGTTTAAAAACGGATTTAATTATTAAGTTAATTTCTGAGGGTAATTGGAAACAGGTTTTAGTATTTAATAGAACCAAACATGGTGCCAACAAGCTTTGCGAAAAAATGATTAAGGCAGGCATTACGGCAGCGGCCATTCATGGTAACAAAAGTCAAGGGGCGAGAACCAAAGCCTTGGCAGGTTTTAAAAAAGGAAGTGTTCGTGTATTAGTTGCCACCGATATTGCGGCGCGTGGCTTGGATATTCCATTATTACCGCACGTTATTAATTTTGAGTTGCCGAATATCCCCGAGGATTATGTACATAGAATTGGAAGAACAGGTAGAGCAGGAGCTAGTGGTGAAGCCTTATCTTTAGTGAGCGCAGATGAAACGACGTTTTTAAGAGATATAGAAAAGTTAATAGAAATGAAATTGCCTGTTGACATTTTGGAAGGTTTTGAACCCGATCCAAATGCCTCAACAGTGCCAATAAAGCAAGGTCAAGGACGCCAGAGCAGAAACTCACGAAATTCCAGATCAGGAAGTTCAAACAGAAGTTCAAGTAGAAATAGCGCACCAAGACGTCCTAAACGGAATACCGATAGGCGCAATTAAAACCGATGAAACAGGTTCTAAAGGATAAAATTATTGAAGTTTGCGACAAAAAGATGGCATCAAAAGGGGATAACGTGGGTTTGTCCTTTTATGCTTTTTTTGCAAATAAGAATGATAATCCGGAATTATTGATGGAAGCTGCTACATGGTGGATTAAAACGCATAAACTAAATCATTTTGAAAAAGCTGTTAAAATTAAAAGTTTAGTTAGTGGAATCGCAACCAAATAACCCATTACACGGTATCAAGCTGGAGCAAATCATTAACGATTTGGTGGCCCATTATGGTTGGGAATATATGGGATACATGGTGAAAATAAAATGCTTTACCGATAAGCCATCAGTCAAATCAAGTTTAAAATTTTTACGTCGCACACCATGGGCAAGAACGAAAGTGGAGGCTATGTATTTAAAGATGTTAGAGAAAAAGAACTGATCTAGTGTTAAGTTAAGCCAAAACCTACGCATGATCCAATGCATCTTTTGCGACATCCCGTCGTTAAAAAATAATTCCGTAGCTACGGCTATGCAATGATTTTTTGTCTAGGTCTGTCACAAAATCCACGATTGCCTTAAGCGTCATTTTAGCTTTAACTTAACACTTGTCTTCATCATCATCTTCAAATTCTACGACTTCAGCATCAAATTCAGCATCATTAAATTCATCTTTACTCATCCAGTATTCCGAGGTGGTTAAGGTATACCCGGTACCGCCATTGGATGTTAGATCCCAAATAATATCATCAGCTTCGTCAAAATTCTCCTTTCCAGCCAATTGATTAGCAAATAACCTTTTGATCACATTATTACCAGCAAGCGATTTATTAAGCACTTTAAGTACCACTTCTTTGCTGATATTTTTATTGGGAGAAATTTCAAATGTAATGATGGTAGCCTTGGCATTTGGAAAAGTCCCATTGTAGGCTTTATAAAGCAGTTGATTGATATTGAAAAGTTCATGATGTAATGAAATATCAGCGTATTCTTCAGATATCTTGTCTAGCAGCATGTCGTGAGACATTTGCTCAATCTGGTTTTCGTTTAATGTATCCGAAAGCTTATATTGTAGTATGATGGCGGCAGCTTCTTCAGGTTCAAAATCTGAAATGGCCATAAACAATAAATCCCTTAATTCTTCTGGATTTGAATCTGAAGCATTAGGGAAATCTAATTTATCAAGTAGTTCAATAATCGCTTTATCTGTCCAAGCACCTTTAAGCTCATCAACGGTTTGGACACTGTTTATAATAATATGATAGGTCATGGTGTGAAAATTAGTAGTAACAAATGTAGCTTAAAAATAATGGCTATGGAGGTTTAGGATATAGATTTTAAGCCTTCGTAGACCACAATACCTACCGCATTTGCCAGATTTAAACTTCTTACATGTTTACTGAATAAAGGAATTTTATAAAGATGTTGCTTGTGTTTTTTAATAATCGATTTTGGCAAGCCAACTGATTCCTTACCGAAGATTAAAAATAGATCATTTTGAAAAGGAATATCCCAATGATTTTTTGAACCATGACTGGATAAAAAGGCCATGGCCTGATCTTTATTTTTAAAGAAAAAGTCGTCTATATTATCATAGTAGAAAACATTTAAATGTTGCCAGTAATCTAATCCGGCACGTTTTAAACGCGAATCGTCAATTTGGAAACCAAAAGGTTTTACTAAATGCAAATTGGAACCGGATGCTAAAGCCAAGCGTCCGATATTACCAGTGTTATTTGGTATTTCGGGTTCAATCAATACAATGTTTAAAGGCATATTTTTATTAATCTACTTGATAAGTGAGTTTCATGGTGATGGATGCTGTTTTTTCTTTTGACGTGGTATTATATGCGCCGCCCCAGGAATAATCTTCATTGGAGTTTTGTCCCGTAATTTGAAAAATACCCATATTTGCAGTGATTAAGTCATCCAAATTTGCGCCAGAGTTTTCAGCAATGCGTTTCGCTCTCAAATTGGCGTTTTCTGTAGCTCGTGCAATCATTTCAATTTTTAAATCTTCCAGTTTGGTATAATAATATCGAGGGGGCATGGAGTACAATTGAATGCCTTGATTTAATAAATCGGTCACTTCTCTTGAGATCTTTTCAACCTGTTCGACCGCAGGCGAATTGATTTGCACCGTTTGATTGAGGGTGTATCCCGTAAATTCCTGGCCCAAATAATTACCGTTAGTGCCATAGTTTTGCTTCATGTTTTTCTGCGTTTCAACCGCACTGAAAACGATTAGGCTATCTGGGAGGCCTTTGGAATTAAGATACGCTTGGATGAGGGTTTTATCCTTTTTTAAATTGGAATAGCCTTCTTTTAAATCAGTGTTAATTCTGGAAAACTTAGCCTCCCAAACAATTAAATCTGAAGTGAAATTAGTCTGTCCCAATCCCGTCACGGCTATAGTACCGGCTTTTTTATTTCTATTTATTACTGCATTGCCAAAAATGATGGCAGCTATAATAATAGCAAGTGAGAATACGGTGGCACTAAGAGTCTTTTTCATAAAAACAGGTTTAAAGATTATTAATTTTTAGAACGTATGGATTTCACGAAATCACCAATGCTTGCTATGTCATTATTTGTAAGATGTTTTATAAAAGCACTTCCAATAATGGCACCCTTGGCATGTTTGGTAGCCTGTGAAAAGGTGTCTTTATCTGAAATTCCAAAACCAATAATTTGGGGGTTTTTCAGATGCATATTAGATATACGCTCAAAATACTGCGTTTGGTCTTTTCCAAAACCAGATTGACTTCCCGTAACGCTGGCGCTACTGACCATATAAATAAATCCGTTTGAAATGGAATCGATAAATTGAATGCGATGATCGGACGTTTGTGGCGTGATTAAAAACACGTTGATTAATCCATATTTTTCAAATGTCGATTTATAGTCATCATGATACACATCTACAGGTAAATCTGGTATGATAAGTCCATCGATACCAATCTCCTGGCATTTTTTACAGAAGGCTTCCACGCCATATTGAAGTATCGGGTTAAAATACCCCATAATGATTAAAGGAATATCGACCGTTTTTCTTATGTCCTGTAACTGATTAAAAAGTAGCTCAGTGGTCATGCCGTTTTGTAAAGCCTGTGTAGAGCTTGCTTGAATGGTTGGGCCGTCTGCCAAAGGATCGCTAAAAGGGAGTCCAATTTCGATCATGTCTACACCGCTTTTTTCGAGATCTTGAATAATGGAAACGGTATTGTTGATACTGGGATAACCTGCTGTAAAGTATATAGACAATATTTTTTCCTCTTGTTGTAATTTTTGATTTATTCTGTTCATCTGTAAACAATTTTATTATCCTAAACTGATTCAGGGTTTGTTTAATATTTCTGAATTTTGAAGTTCTGACAAAGTCGAACCTTCAAGTTTAATTATTATCGATAGTTTCATTTCTAGTTCTGCACTGCGTTAAGGATTGAGGCATTGTTGGAGCTCCTCGGAGAGAGCGACTGCCGAAAGCCTGACCCTTGTGGTAACGCCCACATTTTATATTTTAAAATAATCGATATAATTTTCTAAATCCTTATCGCCCCGCCCCGATAGACTGACTACCACAACATCGTCTGGTTTGAAGGTTTTGTGCTTAAAAAGTGCTAGGGCGTGCGCGGTTTCAATGGCTGGAATAATGCCCTCTAATTTCGAGAGTTCCAAACCGGCCTCCATAGCATCACTATCGGTTATTGATATGAACTCGGCGCGTCCTGTTTTTGATAAATGCGCGTGCATCGGGCCAACACCTGGGTAATCTAGACCTGCCGAAATAGAGTAGGGCTCTGTAATTTGACCATCCTGCGTTTGCATCAATAGGGTTTTACAACCATGTATAATGCCTTCTTTTCCTAAAACCGAGGTGGCCGCGCTTTCGCCAGAATCAACACCCAATCCGGCGGCTTCAACAGCAATGATGCCAACGGCTTCATTATGTAAATAGTGATAATACGTACCTGCTGCATTACTACCACCGCCAATGCAGGCTACCAAATAATCCGGATCTTCACGACCTACCTGTGCTTTTAATTGCCATTTTATTTCTTCTGATATGACCGATTGAAACCGTGTGACCATATCTGGATAAGGGTGCGGCCCAATGGCAGACCCTATGATATAATGGGTGTCTACGGGGTTGTTTATCCAATCTCTAATGGCTTCGTTTGTGGCGTCTTTTAGCGTTCTGCTTCCGGATAAGGCAGGAACAACTTTGGCGCCCAACATTTTCATTCGGGCGACATTAGGTGCCTGTCTGGCAATATCAATTTCACCCATATAAACAATACATTCCAAGCCCATTAATGCACAAACCGTGGCAGTGGCAACACCGTGCTGTCCTGCCCCTGTTTCAGCAATGATTCTGGTTTTACCTAGACGTTGTGCCATCAGGATTTGACCAATGGTATTGTTTATTTTGTGTGCGCCTGTATGATTTAAATCTTCGCGTTTTAGGTAAATTTTCGTGTTGTACTTTTTAGAAAGACGTTTCGCAAAATAGAGCGGAGAAGGACGCCCAACATAATCTTTTAAAAGCTGATCGAACTCTTTTTTAAAATCGGGTTCTGCCATTATTTTTAAGTAATTTTGGCGTAACTCTTCCACATTTGGATATAGCATTTCTGGAATAAACGCCCCTCCAAATTCACCATAATATCCTTTTTCGTTTACGTTGTAATTCATAATCTTTGTTATTCCTGCGAAGGCAGAATCTTTTTGTTAATTTCTATACTATTATTTCTTTTTTTCGTCATTGCGAACGTAGTGAAGCAATCTGTTTCTTTTGATGAGATTACTTCGTCGTTTTATCTCCTCGTAATGACGTTTCTTTTAAATTCCTTTAAATCTTCAATATTCTTTAATCCCGGTTCTATTTCAAATTGACTGTTTACGTCTATAGCGTAGCAGTATTTTGAAGCTTTGCTTTGTTGGAAGTTTTTAATGTTTTCAACTTCATTTAAACCAATACCGCCGCTAAGAAAAAACGGTACTGTTGATGGATAGTTGTTTAAAATAGCCCAATCAAAAGTATAACCATTGCCTCCGGGTAATTTTCCTTTGGTATCAAACAGGAAATAGTCAACTACGTTTTCATAGGGTTTTAAAATCTCAAAGTTAAATTCGTTTTTGATGGAGAATACTTTAATGATTTCAATGTTCTTGTCATTGTGAGACTTTTTTTCAAAGTCGCGGCAGTCTGTTTCACCTGAAGAGATTACCACGTCGTTTCTTTCCTCTTCATGACGTTTCAATTTCAAGCAATATTCTGGCGATTCTTCACCATGTAACTGAACTGCTTGTAAATTATGGGTGTTGATTTTTTCAATAACAAAATCAATATCGGCATTAACAAAAACGCCTGTTTTTTTTATTGAATTTGGTAATTTAGGAATATTAGAAGCATCAAAGTTCCGTACGGATTTTTCGTAAAAAATAAACCCAAGATAATCCGGTTGCAATGTAGCAACTTGGATTATGTTATCTTGATATTTCATACCGCAAACTTTAAGCCTCACCCTATCCCGATAATTATCGGGACTCTCCAAAGGAGAGGGAACTGTTGAGGTAATATGTTTGTTTTTCTTATTCATATAAGTAAGTATTCTCCTCCTTTGGAGGAGTTAAAGGAGGCCTTTTATAAATTCAGTGGCGCTTGCACCTGGGTTATCGGTTTTCATAAAGTTTTCACCAATTAGAAACCCTTGATAACCGTAAGGCTTTAATGCTTTGATGGCATTAATATGACTTATACCACTTTCTGAAACTTTCACGAAATCTTCAGGAATAATGCTACTTAATTGCTTGCTGGTTTCTAAACTGACTTCGAATGTTTTTAAACTTCTATTATTTACACCCAACATATCCAAACTAGGCATGATGGATTTGTGCAATTCTTCTTCATTATGAACTTCTAAAAGGACATCTAAGTGCAAACTTTTTGCAAATTCTGAAAATTGCTTAATTTCATCTCTGGATAAAATGGTAGCGATTAGTAAAATAACATCGGCACCATAAGCTTTGGCTTCTAAAAGTTGGTATTCGTCTATTATGAATTCTTTTCTAAGCAGTGGTAACCGGCAACTTGCTCTTGCAGTTAATAAATCATCTAAAGAACCGCCAAAATATTTTCCATCAGTTAAAACAGACATGCCACAAACACCAGCATCTTCATAGCCTTTAGCAACGTCTTGAATATTCAAACTATTATTAATTACAGATTTTGAAGGAGATCTACGCTTATGCTCTGCAATAATTCCTGAAGAACTATGTCTTAAATTGTGAGCTAATGAAATGGTTTGTCTTTCAAATAAGACAGATTGCTCCAATTGTGAAATTGGTATGAGGTTTTTTCGAAGTGCTACTTCCCTTCTTTTATCTAATGTTATTTTGTCTAATATATTCATTTTTTCTTCTTTATGTTCATTCTGTCTTGATACAAAATAAATCAAAAAAACCTAATCTATCTGAGTAAATTCCTGTCGAATATTCGCTGTTAGCTGAAACTGTGACTATAAACTTTTTATTTACTCAATTCAATCAATTTATCTAAACTGCCTTGTGCTTTTCCAGAAAGTAATGATTCTTTTGCCATTTCAAAACCTGCTTTATGACTTATTTGTTTCGTTGTGGAAATAGCTAAACCTGCGTTGGCACAAACCACATTGTTTTGAGCTTCCGTCCCTTTACCACGTATTACATTTATAAAAATATTAGCAGCATCCTCAACAGTATTTCCTCCAAAAATGGCTTCTTGGTTAATTTGAGAAACTCCTAAATCTTCTGGTGAAAAAAGTGTTTCAGAATCATTTGAAATCACTTTGGTTTTTCCTGTTAATGATATTTCGTCATAACCATCTAAGGCATGCACGATGCTATAATTTTTATCGGTATTTTGATAGAGGTAACCATACAAACGCAGCAATTCTAAGTTGAAGACGCCTACCATTTGATTTTTAGGAAATGAAGGATTTACCATAGGGCCCAACATATTAAAAAAGGTTTTTACACCCAATTCACGACGAATGGGTGCTACATTTTTCATGGCTGGATGGAATAACGGCGCGTGAAGCACACAGATTCCTGCTTTGTCAATGGTTTGTTTTAAGAAATCTTCATTATTAGAAAACTTGATGCCTAAGTATTCCATAACGTTGGAAGACCCGCAAGCTGATGACACACCATAATTGCCATGTTTCGCTACTTTTACGCCCGCGCCAGCTGTAACAAAAGATGATAAGGTTGAGATGTTAAAGGTGTCTTTGCCATCACCACCAGTGCCGCACAAATCAATGGCATTAAATTCCTTTAAGTCTATGGAGATACAAAGCTCCAAAAGCGCATCTCTAAATCCTCTTAATTCTTCTAGTGTGATGCTACGCATCATGAATACGGTAAGGAAAGAAGCGATTTGGTTTTGGTTGTACATGCCATTGGAAATGTTTACCAAAACGTGTTTTGCTTCTTCGCTGGAAATACTTTCGTGATTTATAAGTCTGTTTAATAAATTTTTCATTTTTGTTATTCCTGCGCAGGCAGGGATTTTTTTAATGTTACTTTCTATTTAGTTTTATCTCATTTTGTCTTGATACAAAACGAACCAAAAAATCAAATCAAAATCAGGAAATTGCTAAAGCACCATTTCCTTTCGGAATTACGTGCATGAAGCTGCGCTTCGCATCTCCATTCCTTCGTTCATTATTTCTGAATTTTGATGATTCCGACGGTGTCGGAAACCCAAGTTCAATTCAAATGTTATTATTTATTTCTTATTGTCGTTTTTTTTCAACTGAGTAAGCACTGCCCACTGTCTACTGAATACCACTAACTATTCAACCAGTTTTCCAATATTTTTTTCCCGTCTGGTGTTAAAACCGATTCGGGATGATATTGAACGCCTTTTACGTCATATTGTTTATGTCTTAACGACATGACCTGGCCATTGCTATCAAAAGAAGTGGCTTCTAAACATGCTGGCAAATTAGGATCGACCACCCAGGAATGATAACGACCAACTTCTAAATTCTTATCTAAATCCTTGAAAAGTATCTCATCATCCACGCAAATGGTGACTTGCGTGGCAACACCGTGATACACATTGTCCAAATTAATAAGTGATCCTCCAAAGACTTCGCTAATGGCTTGCTGCCCTAAACATACTCCTAAAATGCTTTTGGTTGCGGCATATTTTTTAATAATTGGTTTAAGTAAACCAGCCTCGTCTGGAATTCCTGGACCAGGTGACAATACGATTTTTTGAAATGGTTCAACATCCTCTAAATTTAATTTATCATTTCTAACCACGGTGACCTCGCAGTTTAAATCTTCTAAATAATGCACCAAATTGTAGGTGAAACTGTCGTAATTATCGATTACCAATACTTTTGTCATTTTTTATTTTGCTACGAATTCACGAATGTTTTCTAGACTTTTTTTACTATTTGTTTTTTTTATTGCCAACTGTTTACTTGAAACTGTTGACTTTTTTGCGTTAGGGATTGAAGCGGCATCCTTTTGCTTTTTTTGCAAAAGATATAGCGGAAAGCCCGACCCTTGTGGTAACGCCATAATTTTAAATATCTTCTGCTAACTCTATAGCTTTTGTTAATGCTCCTAATTTATTATATACTTCCTGTAACTCGTTTTCTGGGTTGGATTTTGACACTAACCCTGCGCCTGCCTGCCAATGTAATTTGTGGTTTTTACTTAAAAAAGTACGGATCATGATGGCATGGTTAAAATTTCCTTCAAAATCCATAAACCCAATAGCACCACCATAAAAGGCTCTACTTGTTTTTTCGTATTGTTCAATGAGTTGCATAGCACGATGTTTTGGTGCGCCACTTAATGTGCCAGCAGGAAAGGTATCTGCCACCACTTGCATGGTTGCCGTGTCTTGATGTTTTGTTCCTGTAACCTTACTGACTAAATGGATGACATGTGAGAAAAATTGAACCTCTCTATAGGTGTCTACCGTGACATCGCTCCCGTTACGGCTGAGATCATTTCTTGCTAAATCCACCAACATCACATGCTCTGCATTTTCTTTATCGTCTTTTACTAGAAGTTTGGCTAATTCGGCATCTTGCGTGTCGTTACCCGTTCGCTTAAAAGTGCCGGCGATGGGATGAATTTCCGCTTGTCCTTCGCTAACAATAAGTTGTGCTTCTGGAGAACTTCCGAAAATTTTGAAATTACCGTAATCAAAATAAAATAGGTAAGGCGATGGGTTGATGTTGCGTAAGGCCCGATACACATTAAATTCGTCACCCTTGAATTCTTGAGCGAAATTTTTAGAGAGTACCAGTTGAAATACATCACCACGCGCACAATGCTTTTTTGCCAATTCTACCTGTGCCTTATATTCATTATCTGTTAAGTTCGACGTGATATCGCCTTTTGATTTGAAGTTGTAAGACGCAAAATTTTTTACTTTAATTAAGTGATCTATGTCATCAATATTACTTTCTGTATCAAAACAATGTGCAAAGATATAGGCTTCATTTTTATGGTGATTAATGGCGATGATGTTTTGATATACCGCATAATACACATCTGGTATTTCAATGGAATCATTCTTTTTGGAGATCTTGATATCTTCAAAGTATCTTACGGCATCATAAGCAATATAACCAAAAATACCATTATTGATAAATTTGAAATCCGTATCCGAATTCACCTGAAATCGTTTAGTAAATTGGTGAATCTCCTCTGTAACATTTGTTGATTCGTTAATACTGGTTTCTTCGGTATGACCATCAGGAAATGTTTGTGAAATACTTTCGTTTTTAACTTTTATTGAGGCTATGGGGTTAAAACAGATGTATGAGAAACTGTTATCATTAGCGTGATAATCGCTACTTTCTAGCAAAATACTATTAGGGTATTTATCGCGTATTTTTAAATAAATACTAACAGGGGTGATGGTGTCTGCCAGAATTTTTTTGTAATGCGTGTATAGACTATATGTTTTCATGTTTTTTATATAGAAAAGCTTAAATAGGTTCATAAAAAAAGGCTTGTCGTGAATGACAAGCCTTTTGAATATTTTAAGTTTTAAATATACTAGGGTTTTACTTCACGAACGTAAGTTTCGAAAGCTCCACCACCAAGTATGATTTAAAATTGTATGCATTTGTAAATTTTTATGATTCAAATATAGAAATGAAAATAATACTACACAATACTTTCATGTCTTTTTTATATAAATGTTTGTTAAACTAGCGTAAAACGAATCAAGTATTAATTAAATTTATACTTATGAAATTAAAAACTCTTTTTTTTGCCATATTAATAATTTGTAGTTGTGCTGATAATAAGAAAAATGAAAATGTTGTCATGGAAACACGCACATCAACAAAAAAGAATCATGAAGTTACGGATGCTATAATTTTAGAAGTTTATGATTATGCTGGGCTTGAGGAATTTTTAAACAATCATGACGATAAAATTCATGTTGTTAATTTTTGGGCCACTTGGTGCGCCCCGTGTGTTAAAGAGTTGCCATATTTTGAAAAATTAAATGAACACTATGCATCAAAAAATGTGGAAGTATTATTAGTCAGCCTCGATTTTCCGCATTTATATGATTCAAAGTTGAAACCCTTTATAAAGCGTAATGGTCTAAAATCTAAAGTGATCGCTTTAGACGATGTAGATATGAATTCGTGGATTCCTAAAGTGGATAAAGGCTGGTCTGGATCAATACCTGCAACATTAATATATAGAAATGATGTTAAGGAATTTTATGAACGATCATTTACATATAGTGGATTAGAAGAAGAAATCAATAAATTTATAAATTAGAAATTATGAAAACACCCATTAAACTGATAGCATGCTTTGCTATTGTAATTGGCCTAAGCGCTTTTACTATTACCAGTAATACAACAAGTGATGGCTATAAAATAGGCGATGTAGCTGATGATTTTTCTCTTAAGAATATTGATGGTAACATGGTGTCCTTATCAGATTATAAAGATGCAAAAGGGTTTATTATAACTTTTACTTGTAATACTTGTCCGTTTGCTGTGAAGTATGAAGATAGAATTATTGAGTTGGATAAAAAATATGCTTTAAAAGGCTATCCCGTTATAGCCATTATGCCTAACAATACCAGTGTGAAACCTGGGGATAATATGGATGCTATGAAAGCGCGCGCTACAAGCAAAGGCTTTACGTTTCCTTATTTAATGGATGAAGGCCAAAACGTGTACCCTAAATTTGGGGCGACTAAAACGCCACATATATTCGTTTTACAAAAAACAAAGGATGGTAATGTTGTGAAATATATAGGTGCTATTGATGATAACTACCAAGATGCTGCTGCTGTTAAAACAAGATATGTTGAAAATGCCGTAGATGCATTGCTAGCTGGAAAAGAAGTAAAAGAAACGGAAACAAAAGCTATTGGTTGTAGTATTAAAGTCTAGTTTTAGAATTAAGTAAAAATAAATACGAGATGTAATACTTCCGTTTTTTTGTGATCTTTTTAAAATAGATGTCTTAGTTTTGTGCGAACTAATGATATTATATCAAAAATGGAAGACTTAACGCAAGAAGAATGGGTAACACAGTTAGAACATGATGAGAATGCTGTGATATTAGATGTTAGAACAGATGATGAAGTGCAAGAAGGCATTATACCTAACGCTGTGCATTTAGATATTTATAAAGGCCAAGAATTTATTAATGAGTTGCATAGCTTAGATAAAAGTAAAAACTATTATGTATACTGCAGGTCTGGGAAAAGAAGTGGACAAGCATGCTCTATAATGGCACAACTTGGTTTTGAAAACGCTTATAATTTAGAAGGTGGCATTTTGAAATGGGAAGGTGATTTAATTGATATAGAATAAATAGTTATAATGAAAAGATTTATATTTTTAATAGCATGTACCTTTAGTTTAACCTTACTTAATTGTCAACAAGCTAAACAAAATAGTGTTGTTGAAACGATTGCACCTGAGGCTTTTGAACAACTTCTAGAGAAGCAGACCGTTCAGTTAGTAGATGTGAGAACACTTGAAGAGTTTCAGGAAGAACATATTGAAGCTGCAATAAATATGGATTTTTTAGCACCTTCATTCATTGAGGAGATTGACAAATTAGATAAAGATCAACCTGTGCTTATCTATTGCCGTTCAGGAAAGCGCAGTGCCAATAGCATTGAACAATTTCAGCAAGTCGGTTTCAAAAAAATCGTCAACCTTGATGGCGGTATTTTAAATTGGAAATCTGAAGGGTTTCCAGTTACAAGTCAATAATTTTCTTTTCCCTAATTCTATTTAAAATAGTGCACTTCATAATAGCTTTGTAGTGAACTCATCTTGACTTTTTCTATTTCCTAAAAAATGGCCGAAATCTGCCCATAATTCGTTACTTTTTTTATCCGTAGCGATGCTATGTCTTTCAAAAAGTGCCTAATCTGGACAAATTTCATCTCATTTTCGGTTAAACATAAAAAGTCAAGATGAGTTCAGTGATTAGCCAACCAAATTATTTTTTAGGTTTAATTCCCCGACACCTGCGTTTAAATAAAAAGGGTATCCTTATATGATACCTCTTACCCTTGTGGCGAGGTAGTTCATTTACACAATCACTAAAAGCCTTCTTTGTAATCAATGGGATTACTTAGAAGGTTTTTTAACTAGTTCAACTTCTTTTTAAGTACTTCACCTTTTTTATTTTTTAGATCATTAAGATTTTCTGTATATTTATGGAGAATTAATAATTTTAATAAACAAAACTTAATAATCCTTTAATTTTTTATTTTAATAGCACTATGGAAAACGGTTATGTGATACTCGGTTTAATTGCGCTTTTATTCCTAAGTATGTATGGGTATGCCTATGCTTCTGTGGCTTTTGAAAAGCTTAAACAAAATAGAGCTAGAAAAAATGAGTTGCTAGAAGAAGAAGCGAGACGCCTAGAGTCCATTAGAAAACAAGAAGAAAGAGACGAAAAGGTTAGAAAATTCAATAAACGAAAAGAAGAAATACAGCATGAGTTATTGCTGCTAGAGAAAATGAAAAAGAAACAAAAAGTAGGCTAGAATTACTTAATATATAAACATTAAAAACCTCATGTAAATTATTTATTTACATGAGGTTTTTTTATTAATCGTTTAAAACGGTTCATTATATTATACTTATACTCTTTTTCACGAAACTCACATAAACAGTCTGAAAATCAAATATTTAAGTTTTATTTGTTAACTTTAGACCTTACTAACAAATTCAAACCACACCTATGAAAAGTATGTATTCAATTTTATGTATTCTTTTAATTGTTTTTTCTTGTGAACAAAAGCCAGATAATTCAGCGCAAGAAACTTTTGAAAAAAACTCACAAATTATTTTAAATGAATTGGAAAACTGGGTAAATGAAACACCAGACTATTCAAATTATGCTTCAGATTTTGTAGCGGTCGAAACTGCTTTTGGAGCCGAAAAAGACAGCTTAACGTTAAATGAAGTCATTGAAAATGATAAAATGACCATGCAAATGTTCGACTTTAAAATGCTTAATGAGCCTGTATTATTGCCAGGAGTGAATGCAGACACTAAGATGGCTGATGGCTCGGTAAGACATTATAGCGATTGGGAAGTTACGCTTCCAGCAACAGATTCTACTGAAGCTAAATCAGGTGTTATTAAAACCTACCAGTCCTTTGATTTTGATGAAGAAGGAAAAATTCGTTACAGTCAAATGTATGCAGATTTTGGTGGATTAATGCAACACCTTATGAGTTCAGAGCCAATGCATGCAGAAGGTGACATGGAATAGGCCATATCTCAAGCAACAAAAAAATTAAAGCCCTGTGGAAATTTTCACAGGGCTTTTTTAATATTTTATTTTTAATCCAAAATGGGAGGGACGCCAGCTTTATAAAGTTTTGCTTCCATGTTTGGAATATCATCGTTCGCAAAGGTATCTATTTTTGGTTTGATTCTGTAGAACATCGCCTTCACCATTTTTAGACTTTCCATATGCATTTCAGTGGGACCATAACTACCTCTTAAACTACTTTGCGCTACATATAAACGCTGCATTATAGAAGGCAAGTCTTTTTCTCCTACTTCTTTTTTAGAAGCATTTCCATGGAGGGATTGATTAATGGAGTTCATGGTTTTAATTAAGGAAGCAATTTCTCCACCCAAGGCTCCCGGATTTTCTTCGGCATATGGTAAGGCCTTCTCTAATGCCTTTAACTTTTCTGATGCCTTATTAAACATATTTACAGAGATCGCCATGCTTTGTTTGAAAACTTTCAAGTCTGAAGTATAGGCTTCGAGATTACTGTTCATTGGGTTATCAAGACTACTTTGACTAATACGCTCCACTACAAAGGTTTGCTTTTCTCCCAATGGTTTTATTTCACCATCAATTTTTGAATACATAGACACATTATAAGTACCATCATCTACAAACAAATTGTAGTAATTGGTATTAGGTTCGTCGATTTTATCCATGTTTAATGAGGCAACAAACGGTTTTCTTAAATTCCAGGACACGCGGTTAAATCCTTTTTTATAATCACCAGTTATTCGTGTCACAAATTTATCATTACGGTCTCTTATCACTAAAATTATGGAAGCATCACTTTCGTTTTTTTCTTCATCCAAAGCATTCCAGCCTGGAAAAGGAATATTTTTATTATCCTTCTTTAAAAGCTTCTCTTTATTTTGTCGTTTTGCTTTTTGGGTTTCAAAATTTTCTGGAAGATAATAGGTGAACAAAGCACCGTATTCTGGGTTTTTAGCAAGGAAATAACTTGCGCCTTGACTAGATGTTCCGCCTCTAATGGGTACATATTGTAATGCTTTTCTAGGCTTAAATAAATTCGCTTTTGAGAATCCGTCACTACTCATGGCTCTTAAAGGACTATAATCATCTAAAATATAAAATCCGCGCCCAAATGATGCACCCACCAAATCGGTTTCACGTTTTTGAATGGCTAAATCCCTAAAAGGAATTGTAGGTAACCCATCAGAAAATTTTATCCATTTTTCACCTTGATTGAGTGAAACATAAATGCCATATTCGGTGCCCAGAAATAATAAATTAGGATTGATATGATCTTGCACCAGACGCCAAATCAAGGTGTTATCTGGAATTCCGTTTGTAATGGATATCCATGATTTTCCACCATTTTCACTCTTTAAAAGATAAGGTTTATAATCTCCAAACTTATGGTTATCTAAGGCGACATAAACATTGTTAGCATCGTGAAAATCAGCTTTTATATCATTTACAAATGCCGTTGAAGGCACACCAGGTAGATTGTTAACATTCAAAGATGTCCATGAAGTTCCACCATTTTTGGTGTATTGAATAACACCGTCATCAGTGCCAGCATATATAATATCACTATTTTTGGGTGACTCAGAAAGGGAGGTGATGGTGTTGTAAGTAGACATGGCATAAACATCCCAAGCAGCATCCCAACTTTTTTGTTTACCCATAACGGGCAGTGTTAAGCGCTCTTGGTTTTTGGTTAAATCTTTTGAAATTGGTGTCCAGCTATCGCCACGATTATCTGATTTCCATACCCGCTGCGATCCAAAATAAATTCGTTTTGGGTCATGATGACTAACAATAATAGGGGAGTCCCAATTAAAGCGCTCATAAGGCTCGTCGATACCAGACTGTGGTTTGATATAAACAGCTTCACCGGTTGTTCGGTCCACGCGATGTAGATTACCTTGTTGCGATTGTGCATATACAATATTAGGGTTTCCAGGTTCGGTGGCAGGTTGGTGCCCGTCACCGCCCAAGAGTACAAACCAATCGGAATTGGAAATGCCATTGGTTTTAAGTGTACGCGAAGGGCCACCTTGAGAATTATTATCTTGGGTGCCTCCATAAACATTATAAAAAGGCTTCGCATCGTCCACTGCTAATTTATAAAACTGGGTGATTGGTAGATTATTTACAAATTTCCATGTCTCCGTATTATCGAACGATTCATAAATTCCACCATCGGTACCAACTAATAAATAATTTGGATCGTTTGGTTTAAAGGTCATGGAGTGATTATCGGAGTGTTTATTTGATTCCTTCATCGTATAGAAGTTTTTACCGCCATCTTCAGAAACCAAAACCCTGACATTCATAAGATAAATTTTATCAAATTCATGTGGTGATGCCACCAGTTCTTGATAGTAATGAGGTCCCGTTCCGCCTGAAACAGCATCAGACATTTTCGTCCAACTTCCACCTTGATTTTCGGAGCGATAGACGGCACCTTTTTTTCTATCGAGTTCAATAGCAGCATATAAAACATCTGGGTTTATGGGCGAAATGGCAAGCCCGATTTTCCCCATTTCAGAAGTGGGCAACCCGTTTTTAAGTGGATTCCATGTCTCACCACCATCTGTACTTTTATGGATAGCAGTGCCTTCGCCACCTCCAACATAGGCGGCTACAGTTCTGTGCCGTTGCCATGTTGCTGCGTATAGAATATTTTCATTTCTGGGATCCATAATAATATCGGTAACACCGGTCCACTCGTTACTCTTTAAAACCAGATTCCAAGTGTCACCACCATCTACCGTTTTGTACAAACCACGTTCGCCACCAGAACTCCATAGAGGCCCTTGGACGGCCACCCATATTTCATTGGAATTTTTTGGATTTACTATAATTTTTGAAATATGTTCTGATTGTTTTAAGCCCTTATTTTTCCATGTTTTACCGCCATCTTGACTTAGGTAAATGCCATGGCCTATACCAACATGTCTGCCGCCAACATTTTCGCCGGTACCTAACCAAATGGTGCTAGAATGCTTTGGGTCCAAGGTTAAGCATCCTGTAGAATAAAAGGGTTGACTATCTGTTAAAGGTGTCCATGTAGTTCCGGCATTAATTGTTTTCCAAACGCCTCCAGAACCTACGGCAACATACCAGGTGTTTTCATTGTTTGGATCAATCGCGATGTCCGCAATCCTGCCCGACATAAATGCAGGACCAATACTTCTAAATTTTAAACCAGAAAGCGTAGAATCCACTTTCGTGTCAGCTTCTTTTTGAGCGTTAATGGAAATGATAAGAAAAAAAAGAAAAAGAGTAGTGTAGAGTTTTTTGAAGTTAGTCATTTATTTAAATTTTTGACTAAAGATAATGAATAGATATAGATTTAAAAAGAAGAATTAATAGAGGTTTACAATGAAAGACTATTGAAAAAATTTAGAAAACCAGACTAAACACAGAGCCTTCGCCTTCTATACTATTTACCAAAATCTTACCTTTATGAAGTAGCATGATTTGTTTGCATAGACTTAAGCCAATACCACTACCGGTAGCTTTACTAGTAAAAAAAGGCACAAAAATATTTTCCATGATATCTTGAGGAATACCAGACCCATTATCATAAACTTTGATGACAATATCTCGATTTGGCATTTTTTCGGCCATCACTTTTATATGGGGATTCGGTTGATTTATGCAAGCATCTACAGCGTTCAAAATCAAATTTATTAAAACTTGTTCTACAAGGTGCGCATCAATATCCAATGCCATTTTTTTAGAACTCAAGCTAAAGTCAACGGCAATATTTTTAGCTTTAATAGATGGTTCCATCAATAACTGAATATTCTTGAACAAGTCTGATACCTTTACTCTATTTAAATTTAAATGTGTGACTTTACTCAAACTACGATAGGTCTTAGCAAACTTTAACAAGCCTTCGCTTCTGTTTTTAATCGTTTTTATACCATAATTAAGATCTTCCAATTCTAGTTCATTTTCTGATGGATGATTCAATGCGAGTTCTACATTTCGTTGAAGCGTTTCTGCTAAGGATGAAATGGGGGCAATAGAATTCATGATTTCATGTGTCATGACACTTAATAGTTTTTTCCAGGCTTCCGATTCATTTTTGTTTAGAGTATCATCAATATTTTGAACAACAATAAGTTTAAACGCATCGTCATCCACTTGAAATACCGTATCTGAAATCAACACTTTAATCTTATCATTTTGCAAGGCAATAGTAATAGAGTTTGGTTCTCTATGGTAGGTTTCAAAAATGGTGTTATATAATTCTGGTTTTCTACTTTCTATAAAGCGCACATTTTTAAACGATGGCACATCTAATGTTTCACAGAATGAATCGTTTGACCATAAGACATCTCCTGTTTCCAGATTATACGAAATAATACCAATATCTACCATTTCTAAAATCTTCTGAAGATAGACGTATTGTGCTTCATTTTGGGAATTGATTTCTTTTATGGTTCTGTTTATTTCATTGAACCCTGTATACAGAAACCGAATGTCTTTTGGACCGCGGTCCTCAGGAAACCATCGGGAAAAATCACGATACTTCACAGCCTCAAAAAAATCGTCCATGGCTACAAAACGTCTTTTTACAAAGCTATAGGTGTTAAAAATCAGATAAAGTATGAAGAAAATGAGAACGGTAGCGTATGCCGTTTTCTTTAAATATATGAGGTAAGTCAAGCCTATTAAAGCAGCTGTGAGAAGGATAATCCGAAAGAATAATCGGAAAATGTAACTTTTATAGTCCATATTTTTCTAATCTTCTATATAAAGCGGCTCTTGTTATTCCCAAATCTTTGGCTGATTTGGAAACATTGCCTTTGTTCTTTTCTAAAACATGGATAATAGCTTGTTTCTCAAGGTCGTCTAAATTAGTAGTTGTTGCTTTATTAACACGCGTTGATCGCTCGATAGACGAAAACACCAGATCTTCTGGTTTTAGCATATGTCCATCTGTCATAATCACAGCGCGTTCCAAAACATATTGAAGTTCTCTAACATTGCCCGGAAACGGATGGTTTTTAAGTTTAGAAATAAAGCCAGTATGTAGTGAAAAAGGACTTTTGTTATACTTATCGGCATAAACTGAAATAAAATGTTTTGATAATAAAGTGACATCGTTGTCGCGATCCCTTAACGGAGGAATGATGATATCGACCGTATTAATTCTATAGATTAAATCTTTTCTAAATTTCTTTTCGTCTGCTAATACTTTGGGTTCAATATTAGTCGCACAAATCAGGCGAATATCTATTGGAATGGATTCATTTGAGCCCAATGGTGTTACCTGTCTATTTTGTAAAACGGTTAATAATCGCACTTGCTGACCCAAACTAATATTGCCTATTTCATCTAAAAAAAGCGTACCGCCATGAGCAGCTTCAAAACGCCCTTTTCGGTCTTCTCGCGCATCGGTAAAAGCACCTTTTTTATAGCCAAATAATTCACTCTCAAAAAGCGACGCCGTTAAAGAACCAACATCCACTTTTACAAACGGTTTATCACTTCGGTTTGAGTTTTCGTGAAGGGCTTTTGCTATTAAATCCTTACCTGTTCCGTTTTCACCTAGAATTAACACATTGGCATCTGTAGGCGCAATTTTTTTAAGTTTTAGAAAAACGTCATTCATGGCATCACTTTGCCCAATGATTTCAGAATGCTCTAACAATATAGGTTTCTTCCGCTTTGTATCAGATTTCTTTGCCTCCATTAAAGACTTAATGCTGCCAACTATTTTTTCATTTTTCCAAGGTTTGACTAAAAAATCTGAAGCACCTTCTTTTAAGCCTCTAATGGCTAAATCAATATCCGCATAAGCCGTAATTAAAATAACTGCTATTTCAGGTTGTTTGTCTTTTATTTTATTCAGCCAAAAGATGCCTTCGTTGCCAGTATTAACCAAACCATTAAAGTTCATGTCCAGAATAATAATATCAAATTTATTATTCTCTATTTGAAAATTAATATTGCTCGGATTCTTTTCAATAACGACTTCCTTAACTAGAGGTTTTAATAAAAGTCGTAGTGCGGTCAACACATCGAAGTCGTCATCTATAACTAATATGGAAGCATCTTTTAAAACCATTAATACAATATTACAACTTTATATTCAGCTTATAAAAGCAAGCATTCTAAAATATATAGGTTGTAAAAAACTGTATCAGATTCGGACATGAGTGTATCAAAATCGGACACTTGATCATGTTGCATAATTGTCTTATGAATTGATTTATAGTGTATTAAGCCTTTGGCATCATCTTCACTATATAATTAGTAATCAAAAAACCAAATATGGACGTTCCAATTCAAAAGAAACAATTTTCAAAACAAAAAATCCTGCTATTTGGAGGTGGGTTGGCCATCATAGCGTTAATAATATTTGTGATATTATCTACAAGTGGTGGTTCAAAACTGAATGTTGAAAAAGAGCGTATTTCAATCAACACCATTACCAATGCCATATTTCAAGAAAACATTCCTGTAAACGGTATTGTATTACCCATTACAACTATTTATCTAGATGCTTTAGAAGGGGGTCGTGTGGAAGAAAAATTTGTGGAAGATGGCGCCATCATGAAAAAAGGAGAGCCTATTTTACGATTATCAAACACCGATTTGGAGTTAAGTCTAATCAATCAAGAAACATCGGTTTACAACCTGTTGACGCAAATGCAAATTTCTCAAAATGCAGCTAGACAAAATACCATTAATAGACGTAATCAATTTACAGACGTTGAAAACAGCCTAATTGAAGCGAAACGTATTTATAATTTAAATAAACGTCTTTATGAAAAAGATGCTATAGGTCGTCAAGATTTTGAGTCTTCTGAAAACAATTACAACTACCAAAAGGAACGTATGGAATTGTCTAAAAAAGTGTTGAGTCAAGATTCTGTTTCAACCAAACAAGAGTTTAACCAAGCCCAGAGTTCTTATATAAGAACCCAAAGCGCATTAAAATTGATGCAAAAAAAGGTAGGGGATCTCGTTGTAAGAGCACCGGTTGATGGACAGTTAACCTCTTTAGATGCTGAAATTGGACAATCTAAAAATAAGGGCGAACGCTTAGGACAGATAGACGTTTTGAGTGGTTTTAAAGTTCGTGTGGATATTGACGAGCATTATATTTCCAGAATTTATAATGGACAAACGGGAACTTTTACATTTAATAATAAGCAATTCACGTTGACCATTAAAAAAGTGTTTACACAAGTAACCAATGGCCGTTTCCAAGTAGATATGCAATTTGAAGGCGACGTGCCAGAAGGTATTCGTCGTGGTCAAAATCTTCAAATTCGTGTGGCATTGAGCGCCGAAAAGGAGGCCTTATTAGTTTCTAAAGGCGGGTTTTTTCAAAAAACAGGTGGCAATTGGATTTTTAAAGTTAGTGAAGACGGCAGTTCAGCCTATAAAGTAAACATCAGATTAGGAAGTCAGAATACAGAATACTATGAAGTTCTTGACGGATTAAATCCTGGTGATAAAGTCATTACATCTAGCTATGACAGCTATGGAGATACCCAAGAATTAATATTAAAATAAAAAAGTCAATCAAAAAACGAACATCATGATACAAATTACCGATTTAGAAAAATTTTACCGAACCGAAGAAGTTCAAACCATTGCCTTAAACAAATTATCCTTTGAAGTGAAACAAGGGGAATTCGTTGCCATTATGGGACCATCAGGCTGTGGAAAATCGACTTTACTAAATATTCTTGGCCTATTGGATGATTCTGATGGTGGCAGCTTCAAATTTAATGGCGAAGAAGTTTCTGGGTATAAGGAACGTAAACGTTCTGAACTACGTAAGCATAATGTAGGTTTCGTTTTCCAAAGTTTTAATCTTATAGACGAGCTTACGGTTTTTGAGAATGTTGAATTGCCATTAATATACACCGGCGTTAAACCTGCTGAACGAAAAGTTCAAGTGGAAGCGGTTTTAGAGAAAATGCAAATCATGCACAGACGCAATCATTTTCCACAACAATTATCTGGTGGTCAACAACAACGTGTTGCCGTAGCAAGAGCTGTGGTTAATAACCCAAAATTAATTTTAGCTGATGAGCCAACTGGAAATCTAGACAGTACGAACGGTAATGAAGTTATGGACTTGCTCATTGATTTAAACGAAGCAGGAACCACCATAATTATGGTAACACATAGTGAACACGATGCCAAATATAGCCATCGCATTATTAGAATGCTTGATGGTCAAAAAGTAACCGAAAATATTTTAATGTAGACATCAATCATTTCATCAATCAAAAAACGAACAATCAAAAATCACCAATCATGTTTAAAAACTATCTAAAAGTAGCCTTTCGGAATCTTATAAAGAATAAGGTGTATTCCTTAATTAATATTTCAGGTCTTGCTATTGGAATGGCAGCAACGATTATGATTGGTCTTTGGATACATGACGAATTAAGTTATAACAATCACTTCGAAAACAAGGCACATGTCGCTCAAATTCTTCAACATCAGACTATTAATGATGAGACAGGAACCGGCCCAGCTATTCCAAGACCATTAGAATTCGCGTTGCGCGAAAGTTATAACGATAATTTTAAGCATATAATAATGTCCTCCTGGACACAGCCCAGATATTTAGGATATGGCGAAATAAACCTAAATAGAGAAGGGAATTTCATGCAAGAAGGTGCGACAGACATGTTAAGCTTAAATATTTTGGAAGGTAAAAAAAACGGCTTAAAAGAAAAGAATTCGATTATGCTGTCGCAATCCACCGGTCAAGCCTTATTTAATTCTGAAAATCCATTAGGTAAAACTATTAAAGTCAACAATGAGTTTGATATGGTTGTTACGGCAGTATATGAAGATATTCCGGAAAACAGTTCCTTTAAAGACACCCACTATTTAATGCCCTGGAAACAATATATAACAGCACAAGAATGGATTACAAATGCTGTTGATAGCTGGGGAAACAACTCGTTTCAAATGTTTGTGCAAATCAATGAAAATACCACCATGGATGTCGTGACAGCTAAAATCAAAGATGTCAAGAAAAATTTAGCAACAGATGAAGCGCAATTCAATCCACAAATATTTCTATTACCAATGAAAGACTGGTATTTACGTTCAAATTTTGAAAATGGTATTCAAACTGGAGGTCGTATCGAAAATGTCTGGTTATTCGGAATTATTGGGCTTTTCGTATTGCTTTTAGCATGTATTAATTTCGTGAATTTAAGTACGGCACGTTCTGAAAAACGCGCCACAGAAGTAGGCATCAGAAAATCTATTGGTTCACATCGTGGTCAATTAATCTTTCAATTTCTAAGCGAGTCGTTTTTAATTGTTGTCTTATCTTATGTCTTTGCACTTGCTTTAGTACTTCTATTCTTAAACGGATTCAATAATCTAGCTAATAAAGACATTATATTCCCTTGGGCTAATCTTTCCTTTTGGGGAGTGTCTTTAATTTTTATACTTATCACATCCTTTTTGGCAGGAAGTTATCCCGCATTATATCTGTCATCTTTTAATCCGGTTACTGTTCTAAAAGGCACCTTTAAAGCTGGCCGTTTTGCGGCACTTCCAAGAAAAATATTAGTGGTTACGCAGTTTACGGTTTCCATAGCACTTATTATAGGCACATTGGTGGTTATGAATCAAATTCAGTTTAGTAAAGATAGACCTGTCGGATATACTAAAGAAGGATTAATTCAAATCCCAGTGATGAGTACAGAATTTGTTGGCAAGAACGATATTATGCGCAATCAATTTATAGCTTCTGGAGGAGCGTTAGAAATGGCAGGAATGAGTAGTCCTACAACCAACGTTTGGTCCAATAGAAGTGGTTATACTTGGGATGAAAAACCAGAAGGGTTTCAAGAGGATCTGGCATACACCTCTGTCACCTATGAGTTTGTTGGGACATTAGATTTAAAATTGAAAGCTGGACGTGGTTTTTCTCGCGAGTTTGCAACAGATTCCAATGCCGTAATTTTAAATGAAACTGCCGTAAAATATATGGGTATTACAGACCCAATTGGCAAATATATTAGAGATTCTGATACCGAAGACCCTTTTACTCCATTGCAAATTGTGGGTGTTATTGAAGATATGGTTGTGCAATCACCATATAGTCCAGTAAAGCAGGCCATGTATGTTTTTGAAAAATATGGAAATATCGCCTATTATAATCTTCGTTTAAATCCACAAAATAGTGTTAGTAAAAATTTAGAATTGATTGAAAATACGTTTAAGACAAATTTCCCCAACCTCCCATTCGATTACCAGTTTGTAGACGAAGAGTATGGTCAGAAATTCAGGTCGGAAGAACGTATTGCAAGTCTCTCCAAAGTCTTTACAGGATTAGCCATTTTTATTAGTTGTTTAGGGCTTTTCGGATTGGCAGCATTTGTTGCAGAACAACGCACAAAAGAAATTGGCGTTCGGAAAATTTTAGGAGCTTCCGTAAGTCAGTTATGGATGATTCTTTCAAAGGATTTTATTACACTAGTCGTTATCTCACTCGTAATCGCTTCTCCTATTGCTTATTATATCATGAGTCAATGGTTACAAAAATTCAGTTATCGTACAGATATATCATGGACCGTATTTTTTATTGCTTGTTCTGGCGCACTGATTATAACGCTTGTCACAGTGAGTTTTCAATCAGTTAAAGCAGCAACATCAAACCCAGTAGATTCATTACGTACCGAATAAATCAATTAATCAAAAAACGAACAATCATGATCCGCAATTATTTTAAAACAGCAATCAGAAGCTTGTGGAAGAACAGGACGTTTACGGCGCTTAACATCGTCGGTCTTACCACCGCTTTTGGAGTGGCCCTATTGTTAGCCATGTTTGCAGTGTTTCAACTTTCTTTTGACAGTTTCCATGAACAAGGAGAATACCTTTATCAAGTGTATTCGGAAGACAGTACTCCAAATGGATTTGAGGCCAATATTTCTAAACCTGAACCCTTTGCTGTTGCACTTCGTGATGAAATAACAGGAGTTGAAAGGATAACACGCTATAATGGTTCGGGCATTTTATTAAGCCATAAAGACAAACAGCTAGGTATGCATGTTGCTTATGTAGACCCTGATTTTTTTGATATGTTCAGCTTTCCTATAGTAAAAGGAGATGTGCAGAATCCAATAACTTCAGAATCTGCTGTTGTGATTACTGAAAAGGCTGCAAAAAGAATATTTGGAGATGAAAACCCAATTGGTCAAACAGTTGCTATTTTAAGGGATGAGGAGCAAGTGCCCTTTATTGTTACGGCAATTGTGAAGGATTTTCCCGATACAAGTTCAATGGGCTTTGATGTGGTACTTAATTTTAAAAGTCAGCCGAATCACGCTTATGCTAGAACCATAGGACGTTGGGATATAGAGAATCATGAAGTCTATATGCAACTTTCCAAAGGTATGACACCTTTACAATTTGAAAAAAGTACTACAGATTTCACACAACTACACTATAAAAACGAAATTGATGATGCCAAGCGTGATGGTGTTCAACCAAATTCTAACGGTATTTATAAGCAAATTAAACTGCTACCCTTGGCAGATATCAGGTTTGCTAATTTCAATCAAGGTGCAGTCACCGTAAATCGTACGATGCCTTATTTGGTATTGGGTATAGCCATTCTCATTGTATTTATCGCCTGCGTCAATTTTATAAATATGAGCATCGCAAAAAGTGTGCAAAGACTGCGAGAGATTGGGATGCGTAAAACGCTAGGAGCAGGTGAGGGGCAGTTGTTCTTTCAATTTTGGGGTGAAAGTATTTTAGTTTTTTTAACATCTACGGGTTTGGGGATTTTAACTGCTTCCCTGTTGTTGCAGCCTTTTCAGGCATTATTTAGAACAAGAGCTTCGTTTGTAACGCTATTGAGCCCCTCTATACTGCTCGGGCTAATTCTAAGTGTTGTGGTCATCACGCTAATTGCAGGAGGCTATCCTGCCTTATTAATGAGCCGTCTAGGTACTTTACAAAGTCTAAAAGGAAAACTGGAGAACAGCAGAAAAAATCATTTACGCAACAGTTTAATAGTATTGCAGTTTGGGATTGCCATATTACTCATTAGCGGAACGCTTGTGCTTCAGAATCAGGTGGAATTTATGCGAACTAAAGATTTAGGCTTTAACAAAGACCAAGTTATCGCTTTTCCTCTTAACGGAAAACGTAACGACCAACAAGCGCTGCAACTACTTCGGGATGCCCTTGAAAATAAAACAAATATTGTGAGTATTACAGCATCCAATAATATTTTGGGTTATGGTAAAGACGGAAATCGTTCTACCAGTGTTTTGGGTTTTGAGTACCAAGGGCGTGGTGTGGATACCCACATGTTAGTCGTCGATGCAGATTATGTTGAAACCTTAGATTTGAATCTTATAAAAGGTCGTTCCTTTCGAAAAAACTTAGCTAGTGATAGCTTATCTGTTATCATCAATGAATCGATGGCGAAACAGCTAAATGAAAAGGAAATTTTGAACTCCAGAATCATCTTGGATGATTCTGTTGCCTTCTCTGTAGTAGGTGTCATAAAAGACTTTAATTTTCAGGAACTCGATCGAAATATTGCGCCGATGACGCTTTTTGCATTACCTAATTGGAATTTAAGAAATGCATATGTGAAAGTTGCACCTCAAAATCTAGAGCAATCCTACACTAATGTCAAAGCTGCGTGGGCATCCATAGAGCCTAATGCGGAGTTTCAAGGATCCTTTTTAAATGAAAATATAGACCGGACACTTCGTAATGAGCGTACCATGACTACGATGATAGGTAGTGGTTCTATCCTTGCTATTTTTTTAAGTTGTATTGGTTTATTTGCAATGTCACTGCTTATTGTAGCTCAACGTCGTAAGGAAATAGGGGTTCGCAAAATTGTGGGGGCAAGTGTTTCAGCTATTACGGTACTTTTGACTAAGGACTTTTTAAAATTGGTTGCTATCGCTTTTCTCATTGCAACACCAATTGCGTGGTGGGCAATGAGTAAATGGTTACAAAACTATGCTTACCGCATTGATCTAAATATTTGGATATTCTTGGCTGCTGGTGGAATTGCGGTCTTAATAGCCATGATGACAATAGCTGGAAAGACTATTAGTGCTGCAACATCTAATCCTGTGAAATCATTGCGCACAGAATAAATAAATCAACCTGCGCTGAACGTGTTTCAGTATCAAAAACGAACAATCGAAAATAAACTATTATGATCCGCAATTATTTTAAACAGGTATATCGTCAGGCTTTAAGGTACAGATTGAATTCTTCAATTAATCTATTTGGACTTTCCGTAGGTATTGCATGCTGCGTGATTATTTTTCTATTTGTGGATAATGAAATGAGGTATGATAAATTTCATGCAGATACTGACCAGATTTACCGTATAACTGTAAATGAAACTTCAGAAGGTTCCATTAGGAATTTTGCAAATTCCTTTTTGCCTTACGCTCCTTTATTGAAATCGCAGCTATCTGAGGTAGATGAGGTCGTGCGCTTATTTCCGCAAAGTGTCACCGTTGCCAATAAAGAAAAAAATATCGTACTGCAGGAAGAAAAATTCTTTTATGCAGACTCCACGTTATTTGATGTGTTCTCTTTTAAACTGCTTCAGGGAGATACGTCTACAGTTCTAAATGAACCTCATAATATACTTCTTACTGAAGCTACAGCGAAAAAGTATTTTGGCACGACCAACGCTATGGGTAAGGAATTACTGGTTGAACAAAATGTGCTATTTATTGTTGCTGGAATTTTCAAGGAACAGCCATCTCAGTCTACTATACAATTTGATATGATTGTGCCTATGAGTGCCGCTAAAGAAATCATGGGTTCTTGGATAGCAGATCCAAGAAGTACTTGGCATTACCCCCCGATTTATAGCTTTGTTAAGTGGAATGAATCTATTCAACCTAATGCTATTCAAAAGCGGTTGCATGAGTTTGATGCAAAGCACCTTCCGTCTTATATTACTAAAAGTCGTTCTCACGATTTGCAGAAGATGGAGGAAGTACATTTTTCAAATCTCGAGAATGAAATGCATACCACTATCGACAAGAAAATTTTATATATTTTCATTGCTGCTGGAATAGTCATACTGCTTATTGCTGCATTTAATTTTATAAACTTATTCTTGGCAAGAATTGTATTGCGCTTTAAAGAAGTCGGGATAAAAAAAGTTTTGGGCGCTACACGAGGCCATATTTGGAAGCAAACACTGATAGAAAGTTTGTTTTACCTGTTTATTGCGTTACTACTGGCTTTATTATGGTGTTTCCTGTTTTTACCATCATTCAACACGTTGATGGATACCCAATTAAACTTATTTTTATCAACAACAACTAAAGTTTGGATGGTTATGGGGCTTTTATTGGCAGCCTTAGGATTTTTGATAGCTCTTGTTCCTACCATGTTTCTTTTTCGTTTTAATGTGATTTCCACTTTAAAAGGTTTCAGTAGTAAAGTGTTTAAAAATCGAGCAAGCGTTTCTTTGCAATCTGTATTAATAGTGTTCCAATTTTTTATAGCAGTAGTATTGATTATTGCTACACTTGTTATGCAATCGCAAATGGCTTTTATTAAAACGAAAAATTTAGGATTCAGCAAAGACCAAGTCCTTATATTGCCAGTGCGTGATGAAAACATACAGAACAATTTTGATGTTGTAAAGAATAAATTGATGCAAATTAATTCTGTTTCGGATGTGTCTGCAATTTCAAATTTCCCTTGGCAAAAAGGCTATTACGATTTTGAAACTATTGTTAATTATAAAGGTGTCCAAACCAAGGCCAATACTTCTACAATTCTGGTTGATGAGAATTTTATAACGGCTATGGGCATGACCATGGTCAAGGGACGAGGGTTTTCCAGACAACACAGTACAGATTCTTCTACAGCATTTATAATGAACGAATCCGCTGCACAAAAGTTTGGCATTCAAGATCATATTGGCGTAGGTTTAGAGATGGAAAATATAAGTAAGGGGGCCTCTAAAAAAGGCAAATTAGTAGGTGTTGTAAAAGACTTTCACCTGCAATCCTTACATAAAAAAGTAGAACCGCTCATACTAACCCTGTCACCCGAAACGTATTATACAGATAACATGATTATAAAGTTTTCTGGAAATGATATAGAAAGTACTTTAAATAGTATTAAGGTGAGTATGCAAGAAATCTCACCAGCCAGACCTTTTGATTATTTCTTTCTAGACGAAGCCTTCAAGAAATTATATAAAAAAGAAGCACGTATAAATACACTGTTCAATTACTTTTCCATCCTATCTATTATAATTGCTTGTTTGGGCTTATTCGGGATAGTTGCATTTACAACGTCTCAAAGGATTAAAGAAATTGGCATCCGAAAAATTTTGGGCGCTTCTGTTACGAGCATTGTAAAATTACTGACTTCAGGGTTTTTAAAGTTGGTGTTCATTGCTATTGTCATTGCTATACCTATAGCATATTGGATGATGACTAACTGGTTGGAAAATTTTACATATAGAATAAACATAAATTGGTGGCTCATTATAAGTGCTGGGATGATAGCACTATCTATTGCTGTATTGACCATAGGTTATCAAGCCATTCGTTCGGCGTTATCTAATCCTACCGATAGTTTACGAACCGAATAAATCAATCAAAAACGAACAATCAAAAAACGAATATTATGATCCGGAATTATTTTAAAATAGCATGGCGAAACCTTTTAAAGAACAAAGGCTTTACTGCCATTAATATTATCGGTTTATCACTAGGTATTGGGTGCTTTATCATGATTTCCATGTTTGTAATCGATGAGTTAAGTTACGATCGTTACCATGAAAATGCCGATCGCATCTACCGAATTGATTCTGATATCATTTTTGGAGGTACCGAAATGAGTATGGCTGTGAGTTCAGACCCGATGGGAGAAACGCTTAAAAATGACTATCCAGAAGTTGAAGAATATGTTCGTTTTTACGCTTCACAAGGCTCCAAATTAATAAAAAAAGGAAACGAATACATAAATGAATCAGCTGTAGCCCATGCCGATTCGACCTTATTTAATGTCTTTACGCTTCCTGCCATTATTGGTGATACCAGTACAGCACTCAACGAACCAAACACAGTAGTTATTTCGGAAACTGCTGCTAAACGTTATTTTGGAAGTGCAGAGCTCGCTATGGGTGAAATGCTAGAGACTGATGATAACGACAAAACACTTTATAAGGTCACAGCCGTTATTGAAGATATGCCCCAAAATTCACAATTTAATTTTGATTTCTTCTTTTCTATGGCTAACGTAGATTATACGTTTGGAAATTTCTTAAGCCACAATTTTCATACCTATGTCCTCTTAAAAGAAGGTGCAGATTACAAGGCCTTCAATAAGAATTTTGTGAAAGTTATTGATAAATATTTGCTTCCTCAAGCAGCACAATTCATGCAAATTAAGAGCATGGAAGAATTTGAGGAGAGTGGCAATAAATTAGAGTATAGTTTATTCCCATTTACAGATATTCATTTACATTCTTCAAGGGGCATGGAATTGGGAGCTAATGGTAACATTCAATATGTTATTATTTTTTCGGCAGCCGCATTATTTATTTTATTAATCGCCTGTATCAATTTCATGAATCTTACCACAGCCAGATCATCGGGAAGAGCAAAAGAAGTTGGTATTCGTAAGGTATTAGGTACAGAAAAAAAGTCGCTCATATGGCAATTTCTGACAGAGTCCATATTAATTGCCATACTGGCTTTGTTTATAAGTTTATTATTTGTTTGGTTATCTCTAGGGTGGTTTAATACTATTTCTGGGAAAGAGATGCTTATTAGCTCTTTATTAAATCCGAGGTTTCTTATCTTCATCGTGCTATTACCTTTTGTTGTTGGAACCTTAGCGGGCATCTACCCAGCATTCTTTTTGTCTTCATTTCGACCAATTACGGTGCTTAAAGGGAAGATGTCAACTGGACACAAGAAGAACACCTTAAGAAATGTTTTGGTGGTGTTTCAATTTGCCACATCCATCATATTAATTGTTGGTACCATTGTTATTTACAAGCAGCTCAATCATATTCAAAATTCTAATTTAGGCTTTAACAAAGAACAGGTTTTAGTGGTTAGCAATTCTGGTATACCAGGTGAAACCAGACAAACTTTAAAAAACGACATTGATCAATTAACCGAAGTAAAATCAGCTTCATTTGCTGGATATTTACCTGTAGCAAGTTCATCTAGAAATGACACAACATTTTCTACAGAAACCGTCATGACAGAAGCAAATGGGTTTAACATGCAATATTGGAGAATAGATTACAATTACCTTGAAACCATAGGCATGGAAATGAAAGAAGGTAGAAATTTCTCTCGTGAATTCGGCTCAGATTCTACAGCTATAATTTTAAATGAAACTGCCGTAAAACTTTCTGGCTTAAAAGAACCAATTGGAAAAAAAATATACTCGACAGATCAGAATAACAATCCCATCGTGCATACCATTATTGGGGTCGTTAAAAATTTCAATTATGCATCGCTTCGTAAAAATGTTGGTGCCTTAAGTTTTAAATTAGGTAATAACAGTTGGGAGACAGCCTATAGATTTCAAACGAACGATATTAGTGGTTTACTAGCGACCATTAAAAACAAATACAAAGCTGCTGCTCCTGGTATGCCGTTTAAATACGAATTTTTAGATGAAGCTTTTGATGATATGTATCGTCAAGAAAGACGTGTAGGCACCGTAGCGCTTGCCTTTGCCTTGTTAGCTATTGTCATTGCATGTCTTGGATTATTTGGATTGGCTACATACATCGCCGAGCAACGTACCAAAGAAATTGGCATAAGAAAAGTTTTAGGCGCTTCAGTTACCAATATAGTTAGAATGCTCTCTACCGATTTTGTGAAACTGGTCATGCTCGCTTTCGTGATAGCCACACCTATTGCCTGGTGGTTTATGAACAAGTGGTTACAGGATTTTGCCTATAGAATAGAGCTTAATTGGTGGATTTTTGCTGTAACGGGATTTGTTGCATTAATAATTGCACTATTAACCTTGAGCTTTCAAGCCATTAGAGCTGCCATTGCAAATCCAGTAGATAGTTTAAAAACCGAATAAAAAATAAAATTATGCTTTTAAGACTCAGTCAAGCGTCACGTGAAATAAAATCAGGAGGTAAAAGGGTGAAACTATTAGATAGTATCGACCTCAAGGTAGAAGAGGGGGAGTTTATATCCTTAATGGGGCCGTCAGGATCTGGTAAATCTACTTTACTAAATTGTATAGGTATGTTAGATAATTTTACTGATGGAGGCTACGTGTTTTTAGAGGAGCCCGTCCATAGCATGAGAGAAAAAGATAAATCTAAACTCTATAAGGAATACATTGGGTTTGTCTTTCAAGCCTATCATCTTATTGATGAACTAACAGTACAAGAAAACATTGAAACACCTTTACTCTATAAAAATGTGAAATCTTCAGAGCGTAAGGCTATGGTTGCAGACATGCTAGATCGTTTTAATATTGTTGGTAAAAAAGATTTATTTCCTGCTCAATTAAGTGGTGGACAACAACAGTTAGTGGGCATCGCTAGAGCTTTAATTTCGAAACCAAAACTCATATTGGCCGACGAACCTACTGGAAATTTAAACTCGAAGCAAGGCACGGAAATCATGGAGCTCTTTTCTCAATTAAATAAAGAAGGAGTAACCATTATTCAAGCCACACATTCTGAAAGCAATGCTGCTTATGGTTCACGAATTATTAATCTTTTAGATGGCAGAATTGTCTCTGAATAAAATTAAATTAAAGATGACCTTAAAATTAATCTTATTCATAATTACACTAGCCATTCATTGTGCCGGATTTTCACAATCGGAACAAGAAAGAAACTACACCTTAAACGAATGTATTGCTATAGCCTTAGATAATAATTTAAACTTAAAATCTACCCAACTATTAGCGAACTCAGCTGAGGTTAATTTAAAACAAGCTAAAGGAAATATATTACCAAAATTGAATGGGAACTATAATATTGGCGTTAACGATGGGCGTAGTATTGATCCGTTTACCAATGATTTTATAAATCAAGAATTGACTTTTTCAAACGCCAGATTAAATTTGGATACTCCAATTTTTAATGGCTTCAGGTTAATTAATGCAGTAAAACAAGAGAAGTTTAACAAGTTGGCTTCAGAAATGGAAGTTGAAGAGGCCAAACAAAATTTAATATTGAATGTTACGCTTGCATATCTCGATGTACTAAATAGAAGGGACGTTTTGCAATTAACCAAACAGCGCTTAGAAACTACAAACACCCAACTAGAAAGACAAGAAGACCTACGTGAAGAAGGAGCTGCTGATCCTTCTAATTATGCTGATATTAAAGGACAGAATGCAATTGATAAAACTAATATTCTAATTTCTGAAAGCGCATTAAATAATGCCAAGTTAACCTTAATGACCTTGCTCAATCTAAAAGATAATCTGTTAATTAATACAACAGATCTACTTCTCGACTATGAGCAATATCCTTTCTCAGCAGAAGGAGTGTTTAATGATGCCTTGCAACATTTAGCCACGTTTAAAGCCAAGGAATTAAGAGTGAAAGCGGCAAAAAAAGCAATTAATGTGGCTAAAGCACAATTTACTCCAGAAGTTTCGTTTTTTGGACAGTTAAATACAAACTATTCTAGCATTGCGGAA
Organism: Changchengzhania lutea; assembly: GCF_006974145.1. NCBI lineage: Bacteria > Pseudomonadati > Bacteroidota > Flavobacteriia > Flavobacteriales > Flavobacteriaceae > Changchengzhania > Changchengzhania lutea. Next base: position 773,840 of record NZ_CP039456.1, on the reverse strand, counting down.
ACCTTTACAGAAAATGGTTCCAGCATTATAGAGACAGGAGATTTTGTAACGATAAATAGTCAAAATTCACCCGTTTTTAGAAATCAAACAGACTTTATAGCACAGAAGATAGGCTATCGCGATCAATTTGATAATAATTTAAATACGGTTGTTGGTTTGGCGGTAAATGTGCCGTTGTTCAATGGGTTTAGAGCAAAAAATAATGTCGCCTTGGAAAAAATAAAGGTAGAGGAATCAATTCTAGAGCTAGAGCGTACACAACAAGATATAAAAAATGCCATTAGACAAGTTCATTTCGATATGGAAGCCGCTTATTTAAGACATCAAAGTTTATTAAATCAAGTTGAGGCTTTTGGAGAATCCTTTCGCATTAACAGTCTTAAATTCAACAGTGGGATTTCAAATTTCTTAGCATATATAACTAGCAAAAATAATTTAGATAACGCTAAAACAAACTTAGCCACTGCAAAGTATGAGTATCTGTTGCGAGTTAAGGTTTTGGAATATTACAGAGGTAATATGTTTTAATAGGTGAATGAGTAGTTTTTTCAAAATAGACCACTAAACTAATAGCCAATATGTAGAAGTCAAATTTTAAGCCATTATTTGATGTGAAATAAAATAGTAAACCCGTAAATCATTTTTAATTAATGAAATACGGGTTTATAAAGTGGAATCGGAGGGAATAGAACTCTCTTCCATACAACTAATCAAAGAGCTTTCTACACGTTTATTTTTTTTCTTGTTTTTTCGACTAAAAGCTGGTTAAAGACAATCACTTACAACTTAGCTTCTTAATCTCGAAAATGCAACAAAGCACTACCTAATCTTAGCCAACTTTTACGATACCTCTAATCCCGATAGCTATCGGGAGAATGCCGTTAACCAAGGCTTTCCGGAGACATAAAGCTTGTACACCTTGTGTACTTAGGCTAATCTTACTATAAATTCAGATTATGCAGCTAAAGCATAGTTATTCTCGCCGTTTAAAAGTTTGTCTAGCCTTTTAAGTGTTTCAGTGCCATTATACGGACGTGCTTGCCATCAAATTAATTTCGCGTTTAAAATCCAGTCGACCTCATATTTGAATATTATTTTCAATTATAACGCTCAGACACAATTTAACACCGTTGTTTGCGAAGCACTAAGACTTTAAAACTGTAATTACCATGGTATGAATCAATATTATTTCTATTAAAGCAATGTTTCTAACTATTAATTTAAGATTTTTGGCGAAACAAGACTTTTTATATGAAAACTAGTATATTTTTAAAACACGCATTGATTTTCCAATTAGGGCTAGTGATACTTCTATGTTTAGATGTCCCTTCACAGGTATATGCTCAAGAGACTTCTAAAGAGATTTCAAAAAGTATATACATGACATCTAATATAGGGTTGGAACGGAATACAAATTCTAATAATATACTGAAGGCAATAGTTAATGCTTCTAAAGAAGATACTAACGCAGTATTTATTGCATTAGGCAATAGTACTAGGCTTAATGGTTACCCAAAAGATTCAGAAAACAGAAAGAGGGAGGAAGCGTTTCTTAGGTCTCAATTATTAGAACCGCTTACGGATTTTAATGGGCAAGTTATTTTTATTCCAGGAAAGAATGAATGGAATAAAGGTGGTCATAAAAATTTGGACGACCTGGAATCTTTTCTACAAGACCATAGTCAAGCAAAATTTTGGCCAAACGATGGCTGCCCAATAGAACGCGAAACCTTGAGTGATGAAGTTGAATTGGTCATGGTAGATACGCAATGGTATCTTGAAGATTGGGACAAGCACCCCTATCTTAACAATGACTGTGAAATAAAAACGAGAGAACAGTTTTTCCTTGCGTTTAAAGATGAACTTAAAGACGAACAAAACAAGACTGTGATCGTGGCTTTGCACCATCCTGTATTAACGGCTACACGACAAGGATTAATTGGCCGTATGGGAGGACTTTCCAAACAAGCCTATTACCATAAAGATATGCAATATTTAGTGGGTAGACTGGAAACTTTAGCAAACCAGTTTAACGATGTCATATTTGTTTCTGGTGGAGATAAGAACTTACAGTTTTTAATGGATAATGGCATTCCACAAATTATAAGTGGAGCAGTTGGAAACACTACAAAAACGAAACCTAACAAAAAGAAAGGCTATTTTGGTACAGACCAACAAGGTTACGCAAAACTCAATGTTTTCAATGACGGAAGCTCAGAAGTTGAAATTTACACAGTAGAAGGAAATCAAGCAACCAAAGTATTCTCATCAAATATTAGATTAAAAAAGGGAACATTAGAAGATTTCGAATATCATACAAATCAAGAGTTTGGAGAAACGCATAAGGATGCCATTTACACAGAGGAAGAGGTTAATAAATCAGGATTTTATAAATGGTTTTGGGGCGAGCATTACAGAGCGGTTTATGGAAAAAAAATACAAGCTCCAGTTCTTTTCTTGGAAAACTTGCCGCATAATGTTAGGGCAATTACAGAAGGTGGTGGAAACCAATCCAGAAGTTTACGCTTAATTGATGATAATGAGAATGAGTTTACCATAAGAGAACTCCGTAAAAGTGGTGTACGATTTATTCAATCTAAAATAAAGGATCATTATGTCATAGATTATATGGATAATACTATAGCTGAAGATATTGTTCAGGATTACTATACCACAGCACAACCTTATGCACAATTTGCTATAAATGAACTTTTGGATGCTCTAGATATATCTCACGCCAATCCGAAAATCGTTTATGTACCAAAGCAGGAACGGTTAGGTAGATTTAACGAGAATTATGGAGATAAGCTTTACATGTTTGAAGAGCACGTTGGAAGTGAAAATAAGGATTTCAACATATTTGGTAATGCAGATGATATTATTGGTACTAAAGATGTATTGCATGAACTGCAAAATGATAAAGATGCCAAAATTGATGAGGAAAGTTATCTGCGTGCCCGATTATTCGATATGCTTATTGGCGATTGGGACAGACATGAAGATCAATGGCGTTGGGCTTTGCATGAACAGAATGATGGAACAAAACTTTACAAGCCAATTCCGCGAGATCGTGATCAGGCATTTCCAAAGTACGATGGTGTTTTTCCTGCAATACTCAAAACGGTTTCACCACTTGCTCGAAACATGCAGACCTATGCACCAGATATGCACAACGTAAAAACATTCAACAATGCTGTTTACTATTTAGATAAAAACCTTATCAATAGAGCAGGCTGGGAGGACTGGAAAAAACAAGCTGAAACTATTAAAAATGAACTTACTGATGATGTCATAGACAATGCTTTTGCAAATCTTTTAGAAGACACCAAGGGTGAAAGTATGGATAATATAAAGTCAATCTTAAAGCAAAGACGTGAAAATATGGTTTCGATCGCACGAGACTATTACGATTATTTTAAGGAGCACGAAATAATTGTGGCTACAAACAAGGATAATAATGTTGAAATTTTAAGGCAACCAAACGGAAAAACAAATATTACTATTTCCCAAAAGGACAAAACCATTTTTAAAAATACGTATTCAAAAGAGGAGACTAAAGAAATATGGATATATGGGTTAGATGGAGATGATACAATTACAGTCTCTGGAGAAGGGAGCAATTACATCAAAATCAAAATTTTTGGTGGTGAAGAAAATGATATTTATAACATAAAAAATAATAGAGATGTTAAAGTCTATGATTACAAATCAAAGAAGAATACATTCAATACATCCGTAAGTAAAATGCTCTCAGATTCTTATGATATTAATAATTACGATCCTCAGAAACGTAAATACTCTAATAATGTGTTGTTGCCAACCATAGGATTTGATCCAGACGCAGGCTTAAATATAGGATTAACAAATACGTTTACAACTTACGCTTTATTGCGAAATCCATTTACGACACAACACACAATTAACGCTTCTTATTATTCCGCCACTCAAGGTTTTGAATTTTCTTATAATGGCGAGTTTGCCCATGTATTCCATAATTGGAATTTAGGTTTAGAAGCTCGTATTACCAGTGCAAATTATGCCATTAATTTCTTCGGAATAGGAAATGAGACTATGTATGATGCAGATGAAGTTGATAAGGACTTTAATCGTACAAAAATCAGTCAATGGCATTTTGAGCCCTCTTTAATTTATAAAACAAGTGGTAATGTAAGTGCTCATATTGCAGCACGCATAGAATCGCATAAAGTTGAAGATTCTGAAGATGACTTTGCTGATGTGTTTTTTGACTCAAATAACGATGTTTTTGAGAATCAAATTTATGCAGGTGCAGAGGTTGGGCTTAATTTCAGTAATAAAGAAGGTTTGTTAGCTTATCCGCGAAGAGGCATGGATTTGGGTTTGGTTGCTGGTTACAAACAAACCATTGATTCTGACTTTGATAACAAATTCACTTATCTTAAACCAACAGCATCGTTTATTTACCCTATCCATAAAAGTGGATTGGCGACACTCGCTACAAAAGCTCAGGCAAATTTCATTCTTGGTGGTTCATATGAATTTTATCATGCTGCTACAGTTGGAGGAAACACGAGTTTGCGAGGGTTTAGAAATGATCGTTTTTTAGGTAAAACATCATTTTTTCAGACTACAGATCTTAGAGTATGTTTTTTACAGGTACGTACGGGGTTTATCCCACTTAGACTTGGAGTTACAGGGGGATTTGATGTAGGTCGCGTGTGGAATGAGAATGAAAATTCTAAGAAATGGCATAATAGCTATGGCGGATCGATCTTTATAAACGGTTTTCAGGCATTTACCGCTAATATAGGTTACTATCAAAGCGTTGAGGACAGTCGTATTATATTTACAGCTGGGTTCCGCTTTTAAGAGTTTAGACTAATCATTTAGAAATAAAAAAGCTCAATCACGTTTTACATGATTGAGCTTTTTATTTTAAATACAGCAGAAACGTTGCAATTTTTTAAGTGGAGTCGGAGACAACGACCATAATTTCAAGTTTCTAGTGTTTATAAGACTTTCAAAAGGGGTTGTTTTTAGAGGTCACCGAATTGGTCTCGATTTAACAAACTTTAACGTTTGGGTTTTAGTTTGTATGTCAAATTATATTAAAATGAAACAAATTTATTTTTTTGATTCGCAATTCACGAATTGCGAATTGGTTTTTATAAAAATCAAAGACTGCTCCAGTAATTTTATTTGTTCAGTGTCACTCAACATTCAAAAATAATGAGCAAAAGTATCTTTATTTTAGAGTTAAAATTTTAATCAATTTCTCATTGACGTAATAATTTCCTGTCCCTAATTTTTCTTTTCTAAGTATTTTGTCTTTAGCTAATAAATTCAAATATTTAGAGGCGGTTATTCTAGAGACCCCTAAATCATTTTCCACAAACTCAATCTTTGTGTACGGATGCTTAAATAAATTATTTAGTAAATCTTGACTGTAAAATTTGTAATTACTTCTCAATAAGTTTTTATATTCATAAATTAAATCTCGAATTTCACCTATTAACACAATTGTTTCTTTTGAAATTTGTTCTACACTATCTAACATATACAGAATCCAATTTTCCCAATTATCAGTTTCTCTAACCTCTTGCAAAAGTTTATAGTAATCTACTTTGTTTTCAATAATATATCGGCTCAAATAAAGTACTGGTAAATTAAGTAAATCATTCATTACTAAATACAAGACATTTATGATACGTCCTGTTCTTCCATTACCATCATAAAAAGGATGAATGCTTTCAAATTGATAGTGAATGATTGCCATTTTAGTTAAACTATCAAAATCAGAGATTGCAGGATCATTTATGTATTTTTCAAGATTTGTCATTAAATCTAGAATTGTGCTATAGTCCTGCGGAGGTGTATATACAATTTCTCCTGTTGTTGCATTTTTCAAAGCAGTACCAGGAACTTTTCTAAAACCAGCATTGTTTTTTTCTAATTCAGATTGAATTGCTATAATATCATTGTTTGTTAATATTTTATTTTTTTTAATAAAACTAAACCCTTTTTTTAATGCCGAGATATAGTTTTGGACTTCCTTAGCATTTAATGATTTAAAACCTTCAAGGTTTAATTCTGCTTTAAAAATATCATCATGAGTTGTTATTATGTTTTCGATTGCAGAACTGTCTTTCGCCTCTTGAAGCCCTAATGTGTTAATTAAAATGTTTTCATCTGGGATGCTAGAGACAATGCCTTTTAACTCTGCTAATGCTCGGTGTGTTGAAGCTAATTTTTTCAGTACTTTTCTGCTTTCCACATCATGTTTAAGCGGAAGTTTTTTTAAATTTTCTGAATCCATTATGTATAGAAATATTAATTTTCTTTACAAAGATAATTTAATATGATAAGAAAATTCAATTTTCTTATCATAACTTTATTGAATGATAAGATATTCTAATTTATTTATCAGTACTATGTTTTGTCAAAATCGACTTCTTACACTTTGATTATATCTAATTACATATAAAATAGAGGTTTTGATTAATATTATATGTATTTGCGTATAATTTAGTATATTTAAATAGTTGGACTTAATCATATATAATGAAAGAATTATCGGAGTTTGTTAAGCAGCGCAGAAAAGAAGTTGATTTAACACAAGAAGAATTCGCAGAGAGATCAGGTATAGCTTTAACTGTAATCAGAAAGATAGAGCAAAACAAAACTAATTTAAACTTAGATAAAGTAAATCAGGTTTTAAAAATGTTTGGACATAAGCTCGCTCCAGTAAGTTTAAAAGTTTTGATGAAAGTAGAATTAAAATAAGTAATAATTGAGATTGATAATTTTTAAGTTTTTAAGAAAAAAGAATAGAAAATAAACAAGCTAAAAACGAGTAAAATAAACGTTGTTGATTAAGAAATTGGCTAAGATTACAACTGATTTAGAACAACTACTTACCATCATAACAAAATCTCCAATCAATGTCTTGAATTTAAATTAATAACACACTTTAAAGAAAATTTTGACATTTTATCTAATTTTCAAATAATGTATTTAGAAAAATACTATCTTATTCTCAATTCCCTAAGTACTGAATACTAATCAGTACGAATTTGCATAATTCGTTTTTGATTGAACAATATGGAAAATATACCCATTTTTGGGTATGGTTTAGCATATTGATTGCTATTAATTTTAACTATTAATTAAAAACCAACAGGATTATGAAAACCAATCAAGAAGAAAACCAACCCAAGACTATAATTACGGACCCTTTAGGTTCTCAAAAATTTAAATTTGCTATATTTATTTTCATAGTATATCTCATTTTCATTGGTTACTTATTATGGAGAACTGATACAAAAGATGATCTTATTTGGACAAGGATGCTATTCTTATTTACTGGAATAGAAGCTATAGTTTTTGCAGCTTTAGGTTATGTCTTTGGACGAGATGTTCACAGAAAAAGAGCAGAAAATGCTGAAAAAAATGCTGAAGACGCCAAAAAGGATGAAGCAAAAGCGAAGAAAGATGCTGAAGAAGCTAAAGACAAAGCTCAAAAAGAACGCGAAAAAGGTATTGCATTAAGCGCTGCTGTAAAATCTCGAAATTCTAATACAACTCATGGAAATAGTCGACTAAATATAAAGGGTCTTACAGGTAGTGCCAATTTAAAAGATACTGATGATTATTTAGTGAATCTTGCAAATAACTTATATCCATCTCCAAGTGATTATTTAACAATAAGTTTTGATTACGAAATAAGTTCTGCAGACAATTTAAATGACGTAACCATTAATAAAAATACTAAAAACTCGGCAAAAGGGACTTACAGCGGAATTCCAATTTTTGACGATAGGTTTACTGTTCATGTAGATAGAAAGGATGATAAAAAAGACTGGACAATTAAGGTTACTAGGATATGGGATTCTAATGGTAATGAACGAAAGCAGCTAAATGGTAAAACAGATAGCAATTATGATAGTGCTTATGTTCAATTAGAAAACTTGTAATGATGAGAAAGTTAACACTAATTATATTACTTGTTCTAAGCTGTAACACGGTAAAGGGACAAATATTTGGTCAAGACAAAGAAGGCTTTAGTTCAATTATTCAACCGTCATCTACGTTTAATTTAAACTTAAAAGATAATATTGCTACACTAAATTACTATAGAGAAAGTATGCTTAGTGACTATTCAAGCGATAGAGAATATAGAACTGAAGAAGAGTGTTTAATTGAAAGCAAGACAGAGGCGCAATATTTATCATTGCTAGCCAATTCGTGGAAACAACAAGAACAAATTTTTAAAAAGACAGGACTTGTTTATGGCATTGACTTAAAAGGAACATCTTCTGATGGTATTTCTTTGCTAATCAATGATGAGCAATTAACTACCAGTTCTGCTATTTCTGGGTTAATTGGATTTCGATGGCAAAAGCGAAATTATAATCATCATAATATTGAAGATTATGCTAAACTCACATATAATTATAGAACAGAAAGTGTTGAAGAGAAGAATTTCATTAAAGCCATAGAAAGTGAAGCTAAAAAGCTCTTATCACAAGAAGCAATAACAAAAGGCAAAATGCAGGAACTCTTGTTCTTTATAGGAACAAAAGAAATAAAAAGTAAAATTGAAAGTATTGAAGATAGGATAGAGGGTGTTACTAAGTCAAAAGGCTTTGTAGACCCAGTAAAGGTTGAACAAAATCTTACGAATCGTTTAAATACGCTTGCGCTTATGCAAACTCAAATAGTTGCTATAAAATTAGATATTGTTAATTACCAGGCGAAAGTCACATCTGGAACATCTAATGCTATCTATCAAGCACTTGATGTATTAAAAAATAGAATTGCAACTTTTGAGACTAATCTAAAAAGTAAATTAATTAAACCTTTAGGTCTTAAGCTAGATTATAAGGAATATAAAAACGCTTCGAAATGGAGTACTGTTAACGGCATCCTAGATGAAGCTATTGAAACAGTAGGTTTTAATTTGTATAAGCATAAAATGCGTGTAGTTGCTCCTGTTTCTAATACAGATATAATAAAAGCCTATCAGAACTATTTAAATTATTTAAAGAAAGATAAGTTAAGTCTAGAAAAAGTTAATGTTGCAAAAGGTGAAACGTATTCTTTACAAAGAAGGTTAATTTATTTTAAAGGAGGTTTTTTAGGTTCTTCATTTAAATACGATACAGCGAAAGATAGTAGCTCTATTTCAGATCGATTTATTACTCAAAACTTTCAAGGGTATCAAATAGAACTTGGTTACACAAGTCAACTAAAACGGTATAACTTTTTAGGATTCAATGTAGCTATGAGCAGGACCTCTAATATAAATCGTTTAACACCTACGACTTATAAGTTTCAACAGGAAGATACGTCGGTAACACCAAATATTATAACCGAAAGTGAATTAAAAGCACTTTCTGGTCCTTTTGATAGATTTTTAAGATTCGGTCTTAGTTTTGATTATGTGCGATTGTTTCCATTTCATGATAGTAATGCCTCAGAAGAAGAAATTAAAAAAAGTAAGACACTATTGAGTCTTAACCCATATGTTAGGCATTATTTTTATGATAGATCAGAAACTCTAAAACCTCACACGTCTCTTGGTGTAGGCATATATTCATTTAACAAAACAAGTGGTTCTATTGCTGGTGGTTTGTTTATACAAACTGATGACGTTTTTAATGTAAATAGAAGTAAAGCGATTAATTTTGCCAAACAAATTTCATTCGGAATCGTTTTTAAGGTAAATATTAAAAGTTTTGACCCTTCATCTTAGTTGTAAAATCTATTAAGAAGCTCTTGCCAATCCAAGGGCTTTTCTTATCTTTTAAATTAATTATACTTTAGTAATAGCACCAATGCCAAAACCACCAATAATAAACACCCACGCACACGTATTCACAGGAGACTACGTGCCGCCATTTTTAGCAAAAACCTATTTACCAGAGCCTTTTTATAGAGCGTTATCCTTAAGTTGTATTATTAAAGTGCTCCGATGGTATTATACGAAGGTAAAACCTTGGTTTTATAAAGATACCTACAAAAGTTGGAAACGGTTTTGGGCAAAATGCGAACTGTTTTTTGAGCGCACTTTAGTACTAGGTATTGTTAAGTTTTTATTTGAAGTGTATATCGGGACGACTCTACTTTTTTACATCTGTTCTTGCTTTCTTAATGTGAATGCCACATATACAGATTTCAGAGTTTACATTGTTAAATCTTTAGTTTGGTTAAAAGATTCGGGTTGGATAATATCGATTCCTGGTATTTATTACAAGCTGCTTTTTATTGCAATTGTCCTTATTTTTTTTAAATCTATTCGCAATGTTACAGTTGCTTTATTGCGACAATTAAAAGTGCTGCCAGGTAAGCACTTCTCGGATCTGTTTCATCGCTATGTGCAAATTGGCTTATTCTCTAAGTACAAAAAGCAAAGTGGTATTTACGATAAACTCAAGAAGCAATATCCACCAGATACGCATTTTGTAGGTTTACCTATGGACATGGAGTACATGAAGGCTGGCGAATTAAAACAGGTCTATGATCTAAAGCAAAAGAAATTCATTGAGATTCCTAATGATGAAAAGACAGGCAAGCGTGATATGCAATTTGCTATGAAGTGCCAAATGGAAGGCCTCCTAAAAATAAAAAAACGAAAAACAGATAAAGACAGTTTCCATCCCTTTGTATTTGCACATCCTGAGCGCATGAAAGACAAGCGCTATTTCGATTATACAGTAGATCCAAAAACAGGAGACGTAGCACTGGTAAAAGGCTGTATGATGCAAGTCTATCTCGAGAAGCATCAATTTGCAGGCATAAAAATATATCCTGCCTTGGGTTATTATCCTTTTGACGCGGTGTTATTACCTTTATGGAAATACTGTGTACAACGCAATTTACCTATAATGACCCATTGTATAAAAGGTACGATTTTTTATAGAGGCAAAAAGAAAACCGAATGGGATCAGCACCCAATTTTTACCGAAGGTAAAGTCAATGAAGACAAGCGTAAAACAGTAGAAGTAGACAAGCGCGTCGATTTTGATATTAACGCAGATTATATAGATCACGACGATGAGAATAGGCTACATTTAAACGAGGTAAAGAATATTGATTTCTGTAATAACTTTACGCATCCCTTAAATTACTTGTGTTTGTTAGATGATGGCCTTTTGCAGCAAGTATTAGTAGATGAAATTAAGAAAGATCCAAGACTAAAAACCATTTTCTATGATGCTAATGGACAATTTAGAACAGGACTCAAAGACCTAAAGATTTGTTTTGCACATTTTGGTGGTGACGACGAATGGAAACGTTTTTTAGAAAGTGATCGCGATAATTATACGACGCAGCTCATTCTAAAGCCCGAAAAAGGCATTGACTTTTTCTTTAATGTGAAAGGCAAACCAAGCAAAGGTAAAATGGCTATGGTGTGGAAGTATGTAGATTGGTACACTATCATTTGTAGTATTATGTTACAATACGATAAAGTCTATGTAGATATCAGTTACATCTTGCACGATGAAGTAATTCTACCACTACTAAAACAAACTTTAAGTAATGAAGGTTTAAAAGAAAAAGTGCTTTACGGCTCAGATTTTTATGTGGTGCGTAATCATAAAAGTGATAAGGCCATTCTAGCAGATATGCGCGCTGGACTTTCGGAAGCAGAGTTCGATTTAATTGCACGCTATAACCCAAGAGACTATTTAAATCTTTAGGTAAATAGAGCTAGCAACTCAAGTAATTTATTTCTATTGAAAATGTCAATCAAGCATCAAATTCAATATCTATAAATTCCACGTCTTGCCACATCTTTTTTTGTCCTCGTCCTTTAGATTCAAAATCTGTTCGCAACGGTTGTTTGTGGCCTATCCAATCTTTTTCGCCTACTTCTCTCGGAGTTGGCTCTGAAGTATATTCTTTTTCAATAGAATAATTAAAGATGTCGCGCTCTGGATCATAGTTAGGAATTTTATTAGAAAAGAAATCATCATAGTTCTTAGTGTTAGACACACGTTTTCCTAATTCCGATAATAATTTTGCATCAGGTATGGTGTCATATTGATTTCTCTTTGTTGAAACTAAACATTTCGCTTTTGGTGTTTCTCCATTCAAAGGCAGTGGCAAAATACTATTGAATATTTTATTGACCTCATGCGTATCGTCTTCATGCCTATTCCAAGGCGTCGCATTGTGGCTTCCGTGATGTCCTACTTTTAAAAAGTCTAAAGGTTTATTAAGAAATTCTTTTCGCTTCTTCCACATCACATTCCAGCTACAATTTTTACGGTCTTTTTTATAACCATCATCCCATTCTGCATCACCAACAAATAGTAAGCGTTTACCATTCCATTCTATAAGTAAAACTGTACTTACATTGTTTTGTATAGAAGTATCGTTTAAGGTAAATGCTAAACCGTTAGAAAGCATTCTAGACTTTAGAATCTTAAATTCTGAAGCAGATATATTTGTAGGAAGCGTTTCTTTAGCTTCTGAAAGATGAGTTCCAAAATTTTGAACTTCAGATGAAAGACCTCTTAAGTTATCATCTAATTCTTTACCTAAATAAAAGTGATCTATATCTTTTTCTGGTGCGAGCACTGTAATTTTAGTATTCTTAATAGAAAGGTTTAAATCGTCAGAGGTTAAACCAGCATATACATAATCTACATCAATACCGTTTTGATTTGGAAATGTTTCGGTCAATGCCTTGGTGGCTCCTTTATTACCAATACTATACAGATCTAATATAGGTTCGAGTTCTGGACTTAATTTTATGTTAGCTTTTTTAATTGCAGTCACATAATTATAGGCCAAATTATGAAGTTGAAGCGATTTTTGTGCTTGCGGATGCGTCTCATCCATAGCAACGGTCATCCATATATTTTTTATAGCGATATTCTTAAAATACTTAGGGTCAAAGCCTTTGATATGATCTTCGTGTCTATGGGTAACAACGACGAGGTCTAATCTTTTTTTACCAGTTGCTGCATCGTCTGGCAATTGGTTTTTTTCAAGATCTTCAATTGCACTTTTTAATACACCACTGTTTGCACTTTCTTTAGTACCACAATCAATGAGGATATGAAAATCAGTATCATCATCTGGTATTCTTACATAAAAACAGTCGCCACAACCGACGTTATAACTTCTAATTAAGAGCTTATTTCCCATGTGTTATAATTTTTAGTTCCATCCTTACAATCTAGATTTATATGCGGAGCGATTCCAAATTTTAGTGTGCCATTAGCTCTTGTCACCTGTAATGACGAGATATGAGATTCTAACAAACCAATTTCTCCTCCAAGTGACATGCCAATAGCACCCCTTTGAATCCGTTTAGAAAGCGCTGAAAGCAATTCTTTTTTTCTAAGCTTCCCATCTTCAAACTCTTCGATTTGATTTTTTTTAGGCTTTTCTATTTCATGTTCTAAAGTAGTGCCAGGTTTTCTGAACCAAGATATTACAGTACCGTTTTGATCAAAAACTAAAGTGCCACCGCATAGAATTTCAATTTTTTCATTATTAAATTCTTCATAACGCCAGTGATTTAATATATGTTCTTCTTTCCAGATATATTCTAAAATGATTTGTCGTGGCAGTTTAAGTCCACTCCTCGAAAATTTATTACTATCATATAGATCAGATACGATAAGGTTTTGATGTCTCGGTATAAACAAAGCCTTACGGTTGTCATTTAAAAAATCGTAGGCAGCAGCACGAGATCTCGCAATACGACCAATATCATGATGAATTTCTAATGTCAATTCTTCATGCGTATAAGGATTGCGTTCATGTTCCCTAATATCTTTAGCAGTTAGTATTTTTCGATCTTTAAAAACGGATTTTATAATGTCGTAATAATGGTTTGGATCAATTGGGTTTGAAATCTGAAATGCTTTTAAGCAAGCCAAAGCATAATCCTTAAACGTACCATCAACAGGAGGTAGAAGGTCTAAAGGTTGTATGCAAATTCTACGAATCATACGAGAGGCATAAGCCATTGCTTTTGCGGTTGTATGACCTCTTTCTTTATATTGATCAATTAATTTTTTTAAAATATCAAAGACGGCTCCTGTTAACACTTCAGAGATGGAGTGTGGACTTAGGCTATCCTTAACATCGTGCATGGTTTTTTTATTATTTGCAGATCTTAGGTAAGGTCGGTGGTGTGTGGCTTTACCAAATTCATCTGCTATAGACTGAAATGCACTACCCAAAGGATCATCCAAATTACCATCAGTTAAATAACCTAGTCTATTTCTAAAATTGTTATTAGAAAAAATAATGAGTAGCGCTGTAATATCACCTACAAACTCATGAAATGCGCCAGTCTGAGGAAGCACACTATTTATAAAGTGTGGACGAATACCATCTAAAATCGCATGACCAAATTCATGATTAATAATATCAGTAGAGAGACAGGTGTAAACGGTCTTATTATTTTCTACAAAATAGTAAAATTGTAGTGACTTACTTTGTCTATCATAGAAGGCATTTTTCCCGTAACCAGCATGTGGCACAACAATGAGTTTATTTCCTTCAAAGGCAAACGGAATAGGTCTGCCAAGACCATCGCCATGCTCAAAATAGCGTAAAGCTCTTTGCAATATAGCCCAGACATTCACTTGATGAAACTGAAAAAGATCTTTGGTATTGCGATCTAAAACAACACCATCACTATTCCTAAATTTTAATTGAGCCTCATCCCATAAGGCTTTATCTGTTAAAATTCCAGTTTCACTACTATAGTCAACCACAGCAAATCTAGCACTTGTTGGTCCGTCACTTATGTTAGGTTCCCAAGGAATATAAAAATTATCTACAAAACCAAATAAAGGATCTTCATTAGCCACATAAGGATCTTGCAAATACACATCAAATGGAATTTGCAGTCCTAAATCCCTTTGCGATTCACTTTTCATTAAATCCTTTATGGAATAGAGATCCTTCTTTGTTATTTTTTTTAGTTTGTTTTTCTGTTCCATTACATGAGTTTTGGTCCTACAATTTTGTTTGCAATGCATTCAATTACCTCTAAATTAGGTTTAAGCTTAATATATGTTATTTTGAAAGTCACATCGATTTTAATTATTAAAATGCCTATTCACTATTTTAACCATTTATGAAATATGCTATTAATATGGTAGCAATAGGATGACTTGAAACGTCTAATAATTAGTACTATCTAAGGAAGATGTATAAAGTTAAGAAATTTTAAGCATTTAAAAAAAGAATTTTGGCAAAGCGTTATAAGGCATATACACAGTAAAACACAAGTAAGTTTAAAAGTTTTGAAAGAAGAAGAGGACTAAAAATATGACAACGATAGATTTTAAGGTTTTCGTTAAATTAATTTCTAGGCTTATCAATATTAAATTAAATTTACCGTTTTATTTGACATTTTAGAAAAATTAACAAAAACAACCATCATAATGGTATTAAGAAAAAGACATTTTATTTTCCAATATCTCGATTAACTCAGCATCATAATATTTAAAAGCATCAGGTGTATCTAACACTCAAGGTGGAACTAGTTGAAATTTGAATTTATGTGGTTTTAAAGGGTTCTTGAGAGGGCGAAAATTTCACTGACACCGAATTAGCCTCTTTTTATGAAAATTTTAACATTTAAGCCAGAATTTGATTCAATTTAGGCTAAATTGAATCAAATTTTATGTAATTTCAAAGAGGTTTGTTTTATCATGTAAACTTCTATCCATGACTGTCAATTATAGCCATGAGCCGTTTAATTTTGTTAATTGGCTCATTTGTAAATTTATTATTTGTCTTCTTCATTTGTTTTCTTCCAATGTCTTATCTCGATAGAAATGTCGAAACTTTATTATTTCGTCATTAAATAATAAAGTTTCCTTTTCGGCAAAATCCTCATTATCGTATTTAACGAGAGTTTCTAAGTTCCTCCGATAGGCTTCCATACTCAACATAATCGTTCCTATCTCATTATATTGTTCATCTACCAGCATATCGGCATAATAGTTAAGTCTTTCTTGATATACTTTTTTCAATTTTTGAAATAAGCCTCTTGCCTTAGTGGTTTCTCCCACTTGGTAGTAACTATCAACATAGGGCTCCAAAAATGTATAATAACCAAAATAGTCTACAGGAATGTTTGTCATAGCTATATCAATTACCTCCTTTGCCTTATCTATTTTATCTTCCTTTATCAATTTTTCTATCAATTTGGCCAAAGCCATGCGTAATGTAACGCCTCCCTGTTTCCGTGTCTGTGGGTCATGATATATGTGAGGACTTCCCGAATTTCCCCAATCTAAATTCTTAACTATACTATATCCTAGATCTTCATCCACTCTTCCCATGTATAATCCGCCTTCATACTCAGTTTTTATCGGCACTAATTTATAAGCAATGCCATCTAGTTGCAAGTAGTCTTTCATCCATATATATTCTTCGTCTTCGTAACTACCTCCGGAAAAGTAGATGGGACGTTCCCAATCATTATTAGCAATGACGTCTAGCATCATAATTCTATTTTTGGTTAATGCCGTTTTTGGTAGATCGATGTTAATATAATCAACGATGAGCGCAGCGTCTTTTTCTTTTACTAAACCATTACTAAGTACGTTATGTTTATTAACATTTATGCGAATTTTGTTGGTAGGGTAGTAAACCAGATTCAGGGTACTTTCGGAATATTGACTTAAGTCTGCTCCTTGTTTTTTTAAGAAATATTTGAATTTTGTTTGAGGGTTATCACTTCCTACCCAATTCATAAAATCCTTAATATCCCATCGTTTTTCAGCTATTCCTGAAAGACCCTGATAATAAATGGCATCTCTTGTGCCGTATTTGTACTTATCATGCGTGAGCTGAGATGGTATAGGATCGCTTTCATATGATTTTCGTTTTGCCTGATCAATATACCAATCTGTTGCGAAATAGCTGGTAACAAGAGTTCTAACATCGGTGCGGTAACCCTCAATTTCTTGGATATACCAAAGCGGGAAATTATCGTTGTCTCCAATGGTAAATATAATAGCTCCTGAGTTTTCTTGTATAGAATCTAGATAGGATTTAGCAGAAGAGCGAGCGGTATATCGATTAGACCTGTCATGGTCATCCCAATTTTGATATGCCATTACACAAGGAACAGCCAAAAAGCAGATGACCAAAGCAGCTGGTACTAATAGTTTTGGTCGAATCAATTTTTTAAATGCATCAAACAATCCATAAACTCCCAGACCTATCCAAACTGCAAAAATATAAAAAGAGCCTACCAAAGAATAGTCTCGCTCACGAGGTTGAAATATTGCTGGGTTGGTATAAAACTGGATGGCGATACCTGTAAATATGAAGAATATAAAAAGCACCCAAAATTGTTTGATGTTTCGCGAAATCTGAAATATTAGACCAATAATACCTAATAGAAGCGGTAAAAAGTAATAGGTGTTTCTACCCTTATTATGCTTTACTTCATCTGGTAAATTATTCTGACTACCATGATGTAAACGATCTATAAAGCTAATGCCGCTTATCCAATTTCCATGACCGCTATAACGCCCTTGAATATCATCTTGTCTTCCAACAAAATTCCACATAAAATAACGCCAATACATGTGCCCAAATTGGAATTTAAACATGTATTCCAAGTTATTCCAAACTGTGGGCGGCTTGACTTCAATAAAGTCGCTGAACTCATTTAAGAACTTTATGTATTGTGCTTCATCAACCTCACCATTTCCGTACCTCTTTCTGAATTCATTTATGGTATTTATAAGTTCTTTGTTTGATTTAAATCCAGATTTAACTTCGAATTCTAAAGCCCCAAAATATTTCATATAATTTTCAGCATTCATTTGACTCCACATACGAGGTAAAATTCCAATATGCTTTTTATTTTGACCTTGTAAAGCGTCTTTATAAAGATTTACGATTTCGTAGTTACTCAATTTCTTGTTACGTTCATACTTTGGATGATCATCTCTATCGGCTCCAGGTGGAGCAAATCTATCAGAGTAATAAGCGCCGTATAAAGGGCTATCCGTGCTTGGGTATTGTTCACGGTTATAATAAGCAAGAAGTGCTCTGGCATCCGAAGGGTCATTTTCATTAATAGTAACATGAGCGTTAGCCCTTAGTGGCAAAACAAGCCAGGAAGAAAAGCCTAAGCATAAAAATATTATGGAAAGAATCAGTGTATTTGCCATTCGATGTTGATGTCTATGAGTATATCTCAAGGCAAAATAGAAGATGAAAATTAAAACTAGCCCGACTATAATAGTTCCTGAGTTAAATGGGAGTCCAAAGCTATTTACAAAAAATACTTCACCCCATCCAAAAAACTTAAGCATATAGGTCAAAGGAAACTTAAAAACTAACATCAGTATAGTCACTGCGACTATATTGGCCAGAATAAATTTTCTTATCGTAATAACCTTGTGCCTTTTAAAATAATAGAGTAGTACAATTGAAGGAATAGCCAAAAAACCCATGAACTGGATACCAAATGTCAAACCAACTACAAAAGCAATAAGAATTAGCCATCTATCATTTCGTGGTTCATTCAAATTATCCGTCCATTTTAATCCTAACCATAACAATAATGCCATTACTAAGCTGGCCATAGAATATACCTCTGTTTCTACAGCGTTGAACCAAAAACTATCTGAAAATGTATAGGTTAAGGATCCGATGAGTCCACTTCCCAAAATGGCAATGGCCATACCATTTGTTAACTTTCTTTCCTTGGAACCAAGCTTTCTAGTCAAATTAGTTATTGTCCAGAACATGAAGAGAATGGTAAAGGCGCTAGACACACAAGAAACATAGTTTACCATGTAGGCTATATTATTGGATTCGATGGCAAATAGAGCAGAAAAAGCCCCTATCATCTGAAACAATGGAGCTCCTGGGGGATGAGCGACTTCTAATTTGGCAGAGGTAGCAATATATTCTCCTGAATCCCAAAAACTAACAGTGGGTTCAACGGTAGCTGAAAAGATAAAAAGTGCAATAAAGAAAGCCACCCAGCCCAACCATTTATCCCAAAATTCAAATTCCTGTGAAGGACTAGAAAACAATTGTTTTAATCGAGTATGGTTTTGCATCATTTCTTTTAAGATGCAAATACGGATCTATCGATATGAAAAAAGGAGAAAAGGAGTAGGATTTAAGTACTAGTACTGGTACTAATTTTATGTTTTTTGTAGAAGTTCCTGCCGGTTGGACACATTTAATTTACCATAAATGTTGGTAATGTGTGTTTTTACTGTACTCAGGCTAATAAAAAGTTCGTTCGCAATTTCTTTATTAGATTTTCCTTCAAGAATCAATTTTTTGATAGTTCGTTCTTGCTTGCTAAGTTCAGGTACAGTCTCTACATACTTTCTATTAAAGAATGTAAAACAAATCAATCCGATAACAAATACAGCTAGAATAATGTTTATGGTCTTACTCCAAGCATATTTGTGCTCCACGACCTCCTTGGTCAAAAAGGCTAGTTTTTTTTCGAAAAACTGGTATTCTGTAGATGGTAGTTTGCTTTCTTGAAGCTCTTCCAATAAGGTCAAATAGTATTCAGAGTTTTTAGAAATGTCCTGATTCAATAAGTTTTTATCTTCTAAGTGTTGAATGGCTATCAATTTTACAATTAAAATACGCAGGGAGTCTTTGAAATAGGATTTTCTTTCTTTGGTATTATGCTTAAACTCATTATCTTCTTTTTGAATCCTTTGCTCAAAATCTCGTAAACGTTTCCATTCTTTATCTGCTAGATTAGTGGTGCTATATTTTGCAAAAAGGTGACCCCCCTGTTTAAAATTAATACTATCGCGACTTGAAAGAATAAAGGGTTTACTTTTGGCAATGGTATCATTATGTATTGTTCCTAAGCGATTTAAATATAGCTGATAAAAAGCATCCTGATTTGAAAGAAGTTTACTCTTGAAAGAAAATGATCCGTCTGTCCCAAGAGGTGACCATGCAACTTCTTCAGCCATTTTGGAATCCTTAAGCCCTTCAAGATTTAATTTGTATAGATATACTTTGTACTCCTTGGTAATTTGATCCTTTAGGTCAAGTTGACCTGAGACAGCGGTTTGTGCATGTATTCCGAAGCTGAAAAGAAGAACGTAAATAAGGTGTTTGTTATACAAAATAATTTCTTATGAAAATGCGGACAATTAATGGATTTAAATTTACTCAAATTATTTTTATTATAGCTTTTGGTTGATCTATTTTTGGAATATTAATCCACTTTTGGTAAAAAGCTTTATTAGTATATATCAATATTTTTACTTAACTATCTATTTAGAAAAAAGAACTTCAGTAAAACCTTTGAACACAAGCTTAAAGTTTTAGGACATCTTGTCGTTATGTCTGTAAAAGTAGGAACCTTAAGGTTTGTAAATAACCCTTAGGGTTTAATCGCTTAATAAGAATCTCGTTCATGCATTTATTCCATTTCACAAAAGACGCTATTTACGAATTTTTTAAGACCAATACGGCAATTAAACGTTTTTTCGACGTAAATATTGCGTCATATATTTTGTAATACTGCAAATACAGCTTATATTTGCAGTATATAATACGTCATTTAAAATAACAGTAATGTATTTACATCATAGCAAGGACTGGCCAAACTTTAAATGGGATAACGATATACTACTCCCATACGTAAGCAAGGTGCGTGACCTGCAAGGTAGGTTAATAGGTAGAATGGAAGGTATGGGGTTTGAACTAAGGGAAGAAGCGGTACTTGAGACATTAACAGAAGACATTGTTAAGTCAAGTGAAATTGAAGGAGAGTTATTAAACCCGGAAGAAGTAAGGTCTTCAGTGGCTCGAAGGTTAGGGATGGAGATATCAGGTTTATCAAACGCAAGTCGGGAAGTAGAAGGGGTTGTAGAGATGATGTTGGATGCAACTCAGAAATATAAAGACCCTGTGACTAAAGATCGAATGTGCGGATGGCATGCAGCTTTATTTCCAACAGGAAGAAGTGGGATGTATAAGATCACAGTAGGTGAATGGAGAGGGGATGAACATGGTCCAATGCACGTGGTATCAGGTCCAATGGGGAGAGAAAAAGTACATTACACTGCTCCTGAAGCTTCACGATTAGAGGAGGAAATGAATCGGTTTATAAAGTGGTTCAATACAGATAAAAGTATAGAGCCTGTAGTTAAATCAGCTATAGCCCATTTATGGTTTGTAAGTATTCATCCGTTCGATGACGGGAATGGAAGAATTGCCAGAGCTATTGCAGATACTCAATTGGCCAGAGCAGACAGAACCAACCAAAGATTCTATAGTATGTCGGCTCAAATAATGAAATCCAAAAAGGAGTACTATGATGTGTTGGAGTCCACGCAAAAGGGAAGTTTGGATGTAAGCCAGTGGATTGTATGGTTCTTTGAACGCTTAACTGAAGCACTTGAAGCGACCGATGAAACATTATCGAAAATATTGATAAAGGCAAAGTTCTGGGAATTACATAAAACCACCCAATTCAATGAAAGGCAAGTCGAAATGATCAATAAACTTCAAGGTGATTTCATTGGTAAGTTGCATTCGTCCAAATGGGCAAAGATGACAAAAGTGCACAGAGATACCGCCCGTAGAGATATTCAAGATTTGATCGAAAAAGGAGTCTTATTGGATTCCGGTGAAGGTGGAAGAAGCACAAACTACATCTTAAATCTTTCAATTCTTTAAATATAATTCTAAAGACTTTAGAAAATATTGTGAAATCAAAGATATTAATGCTAATGGATGTTTTAATTAATGTAATAGAAACCCAGCTCTGCGAAGTCACAGACTTCGCAGAGCTGGGTTATTTTTTAATATCAATCAGCAAAAGAGTTTATACCACCTGAATGCAAAGGCACATATTTTTGGATTATATACGGTGTTATTTCATCAAGTGTTTTACCAGTAACAGGATGAAGACCAGGGCTAGTGAAATATTCTATTTTGCCATCTTTATTTTTAGTATACCATATTAGAGGTTTATTAGTACCTTCTGCAAAGAAATCTGTTTTCATAGTTACTTTTACCTTCTTAAAATTTGCAATTTTATTAGAATCATAAGGTTCAATTTTTGTTCCGTATTCTTTATGAAAAGTTAAGTTACATGAGACTTCTTCGTAATGGTTTTTTGCCCATGCCATGCATTTATTTTCTGTTGGTACTATTGGCTCAACAA
This sequence comes from Changchengzhania lutea, assembly GCF_006974145.1. Lineage (NCBI taxonomy): Bacteria > Pseudomonadati > Bacteroidota > Flavobacteriia > Flavobacteriales > Flavobacteriaceae > Changchengzhania > Changchengzhania lutea. The sequence continues at coordinate 751,690 of NZ_CP039456.1, read as the reverse complement.
ACATTCCACTTTTCGCAATTACAAGAATTGCTGCAAAAGCAATACTAATTGAAAAAGTTATAATCCATCTACGTTTCTTTTCTTTTGTACTTTGTTCTTCTTTCCTAGATCTTACCCCTTCTTTTCCTTTATTTACCTCTTCTTCACTTGGTACACCAACACTTATTTCCTCGTTACTAGTATTAGACTTTTCTACAGAGATTAAATTTTCAGGTTTTCGATATACCTGCAATGGTCTAGGCTGAAAATCAATCAGCCAACTTATCAATTCTAGGTTTTCAGAACTAGTATCACGAGTAATTCCTTTTAGATATTGTATAACAGGAACAAATTTATCTGCTTTGTACCCTTTCAACTTTTTTATATGTGATTCTTTATCTTCTCCTTCTTTAAATTGAAAAAACTGATTTAAAATATATTCATCGTTTTTTTCTTTTCTTCTATTTAACAACCATAAGCATGCTTCTCTAATTTTTTTTCGAGTAGGTTCTGCTAAATAGCCACTCATTTCTCCTCCTTTATCGGTATTATACTTTTCTAATATCTCCTTTTTATAAGTTTCAGATGTCTTCATTTCAATGATTTGGTTAGAATTATTGGAATTTTCATGGAATTCTCAAGAACTATTGGAATATCTGGAATCATCTATAGCTACTGCTTTTAAACTCAATTAATTTTGTCCTATCGGCTGGTTCTTGTTATGCATTGCTAACATAACAAATGTACAAAACTAGTTGTTACGAAAACCTGTAATGCAGCGGTAATTAACGCATTGAGAAGTAGTTAAGTACTGCTGCATTACAATTTTACTTCTCAAAAAACAACGGAGTACTCCAAACACTCACGGGTGGCTGATTAATAAAAAACAAATCTGGGAAAACCCTGGACAGCCACTCCTTTGTTTAATTCCAAAATTTTTAAATTATGAAAAAAATAACCATAGCCTTAATGGCACTAGTTTTAAGTATGTCTTTCTTTTCTTGCACAGGTGAATCAATTTCTGAAACAGATGATCTTTATGATACTCACGCTACAGAAGGTGATGATGAGCAAGTAAAACCATCTCCTGAAGATGATTAACAATTTTTAATTATGAAAAAGACTGTCTCAAAAAGACAGTCTTTTTTTATTAGATTTATAGAAAATTTATTACGATGAGTAAAATTTTAATATTTTCTATTGTCTTTTTATTTTTATGTTGTGATAATACTAAAATAAATTCAAAAACCATTGATAATGGTAATACAGATATTAATGATTATTATAAAATTGCCAAAAACAAAAACATCCCCCTACTTGAAAGGTATAGAGCTATTAATAAATCTTTTAGTCTAGTTAAAAAGGGAGCAAGAGATACCTTATTCCTGAGAATATTATATTTAAAAGGAGTTATACACTTATCTTCAAAAGAATATGACAGCCTTTTTCAATATAGTAGAATCTTAAAAAAACATTCAAAAAAAATTAATAATCAATTTTATTTAGGAAAATCAAATTATTTATTAGGATATTATTACGACGAAATAACTAATCTTTCAGATAGTTCTTTTTATCATTATAACATATCTAAAACTCACTTTTTAAATATTCATGATAGCAGCCAAGTTGGAAAACGGCTAATAAGTATGGGCCTTATACAACAAAACCAAAGCGATTTTTTTGGAAGCAAGGAAACCATAACTGAAGCTTTACAATTTTTACATCCAAAAAAAGACATCAAATACATCGCTTCATCATATAATGCTTTAGCTACTAACCACAGAAAACTACTTAATTATAGTGATGCCATAAACTTCTATAACAAAGCTATAAAAATCACATTATCTAGAAAAGACAAACTGGCCTACCAAAACAACTTAGCAGTAACGTACATAGATAATAAACTAAATAAAAACGCTATTTCAATTCTAGAAAGTATCATTAAAGATTCGCTAATACTAAATAATGAAAAAAAACACGCAAGAATAATAGACAATTTAGCTTATGTAAAATGGCTTTCTGGTAAAAATAAAACAGGAAAACCTTTCCTAGAAGCACTAAACGTAAGAGTCAAAAACAATGACAAACGTGGTCAAATAGCCAGTTACACACATTTAGGAGAGTTTTATTCTAAGAACAATAGAATGAGAGCTTCAGCATATTTCGATTCTGTTATTCGTTTATCAAAAGATTTAAAGATACCAAGAGCCGAAAAGGATGCTGTTAAATTCTTGATGAAACTCTACCCAAAAAATGTAGAATTGCGTGATCGTTATGTCTTTTTACAAGACAGTCTTTATGCTCAAGAACTAAAAGTAAAAACGCAGTTTGCTAAGTATAAATATGATGATAAGCAAAAACAAGAATCTATACTACGTTTACAAAAAGAAAAAGCAGAGAAAGATTTGGCATATACCAAAGAGCGTCATACCAAAATAATTTATTTGTCTGCTTTTATACTTGCCTGTATAACCATAGCTTTTGCTATTTATTTTTTTAAAAGACGCGCAGAGGTTTTAAAGCAACAAAATGAATTAGAAAAACTAGAAACTATATATAGTACAGAAGCTGAATTATCTAGAAAACTACATGACGATTTTGGTGCTAAAATAAACCACTCCATGCTTCTGGTTCAAAACGATTCAGATAAATCTATATTGCTAGATACTCTAGATGAACTTTACAATCAAAGTCGTGATTTTTCTAGAGAAATAAACGAAATTGATACTGGGAAAAACTATAAAAATGAACTCTTTGACATGCTTAGTCTATATACTTCAACACAGGTTAAATTATATTCTACTGGAAGTAAATCTATAGACTGGTCTACCATAAATGATTTAAGTAAAACCGTTTTGTATAAAGTTTTAAGAGAATTAATGATAAACATGTTAAAACACAGTAATGCCACAGCAGTTAAAATTGCGTTTAAGTCATTATCCGATGGCTTACAAATTAATTATTCAGACAATGGTGTAGGTGCTTCAAAAATAGCCATGCGTACTAAAAACGGACTACGAAATACAGAAAAGCGTATTCAAGCCATTGGAGGAACTATTATATTTGAAACTGATAAAGAAAAAGGATTTAAAGCCGAAATTAAAACCCCCTATTAAAAAGCTTCTATAATGTTTAAAAAAGTTTTGATTGCTGAAGATTTTCAAGATACAAATGCTGGCATTGTTAGTGCATTATCAAATAAGCTGAATATCCACGAATTACAAGAAGAACTCTACTGTGACAAAGCCTTTAATAGGATTAAAGTAGCACATGCTAATGGAACGCCTTTTGAATTGTTAATTACAGATCTTTTATTTAAAGAAAATCATGTAGACCGCAAACTCACCTCGGGTGTAGACCTTATAAAAGCTGTAAAAACCATACAGCCTTCCATAAAAGTTATTGTAAATTCTATGGAAGAGAGCCCTTCAAAAGTGAAATCGCTTTTTAAAGAACAAAACATTGATGGCTATGTTTGTAAAGGGCGGCATAGTTTAAATGAATTAACAACTGCTATACTTGAGGTTTATCAGAATAACATCTACCTATCTCCACAAATAAATATGACTTCAAACCAAAATGTGATTGAATTGGATGAGTTCGACGTCTCAATTTTAACAGAATTAGCAAATGGTTTAAGTAAAAAAGAAATTGCAGAAAAATTTAAACAAAATAATATTACACCAAATAGCGAAAGTACCATCGACAAAAGAGTAAGTAAATTATTTGATAATTTTGGTGCTAAAAACACCACGCAACTTATTGCCATACTCGCAAGAGATGGGCTGATTTAGATATATAAGCATATTCTCATTTTAATAATTTCAACCCCTTACAGATATCTGTAAGGGGTTGTTGTTTTATGAACTTAGCTTTGGGGTATTATTAATTTAAAATATATATCATGGCAAAAACACCATTAGGAACAACTAAAAAAACAGGAGAGAAATGTCCTGAGTCAGGAGTTTGGGAATCTCAAAGCTCACCTTCCACAACTATTCCTTTATCTAAAGGAGAAACATTTCCTCCTTACAACGGTAAAGCTGTTATTTGGAAGCTAATTTCTTATGCTTAAAAATTAAAGAGGCTGTCCGAAAAGACAGCCTCTTTTTCTTTACAGATATCTGTAAGGACTTGTCTTCTAATGGGTTTAGATTTGAAGTATTAATAATTTAAACACATAATAATGGGACAACCAAAATTCGAAATTGAAAACAGTACTAACGACAAATTCTATTTTAACCTTAAAGCAGGAAATGGAGAAGTTGTTTTAACGAGTCAAATGTATGCCTCAAAGCAAAGTTGTAAATCAGGTATTACTTCGGTAAAAGCACATGCACCAGAAGATAGTAATTATAAAAAAAAGGTTGCTACGAATGGCAAGTACTTTTTTGTTCTAAAAGCCACAAATGGAGAAACAATAGGTAAAAGCGAAATGTATAATTCAACACAAGCTAGAGATAATGGAATTACATCAGTAAAGACAAATGCCTCTATCGCAGAAACTTATGATTTAACTACTGCTTAAAGATTTCAAATGAGCACTAAAATCTTCCATAGTACAGTACGAATTATATCTGTTATTTGTGCAATACTACTTTTTATGGCAGTATTAAAGGCGCCAAGAGAATATTACTGGCTACTACGCACAGTCGTTTCTATCGGAGCTGTTTTAGTCATTTTTAAAAATATAGCAACTACCTATTGGGTATTGCTATTTCTGATTGTTGCCATCTTATTCAATCCTATTTTTCCCATTTACCTTTATAAAAAGGTTTTATGGATGCCTCTGGACATAATAACTGGCCTACTATTTCTTATAGAAATTATTACCAATAAACCCAAAACAGAAAAGGTCATAATTCAAAAAAAAGAAGAGAAAAAATACCGACGTGATCGAATCCTTTAAATCAACTTATTATGGAAAAAATAAAAATATCAGCTGTTCTAAAAAGTCATTTTTTAAGATTATATCAAATCGCACTTTCTGATGGTGAATTTAGTGCTTTAGAAATTAAAATGTTATACGAGTTTGCAGAAGAACGTGGGGTTTCTAAAGAGTATTTGGATGAGATCTTATTACATCCGCTAGACACCAATAATCTTATTCCTGAAGATATTAATGAGAAACTCATATTCCTATGCGATTTTGCTATTATGATATGGGCAGATGGCGTTGTAACTGAAGACGAACAAATGGCTTTAGAAAAATATATAAAACTCTTTGGGTTTATGGATGAAAACATAAAACCATTAGCAAACCATCTCATTGAAGCTGTTAAGGCCAATAGAAGTAAACAAGATATTTTAATTGAACTAAAAAACTAATTATGGGATTCAAAAACTTAATACAATTAAAGCCTAAAGAATTCTTATCAAAAATAAACGATGAGGAGGTTCCACAAGAAGTAAGAAAGCGAACATATCACGAAACAGGGTTTCGTCATAGTTCGAGAAATATGGGTAATTCCCAAACTCTCGCCATTTGTTTAGATGCTGTATATGCTAAGTTCGAGAATGAGGAAAAAGAATTAAACCATAAGCAAGAAGAGTTAAAACGACCGTATTTTCAAGAACAGCGTGCTAAAGAATCAGAAATTAAAGGGTTTCAAGTAGCCATTGATAATGCAAATGAAAACATTAAACAAAAGGAAGATAAGAATCAAGACATAAAAGATAATATAAAAGAGTTAAAGTTTGAGATTACAGACTTGCCCTTAAACCCTGAAATATATGGCGTTCCTGCAAAAAAAGGTGCCTCTGCAAAATTTTGGATTGGCCTCACTGTCTTAATCCCCATAACAGTATATCTATTTATGTTTTATGCTTCTGTTGTTTATTCTGCCATGGAAAAACAATTTACTTATGACGATCTGCGGTGGTATGTACCAAATGCCATTTTATTGGCCGCAGAAGATGGGTTTCAAGCATTAGCAACCGTCATATTTGCTCCATTTATTTTTATAGGATTAGGATACCTTATCCATATGTTTTATCAAAAGAAAAAACTAATATCCTATTTTAAACTTGCTGGAGTCGTTTTAGCAACCTTAGCTTTTGATGTTTTACTTGCCTTTTTTGTGGAGAAAAAACTATGGGAACTAAACGTGGTAGATGAAAATGCCACATTTGGCTTCTCCGAAGCTATGCAAAGCCAGGAGTTCTGGTTAATTATCTTTTTAGGGTTTATAGCTTACCTAATTTGGGGCTTTATTTTCGATTTTGTAATGGAAGAAAATAAAGAAAAAGATAAAGTCAAAAATGCGATTCGAAAACGTCATGAACAAATTGAAATTCATCGAGAACAAATACACGACAACACAGCCAAAATAGATGAATTAAAGTCTTTAATCAGAACTATAAAAGAAAAAGTTTCAGCCGCCAATGGCCGAATTAATGAACTACAAAGCATTATAGACGGTACGATTATTCCAACGGCAGAATACAAGTTATATGCCTCTGAATATTTGCAGGGTTGGTTAACTTTTATAGGTGAGCAATTACGAATTGCAAAGCCTGAAGAGGATAAACTAATTACAGAATGCATTAATGTGTATAAACTTCATCTTAATGCTGTTGGTGTTCGACCTGATTATCAAAACACCGTATTCACAAAAACCCTATAAAATGAAAAAAGTAATCCTTACTAGTTGTATATTGATTTTCTTTGTTTCATGTAGCAATGATAAAAAAGAAAAGTCTAAAGACCTTACATCTGATAAAAATCAAAAAATACATGCTAAAAATGATTGCCCCGATTATTTGTTGACACGAAAACAAGAAAATCTAAATATTAGTATTCTTTTAGACCTTTCTGATAGAATTGACTTGCCAAACCAACAAGCTAAAGATTCTGCTTATATTCTATCTTTAGCAAAAGCATTCAACACTCATATTAAAAGCAAAAAACTTGGGTTACTTTATGATAAAATGGAGGTGTTTTTTGAACCGGTTCCTAAAGACCCCAAAATAAATCAAATATCAAATCAGTTAAAAATTTCATATATCAAAGGGGTTTCAAAAAAAGAATGGATGCCAAAAACTGTTAGCCTTTATGAAAATACCCCTTCTTTAATTTATAACCAAGCAAGATTATCTTTTAAAAAAGGAGGCTATCCTGGTTCAGATACCTGGCGTTTTTTTAAAGATCATGTAAAAGATTATTGCATAGAAAGGTGTCGCAGAAACATATTGGTTATCCTTACGGATGGCTATATGTATCACGAAAAATCTATACGGAATAACAAAAACCAAACCTCTTATTTAACGCCTCAATACTTATCAAAATTAGCATTAAACACTCCCAATTGGAAAGAAATCATGGAAAAACGTAACCTAGGTTTTATACCAGCTAACAAAAATCTAAATGATTTAGAAGTACTGGTTATTGGCATTGAAAATCAAAATTCAAAACATCCCTATGCTCAAGATATTATTGAAGCCTATTGGTACAATTGGCTTCAATCTATGGGAGTAAAAAAACCAAAAATTAAAAACTCAGACTTACCTTCAAATATAGAAAAGATAATTTTCAATTTTATTCTAAACAAATAACTATGTCATTTAGATTCAATAAAAGAGTAAAACTAGGTAAAAACCTTGGCGTAAACATTAGTAAATCTAGTATTACTTCAAGTTACAGAACAAAACGAGGAAGTATAAGCACAAAAGGTTATTCCGTTCGTACAGGAATCCCTGGCTTATCTTATCGTAAAAACTTCTCTAAAGCTAAAAACGCAGGATGTATATTAGCTTTGATTCCTTGGATATTTATTTTCCTAATATTTTCTTGTTCTTCCAGTGAAAATGTTAACAACGCTAGTCCTTGTAGAGATACCAATTGTGCAAATTATACCTCTCAAGCTTCTGCACAAGCAGCTGATGAAGCAGATCCAGAATGCCGAAACGATTTAGATAAGGATAACGATGGTATTGCCTGTGAAGAACCTGGAAATAGTGTAAAAAACTGTGCTACGACATCCAACTGCGGTTGCTCGGGAAAAAACAAATCTCCATGTGAGGCAGATCCTTGTTGTAAATGGATTGTTGGAACAGGATGTAAGTGTGAATGAGAAACTCTTATGGAAAAGTAAAAAAGTTATCAAATAGAAAATTTTAAAAAAACAGGTAAATGATCCGATAATTTTCTCGCTTTTTCTAAGTTTTCGCAAAACTTCACAAAATCGATAATCTTACTTTCTATTTTATCAACTTCTTTGGATGAAAAAATATTATCAATAGAATGATTTAAATATTTATTTTGTTTACAAACTTTTTTCAAGGTTGTTTTTTGATTATTAACAGCAGGGGTAAATCCTATACTCTTAAAATCATCAAATACGGGTTTCGTTTCATTTACATTGAAATCTCCAGCTATAATTAATGGTCTTCCAATAAAATCACTTATAAAAGTAGCTAAAGCTTTAATTTCGCTTTCTGGATTTTTATTAAAAGGTCTAGAATGAAAATTAACAATGGAGAATTTCTTTTTATTTATATAAAAATCTAAAAGGAACGGTTCTCTATCTATTACAGCATCCAATTCGGTAATTAGTCGGCCTCTGTTTTTTATTTTAATATGCTTATTTTTCCAAATAAAGGCATAGCGCTCTGTAACATATTTCGAGCTGTTTGTCGGGTTACTTATTGCATAATCCCATGTGTTCCCTTTTCGATTTAAAATATCAGTAAGTTTAGCAACAGCTTGAGCCCCACCATATCCAGCAACAACTTCTTGTATCGCTATGATATCAACATACCTAACAATTTCTGCAATCTCATCTAATTCCTCATTACTTTTAGTTTTTCCAAAATCTTGTATGTTCCATGATATCAAGGTAATACTTTCTAACTGGGAAAATATATTTAAAGAAAAAAATAAAAAAGGTATTACGAGTAGTTTTTTAAGCATCGGTTTGATTTTAGGCTCTAAAATAGATAAAAATAGAGCTCCTTCTATTACAGAAATTCGTAAAACAAAAAAGTATTATATTTACACTGGGTTTTGCAATTTCTAAAAGTTGTCTCTCTAAAAAATACATAGCAGACTAATTTGGATAATCCAGTAAAAGTGGTTCTTCCTCATATTTGGGGAAAACCACAAACATTGGTTGGCGTCTTATATTGTTGATAATCAGATAAATAAAAGCATATTCTTTTGTTTTGTAAGACCATATTTATTATCTTTAAGTAGTTATCAGACAACTACTTATGACCATAAAACAACTGATTGGCATGCCTGTGCTAATTGTAAATAATATTGATTACTCTTGCTCCATTGTTAAAATATACGCATCAGTAAAAGCTAAGCGATGAAAATGTCCGAAATGTGAAAAATATAGCAATAAAGTTCACGATCATTATACCCGAACACTATCAGATCTTCCAGTATTTCAAAACAAAACCACTATTATCCTAAAGACGCGCAAATTTAAATGCCAAAACCCACAATGTAACCGAAAAGTATTCTCAGAACAAACACCATATATTCTGAGGTATTCAAGAAGGACAAAAAGGGTATCAAAGATACTGGATGCCTTGTCAATTGAATTAACAGGAAAACTGGGCAGTATACTGTCTAAACAACTACTAATTTCGGTTAGCAGCCCAACCATTACACGAATAGTCCACAGACAACAACTACCACCAATAATACAGCCAAAGGTGCTTGGCGTTGATGATTTTGCATACCGAAAAGGGATAAGTTACGGAACCATCCTCATTGATATGGAGACTTCAAAGCCTATTGATATTTTACCTTCGAGACAGGGCAAAGCGTTAAAAAAGTGGCTGTCAAAATATCCTGATGTGAAAATTGTTACCAGAGACAGGGCCAGTTCGTATGCTTCTGCTATCAATGAAGTTTGTCCAAATGCTGAACAGGTCGCGGACCGATTTCATTTATTAATGAACCTATCCGATGCTTTGGACAAGTATTTCAAAAGTGTGAATCCAAAAATTAAAAAGCTTATTAAAGATAAAAGCAATGGGCTTTTAAATATGTCCGATGGTCAGAATGCAGGCTGTGATAAGGGAAAAAAGTCGCAACCATTATCAAAAGTCCAAAAAATAGTTGAAATAAAAGTAGACCAGAGGCAGGATACCTTCAATAAGGTTAAGGAATTACAGGCTAAGGGCATATCTAAACGAAAGATTGCAAGGGATTTGCGCATAAGCCGTAATACTGTTCATTCATATCTCCCACTAGAATCATTACCTCCCAGAATAAGCTCTAAGTCAACCAATATTGAGTTATTTGCCCAGCACATTGTTGCTCGATTAAATGACCAAGGATATATGATGAAAGATATAATAGACGAGATTTATGAATTGGGATACAAAGGAAGTAGAACGCAGGCTTACCACAATATAAATATCATAAAGGAAAAATTTGAAATATCCACGCCGGATTTTGCACAAATTCAAAAATCCCCTATATAAAACCCTTAAGTTCAAGGACACTGGCTAAATATATTGGTTCTTGCTTAACTGTTATTAAAGATCCTGATGAGCGAAAGTATCCACAAACACTATTAGATAATATATCAGAACTACAGGTCATTCGAAAATTGGTGCAGATTTTCAAAACGATGTTAAAAAGAGGATGTGGCAATATAAACCGATGGATTGAATTTATAAAACGCTCAAAATACAAAATGCCGGGTTTAACCTCTTTTGCCAATGGTTTATTGAGGGATATTAAAGCCGTTAAAAACGGAATTAACATGCCCTGGAGCAATGGTGCTGTGGAAGGCCATGTAAACCGGATAAAGAGTATAAAAAGACAAATGTATGGCAGGGCTAGCTTTGATCTATTGCGTAAGAAGGTGATATTATCTCAAACTGGTTGATGTTTCCCCAAATATGAGGAAGAACCACTATGACCGTTTTTTGCAATTAATGACCCAAGTTCCAATTATTCTAATGAAAACGAATGCTTCTGGGATATTTTACATAATACTACATTATAGCTATCATTTTTTTTATAAATAGAATGTATAGTACTAAACATCATAATTTCTCCAGCGCGCCATCTGTGTTATAAATAGCTTCATCCACAGGATAAACCTATTTATAAAATGTTCTATAATGTTCCGCGTTATGTAACTTTGCTTTGGCAAAAGCGAAGTTTAAACTACTGCTTTTTCTTATTTTTTTCTTCTAAAAATTTTCTATACAATGTTAATGGAACACTCTTTTTACGAAGCGACGATAGGAGCGTAGTGGAATGTGTGTGGAATGGATTTGTTGTTAATTACTTGTTAAGTACTAAATAAATTATTGATTCTTTTTGAGATTGAATATGATTATATTTGAAGGAAAATAATCCAAAATATAATGATAAAAATACTTCATATAACAGATTTTCATTTTAAATCTAAAACCTATGATCGATTTTCACAGGATCAAATAATTGACAAATTATGCATTGAATTAGAGTCTAGTAAAAAAGAAGTTGATATAATCGTATTTACAGGAGATTTAGTGCATAGTGGAGTTAATTATAAAGATTTCGAAGAGGCTAATAATGTTTTTCTTGAAAGAATAGTTAATGCATCAAATATTAAAAAAGAAAATGTGATTTTTTGTGCAGGAAATCATGATGTAGATAGAAGTAAAAAATTAGATTCTTTAGAGTTCTTATTCGACCAGAAAATCACTAATTCAGACCAATTATTTGATTTTGTTAGCAAAGAAACTCCTGATTATTTAAATAGTATTGAAGGTATAAAAAATTATAACTCATTTAGAGACAGCTACTATTCACATATTTCAAATACTAAATTAAACAAATTATACACAACTCATATCCGTGAGATTAATGGAATTAGTACTGGGTTTGTCACATTAAATTCTAGTTGGAGAGCTTTAGATGATAGCTCATATGGTAAATTATTATTCCCAATTTATCAATTAGAATCTGCTTTAAATGAAATAAAAGAAACTCAATGTAAATTTTTATTAATCCATCATCCTTTATTTTGGTTTAAGGAGTTTAATTATTTTGAATTACAAGAATTAATACACAAAAATTTTGACATTATTTTTTCTGGACACGTACATGAGTCTAAAGTTTCTTCGCATTATAAGTATAGTAATGGAATATTCGAACATGTAGCTGCAGCCTCAATGACATATGACAGAAATTATGTTGGTTTTTCAATAATACAGTATGAACCAATGAATAAAAGTCAAGCGTTGATAAAGGAATCTAAATATATTCCAGAATTCAACAAATTTGTTTTTGATGAAGAAATCACGGTTAATATTCCAGCAGGAGATGAAAAAACCAATCAAAATGTGATACGTTCCAAAATGCTCAATAAGGCTGAAACAGAACTTTCAAGAGCAGCTGATTTATTACTGAATTACACCAATAATGAAGAAGATAGTAATGTTTTCCTAAAAATGTTTAATGTACCTATAATTAAATCTAAAACAGTTACAAATACCTCTTTAGAAAAGAAAGCCTCAATAAATTATTTTGAAAAATTATTGGATAATGACGGGAATTATTTTGTGTTTGGTCACGATAAATGTGGCAAAACCTCACTATTAAAATACTTCCAAATAAACCATTTAAAGAAATATGCGACCAATGGAAATGTTCCATTTTATATTGATATGAGAGAACTCATTGGTGTGATTGATGAAAATTGGAATGTTTTAAAGCATATGGCTAGATATTTTGAACTGAGCCTAAATAAAACGAAAGACCTAATTAAGGAGCATAGATTTAGATTGTTGATTGATAATTTCGAGCCTAATAGCTTGTTATTTAAAAAAATAAATGATTTTTTAGTTGATTATCCAAACGTTAATTTCGTAATATGTTCTGATCAGATAACTTCTAGAATTGTTGATGATTATGATTTTGGAATTAGAGAATATAAGAAACTATACTTTCATGATATTTCTAGGAAAGAAGTGAGAACATATGCTGATAAATGGTTCAATATTGCAATAGACAATAAAGATGAGGTACTTGACAAACTTATTTCTTTTTGTAAACAAATGGAGATGCCGCTGAATTATTGGACTATCTCTATTTTATTATTAATACATAAAAAATCGAAATTTGATTTATCAAAAAATGTTTTTGAAGTTTTGGATTTGTGTGTTGATGAAATTTTAAACAAAAAATTCCTGAGTCTTTCTAAAAGTAGAATCAACTTTAATCAATTAAAAGTTCTTTGTGGAGAATTATCTTTTTATCTACTTCAAAATCACAAAAAGACTGTTTATTCAACAAGTTATAGAGAAATATTAAATTTTCTAGAAGAAAAAATCGATGCAAATATTCGACTTAACGCTAACAGTAAAGAAGTTTTGGACTTTTTGCTTTCATCTGGACTCTTAAGAATAAAAGAGGATGATAATATTGAATTTAGATTACCTGGTGTTTTTGAATACTTTATTGCATATCATATGTCAAAAAATTCAGAATTAGTCGATACAATTTTAGAACAAGATGATATATATCTTTCTTTTAAAAATGAATTCGAAATTTATAGTGGCTTAAATAATGGTGATAGTGAATTTTTAGAAAAAATATTTTCTAAAACTAAAAGTTATTTTAAAAATGTCAATGAAGAATTTAGCCAACAAGGCGGTGCAGATAATCTCCTTTTAAGTTATGTAAGTGAAAATTATACTCAAAAACTTGAAGAAATAGCTAAGAAAATGATAGCTGAAAACCCTTTAACAGATGATGTTAAGGACGAATTAATGGATCAATTTGATCCAATTGCCACAAATCAAATTCTTAAAACGAAAAAAGTATATAACATTCAGAAATTGAATTCTGAGATCTTTGAAAGGTACTTGTCAATCTTGGCAAGAGTTTATAAAACGATGGATAATATTAATGATTCAGAATTGCTGAATAAAATCTTTGATTTCCTTTTAGATACTTATGTGAATTTTGGTTTTTATCTTATTAAAGAAATTGAAAATGAAAAACTTTTTAAAGATTTCACAGACCAAGATTCGAATTCGGAGATTAACATTTTGGATTTATTATCAAAAGTAATACCCATAATTACTCAATCTACTTTTTCAGATGGTATTGCTCACTATAATGTAGAAGGGATAATATTAAATAAAATTGCTGAATTAAAAACAAGCGATAAAGCAAATCAGTATAAGATATTTATTCTTTATTTTGTTTTAATGGATATAGATGAAAAGAATATTATTGAATATGCAGATGAAATTATTTCGTATGCAAAAATGGGAGTTATAAAATATTCTGTAGTTTTTAAACTAACGTATTATTTTTCTTTTAACGGACAACGAAGTAAGAAAGTTGCTGAATTTTTACGAGAGAGAATTAAAGTTGCTCAATTGAAAATGGACAATAAAATTGATAAAGATAAACTTCAAAAATCATTACAAAAAAAGCAAAATAAAGGTGGCTTCCATAGTTGACCTTTAGACCTCATAGAATTTTGGTAAAACAATAGGTGAGTGTAGCGTACATATTTTATGTCTATACAAATGCAATTATCCTGTGGATGATTGTATTTGTATACAACACTTTACTAAATGTTTGTTTCAAATCGTATTTAACTAAAAATGTACTTTAGCTTTGATTGGTGAAATGCGTTTTCTACTTAAAAAGTTGACTAGAGGAAACCACATAATAATTATTTAGTGCTAATTTTTTTTAAGTAATTCCCTTAATTTATCTTCTCCCTTTTTACTACAAGTTTCTTTGAACTTAATTAATTTTAGATAATTAATCAAAGTTTGTTTAGACTTAAGAAAGTTCTCTTTGGTTAGTTCAGAAGGTAAGCTAGGATCCATCATTGGGCCACCATGTCCGTGCTCTACATTGAAAAGATCATGAGTCAATTCATGATACATAATCCATAACCTCTTAATGTTATCTGCATCATTCCAATTGCTATAATCTACTTGTATCTTTAATACACAGTTATCATCCATACTACAAAGTATTAAAATTTTAAAGCAAGAGTTAGGAGAACTAAACGATAACTTGTTTATCGCTTTGGTTTTAATCATAGAAAAACAACCAAGAGTTGTTTATGTAATTCCATCTAAACAATTACAAGATTCCAATAATGGCTACTTTATAAATAATGACGTGAGCTTAATGCCTAGTTTATCTAATTGGGAAATTAAAATATCAAGTACAACCATAGTAGAATTAGAAAAGTTTGCGCTAAACAATATGCTTGC
Source organism: Changchengzhania lutea (assembly GCF_006974145.1). Taxonomy (NCBI): domain Bacteria; kingdom Pseudomonadati; phylum Bacteroidota; class Flavobacteriia; order Flavobacteriales; family Flavobacteriaceae; genus Changchengzhania; species Changchengzhania lutea. The sequence continues at coordinate 736,507 of NZ_CP039456.1, read as the reverse complement.
TAAGCTAAAAGTTTAGTTATATAATATTATGTAAAATAGGATTTCAAAAAAGTTAAATTGAAATTCTGAATAGAACAAGTGTATAGAAATTTTAAAGTAAAGATTAGAGCAAGGGAAAATTTTATACTCTTGTGGCAACTTTACGAGAATCGCGTAGAAAAAAATATGGAGCACAATTATTCAATTACGCTAAAATTTCAATAACGTCTAAAAACTAGCTTTTTTTTGGCGTTGGCAAGCGGCGGTAAATTGTGTTTAAAAATAAATGTTATTTAAACATTTAAATTTTTAAAAAGCAATCGAGCGATTGGCACCGGCAATTTTACATAACGGCAAATTATAGTACAAATTTGTAAACGTGATGTTTCTCGTGAATCGCTTATTTAAAAAAACTTGAACAATTGTACAGAATATTAAAATTATACGATAAGCTATTCGATAAAGATTAATGACCCAAGTACTAAGGTTTCTTATGAAAACAATACTTTCTGGGATATTTTACATAATACTACATTATAGCTATCATTCAACAAATATCAAAATACTGCTAATCTCTATTTTAATTATGAATCATCCTCAGGATAATCCATAATCAAAAATGTACTATAATTTAACTTATGTCTAACAGGATAACAAACCAAAAACAATTTTTTAAGGCTTAAAAAAGATTTCCTTTCAGTGCGCTCTTCATAAGTTTACGGGAGCGTATTGAAAGGTGTTATTAATATTTGATATAATAAAGTAATCCATTAGGAATAGGAATAATTAAGAGAGATCAAAATAAGAGAGCCCACGCGTTGTATATGCTGTTCACATTCAGTGAGTGCGATTACAGGCCTCACCTTGCGGGTGTACAAGCACCCTCGTAGCCAAATTGGCTAATCTATAATAATTTCAATACCTGCTTTCTCAGCCTTGTATTTTATTTTGGTTATTAACTCATAATAGCTCCAGTTTCTTAATACAAACTCCTCTTCTTTAGCTATCCTAATCTTGTCTTCCTGATTTAATAGAATTAGTGTTCCAGCCCGATGTTTAATGCAAAAATCGATTAACCTTCTGCTGTATACATGAACACGATGTGAAACATAATTACTTTCGGCTTTGCGATGCTTGTCCACTGCTTTTAGTTTTCGTTTACGCCCTTTTCCTGATTTAGAATAGGAAGCCCCTATCTGTGCCCTTTTAAGAGCTGCTTGTATAGCCAACCTTCTATATAGAAACTCTTCCCTAGTGCCAATGGTAAGTCTGGCATTAATGGTTTTCACTATAATGGGGTATTCAATAGACAGAGATGCCTCAGCTATCACTTCTGGTTTTAAGGATTGTTTTTCTTTTTCAATTTCAAAAACTGGTAGCCAGAATATTTTACCATCTTTCAATTTAATATGGGAAGTACAAAGCTTGGTTTCTCCCTTTATTACGCGCTCCAATAGTATTCTTTTGTCGGTATAGTCCTTTCCTAAGTAGGTCTTAAAAGGAATTTGAAATAAACGAAAGCAAAAAGCCCTTTTCTCGTCATTATAAGATAACCCGCTTATGCCCTCCAAACTAAATGGAAAAGCCATATCCCTCCTAAAGTTTTTAAGGGAACGTTCCCCTTTCCAGTATTCTGAGCTGTTTTTCTTAAAAGAAGTGATTAAGGTATTATTCAAACTGGACAATATATTTGTAGGGATTTCACCCTTAAAGCGATTCGATACAACGCGATAAGTAGTATTGATTCGGGAGCGTTGCAAGATGCCGTACTCATCTTTTTTTTCATCAGCCAATTTATACTTTATTCCCTCTGACAAATAAAAAAAATCCTTGATATTTTCCTGTACATACAAATGGGAAACAATAAGGTTAGCAGCTCTATAACATCGGTTTTGCCACTGATAAAGTTTGTCCAAGGCTTCCTTGCGTTCTTCTTGGCTAGGAAGGTCGACCAATATCTGAACCTTTCGGGTTAGTTTGAGTGTAGGCTTTTCCATATCAAGCGGATTCTAATTGCTGCATGAGTTTATACGCTATTATAAATTCATTGTGAACTTTCTTTTTTGATAAATTAAGTTCTGTAGCAATGGACGTAAAGGAATATTTCTTTTCACATCGGAGCTTTAATACTCTTGCTTGTTCCTTGGTTATAACACCTTGAACCTTAATTTCAACAGCGGACTTTTGTTCAGTTTCAAGCGCGCTTCCTTGATTAATAATTGTTTTAATATCCTCAATGGCTCGTTTCACTTCATTACTGGTTTCATTAATACTTGTTCCCATAACCTTGGCAATAGCCTTATATTGAAAACCATATTTTAAACAGAGATCAATTAAATGCCTTCTTTCAGCGTTCAATAGAGGTAATACACTTTTGATTCGGTTGAAGTTTTTTTGTTCCGATTCCTGGTCTTTCAGATTTTCAGACGCATTTACGGGATCATACCCCACCATATAATCTTGGTAATTGTCGTAATCTTCTAACGAATGAACGTTCCTAAAGAACTTATTTTTAGGTTTACTATAGTATGAAATACATTCTCTTTTCATCACAAACCTTAAGAAATAGAAAATATGCTTAGGCGATTCTATCCTGTCCCTATGAACCCATAATTTTAAAAAAGTATCTTGTACTAAGGATTCTATAACAAAATGATCATTAATCATTTGCTTACCGACCCAAAAGATACTTCTGCTGTATTCAGAATGAATCTGTTCTAAAGCAGAGGGATCGTCATTTTTTAATAATTTAAAATTACTGTGTGGCATAGCAGACCTCGTTTAAATTGGTGATAGCTTCCACCATAATTAAATTTGATTGATATTAAATAGCTGATGCGAGATCTTACAGTTTATAAAGAGAAGATAGCTTTGAAAAAGGTTGAGAAGGATGCCCCTTTTCTACAAAAAAAGGCGTGGAACTCAGCTTATTGCCTTAGAGGTACTGGTATACCGAGGAACAATAAGTGAGCCCACGCCGATAGACGTGAGCATCTTACTTATCGTTTCGTTCCTATTAAATTACCAGTTTTCTAAGACGAAATTCAAAGCGAATACTTCAATATTTTAATTTGAAGAGTCGCAAATATATGTTATTAAAACAAATATATAAAAATTATTCATATTGAGCAGTATCGTGCTCAAGAATAATTAATTTAATAATTTCCTTTGTCTATAATGTCAGCTGAAAAATCGTCATATAAAACCGATCAAAGACCCAAGAAAGTATTTCTTGTGGATAAGTATGTATGTAGATACATGAAGGAGGAATGGTTTATTGATGCAAAAAAGGATAAGTTAAGAGAGTATGGAAGACTTTATGGAATTCATTATCATACCGTAGAGAAAATAGTGGAAGAAGATGGGTACAATATTCCTTTGCATACTTTAAATATTATTTGTTTCAATAGGGGAGTCAGGCTATCAGAATTTTTTAAGTTGGTTGAAAGGAAGTATGGAAATAAAATTGATGATAGTTATGTTATAAAATATGTTGATAAAAAAAGTTAATTTTTTAATGGACATATTTTTACGGAATAATTATTCATCACGGGATACTAGGCTATGTTACCTCTGTTTTCTGCGAAAATAAGTAATTGATATTTTTTTCTTTCAATCTCATAATTCTGTATATTTAAGTAATCCATTCGGTGGTTAATAGATAATATATTAATAGAAGCTCAATGGGATAATTATGATACAATAGAAATTTACAATTGTCAAAAGAATTATAACTGGGAAAGCAATAAACCCCATTGTAGCCCATTCCCACTACATTCCGTATATACTTCATTTCGGGAAAAGCACTTCATTACAAAGGTCTTGAACATTAGTCTAAAATGTGAACCTTTCATTTGTTAACCCATTCCGTTCACACTGGAATGGAACACGTCATTATCAGCACAAATTTCAGACTAAAGTTCGCTGGAGTAGAACTTCAATTAATAAGAAGTGCTTCAATTTACATTATTCAAAAGGAGGTATAGCAAACTTAATTTTATAAGGATATCCATAATTCAAAGTAGAGCTCATACACTAACTCATACAGTATTTATCATTGATATTTTAGTTAACATTACGGAAACCCTCAATATATAGGGGTTCTACATTCTAGTGAAATTTAGAGCTCATACACTACTCATACAGAGCTCATACATTTTTTACATAATAATTAACTGTATCTTTCCTTCTTCAGAAGTAAAATAGGACTGATTAGGGTCTGTTAAAGATTCTGTATTTGTCAATTCAATAAGACCATCATCAACTAAATGTTTTACATTCGTTTTGTAATTCTCAGTTCTATTAGACACTTTTAATAAGTCCTCTAGAATCTCTCTTCTTGATTTTGGTTCTACACAGAATTTAAGTATACTAATATCTTTAGTTGAAAGATTTAATTTTTCCTTTCTAATAAATGACTTATGAATTGGAAAAGTAATTTCAAAATACGTTCGTTCTTCATCCGTATCGAATATTGGTTTAGGAGATTGATTATCTCTTATCGATTTTAATATTTTTGGCACTCCAGTTCCTCTAGTTTCAGCTAATCTTAATTCTTTCAAGAAGTCTCCCATTCTGGAATTCCTATATCTTCTAGCATTAAATCTTCCTTTAGACATCGAATCCTTATTAATAGGAGGCAATGGTCCGGGGTAATTTAGAATATGAAGTCTATCAGGGTAAACTCTAACTTCTACCGGTTCTTGGTCTTGATAAGATTTATGATATACTGCATTTACCAAAGCTTCTTCTATTGCATCATATGGAAAATTATAAAACCTTAAGGCTTCCGCTTGAGTAGATATTTTTTCTACTTTCTCTTTAATTACATTAGTATTTAAAAATTCTAATGCATTACTAATTTGCTTATGTAATGGTCCTGAAAATATTTTTTCAATAAAATCTCCTGCACCGTCATTGTCAGAAAAGATGACAATTTCAATTCTTGCTTTATAGAAAAATTGCTCAGGCTCTTTATTAAAAAAGAGTAATCCTAAATTCTGTGGAAGCATCGCCTCATCTGGACCTGATGCAATTCTTAACTTCCTGGCTAACTCTTCAATTGGCATAACTTTAGAATCTTCAGCGAGACTACTATTGATTGTCTCAAGATACTCTGTTATTAATCCTCTATCGAAATCTTTTAATGAAGCTTGATTATTTCTTCTTTCAATAAATGGAATTCTTGCAGCGTTTTCGGATAATTGACGCTCTTCAATATCGTTTGCAAGGACTGTATTTGATAATTTTTTGATATAAACTCTCTGCGGAGCACCATCTCCTAAATGAGTAGCTGCTTTATAGGGCTTTTCATATCCTGCTGGAACCCAAATTACAAGAATCATTCTACCATCAATATCATAAGGTTCTAAAAGTGGTACAAATGAAGGTGTTATTTTAGTTCTACATAGATTCAAAAGTTCTTTTTGAATATTATCAACTTGGGCTGCCGATACACCTTTTGGAGGAAATTTAGGCATCCCTTTTTCCTCTTCAAATCCAATTACGATATAACCGCCACCCCAATCGTTAAAATCATTAGCATAAGCACATACGGAATGAATGACCTTTTTAGGATTCCAGCCTTCTTTAAGTTCTATCCGTTCCCATTCTACTGTTCGCCCATGAATAAGTTCATTAATATTTATTGGTAATGGCATATTTATATTTTATCTAATCTGTATTTAATCTCAAAGGTAATTATTATTTTAAAGATTTAAGTGTTCCATCGGATGATGAAATTCTAGTTTCTTTTACAAATCATCAATGCTTTTAAATCGTATCACTGTGCACTGGTTAGATATCGATAGCCTCCTAATTACTGTGCTTGACTTTAATATTGCTTAAAGGTTCCAAGTTTTCATTTGGTTCCACTTCCCAATATTTTAAATTTCAATTAGACATTAATTCACTTTACCAGCCCATGTCGTTACTTTTTTCGACAGCAAAATAACAACATTCAGCTTTGAACGACAGCATAACCAGGCTCGTGCCTCGCACTTTTTATATGTCTACACAAACCTGAATATTGAACAGCGCCAAGCAACAAAAAAAGGTAACAGCGATGGCGCTATGGGAAGTAAATGAAATAGGAAAAACTATATGCTATTTCTTAGCTGTTATTTTTTTTAAAGACTCTTCTAACAAGAAAAAGGAAAACGCTCAAGATATAATAAGTAAATGATGATATTGATAATGCAATCAAAAGTTGAATTAAGTCAAAACAATTCAAGAGTTACAATTATAGCTTCTTAAATTCTGATAATTCTAGTGTTTCATTTGACTAGTAAATTATCTTAAGTGGAAGTATAGATTTTTTGAAGATTTATCGAAAAAAAATGTATAGCAAGAGGGTAACACGCTACGCGATGTTACTATTTTTCAACTTATTGATTATTAGTGTTTTATGCGTAATTAAAAACTAGTTTAGAAATCATTTTTAGCGTAAAAATGCTCGCAGCCCAGTGAAATCAGTAAAAATTTAACGTAAAAATGGATAAAGGTTATGAAAAAGAACGGTTTGAAAGCCTGAGCATCAAGAGTACTGTGATAAAAAAATTTAGAAAATATTCTAAATCAATTTCAAAATCAAACTCAATGACTTTACTTTTGATGGTGGAGTTTTTTGAACGTAATGAACTTTATCCAGAAGATGATTTGAAACCAAATTTAATGCAAACTGAAAATCGGATTAAGAAGAGAATCAATGCGCTCATTGCCATTATAAAAGATATAGAAAAGAATCAAACCAAACCGACATTGGCAATGTTGCAATCTCTTTTTGAAGGATCTGAGCCAAAGCAAAAATTAATTCTTGCGAAAAGTTTTGAGGAGTTAGAGAAAGAAAGATTGAATAAAGAAGTTAATGTGCGATTTAAAGAAAAAAGTGAATCTGATTTTAAAAATGATAGCGAGGATTTAAATAATTGAAAGCAGATATCAAATTAAATCAATTAGCATCAAATGCTATGAACGCCTAGAAACACTATAAATTTGTTAATTTTAAGGGCTTTAAAATCATTTTTTAAAGCCTCGACAATGTAGTTACCCAGAATGATGAGATAATTGGTTAAATCATTTGTAAATTACCTTATTTTTGATTCTGAGTTGTAATTATAAACTAGATAAATAATTTAGAGTTTTTTGAAATAAAAAAAATAATTTTAAATTTTTGTTAGCTTAGTTTATAAATGTTTTCTTTTGTTTGTTAATGTTTATATATACATACCAATGCTTGTTCATTGCTTGTCCAGAGCTTGTCCACTACTTGTTCAGTACTTGTACCAATTTTGATCATGTTCCAATCATATCGCAAAATGAATCATTTGATAGCAAAACTAATTAGGGTTAAAAGCACTATAAATTTCAGCTTTAAAATTGAATGTATTATTGGTTTTCTTTTCGGTCTTTTCTCTGGGTTTTCAGTTTCTCTTCAAGTATATTCATATCATCACTAACTTTACGATCGACTATTTTTGCATAATGCTGAGTGGTTCTCAACGATTTATGACCAAGCATTTTACTAACTGTTTCTATAGGAACTCCATTAGTTAAAGTAACAGTAGTTGCAAAAGTATGACGTGCCAAATGTGTTGTTAGCGGTTTTGTAATGCCACATAGCATCGCTATTTCTTTTAAATAGGCATTAGATTTCTGGTTACTAAACACAGGTATTAAACGCTCACTTTTTAGCACTTGTGGATCATAAGCATAACGATTTAAAATCTCTTTCGCTATGGGTAACAGAGGGATACTACTTCGAGTATTTGTTTTGGTACGTTTAATATTTATCCACTGCTTGCCATCAATACCAATAGTTATATCTGATTTTGAAAGTTTCTCAACATCAGAATAGGCAAGACCCGTGTAGCAAGAAAATACAAACATGTCTCTAACCACTTTCAGCCTATCAAAATGTAATTCTTTAGTGTAAAGTGTTTCTATTTCTTCAGCAGTCAGATATTCACGTTCTACAGCTTCAAATTGGACTTTGTAATTATAAAACGGATCTCTGTCCATCCATTGATTGGCTAAAGCAATGCGAATTATCTTTTTGAAATTATTAATATATTTCAATGCAGAATTATGATTGCACTTTCTAGTCGTTTTTAAAAAGAACTCAAATTTGGTGATAAAGCGATAGTCAATATCTTTTAATTTGTAATCTTCTAATCGATATTCTTCTTCTATAAATTGTTTCACATGGTCGTAACAAGTCCAATAACGTTTTGCGGTGCTAACAGATATATCTTTTCCTGCTAATAAATCGGTTCTTTCATTATGTTCTTTGAATACTTCAAGAATAAATCTAATTTTCTTTCCACCACCTTTTAAAAGATTCATCATAGACCTAGCAGATATCAAATTATTCTCGTCCATGCATCTTTGATGAATTTTATATAGCTTATGTTTTAGATTATCAATGTGGTTATTAATTTCGACAGCCTCACGATTTGTACCCATAACTTTTTGGGATTTAGTACTCCAAAATTTTGGATCAATCCTTCTGCTAATACTATATTCAATGCGTTTATTGTCAACTGTTAATCGTAAATAAATGGGTGCTAATCCTCTACTATTTATCTTTGAATTGACAAGATGAAAATGGATAGAAAAGTCTGTTTTCATAATTATACAAATTTTAGGTCTCGCTAAAGTCCTAAAAAGGTAGTAAATTAGAACTTAAAAACCTAATGCGTTTTTTTGTAAATAGCTGGAAATGAGTAAAATATTGTGCCTAGCGAGACCTATTTTAAAAATCGAAAAGGGGTCACCGAATTGGTCTCGATTGAGATGGTTTTAAATGATATCATTTGATATCAAATAAAACATAAAACCCTGTAAATCATAAATTTACAGGGTTTTTGATGGGTTTTGATACCCAATAAGTGGAGTCGGAGAGAATCGAACTCTCGTCCAAACAAGTAACAAAAGAGCTTTCTACACGTTTATTCTTTTCTTGGGTTTTCGATTATAAGCTGGTTAAAGACAACCCACTTATAACTTATCTTCTTTAGTTTCAAAAGAGCATCAAAGCGCTACTCAATCTATATTGACATTTACGATGCCTCAAAATGGAACGCCGTCAATCAAGGCTTTCCGGAGACATAAAGCTTGTACACCTTGTGTACCTAGGCTAATCTTACTATAAATTCAGATTATGCAGCTAAAGCGTAGTTATTCTCGCCGTTTAAAAGTTGGTCTAGCCTTTTACGTGTATCAATGCCATTACACGACGTGCTTACAATTTAATTAATCTCGCTGTCAAAACCAGTCGACCCCATTATTAATAAAAAAGTAATTTTTAATTGGGCGTTACTCCCTTTTGCTTTTAATGGCAAAAGCGGGTCAGGCTTTCGGCAGTCGCTTTTTTTGAGAAAAACAAAAAAGAGCTCCAACAATGCCTCAATCCTTAACGCGGATAGCAAAGGTATCAAAAAGTTTGTATAACCATGCAAATCCGTGTATTTTAGTGCAAAATTTATACCAAAATGTCTAACTGTCAGTTGGCCAGCTAGAAACAAAAAAAGCATAAAAATTAATATGAAGTTTTGCCTTATAAAAGAACGCAAAAATCCACCGGATAGACGCGTTGTATTTTCACCAACCAAGTTAGCTGAAGCAAAAAAACAATTTCCAGAAGCAACATTTATAGTAGAATCGTCAGATATTCGTGTATTTCCAGATGAAGCATACAAAAATGCAGGTTTTGAAGTCACTAATGATATTTCCGATTGCGATGTCATGATTGGTGTAAAAGAAGTGCCAATTAACGCTTTAATTCCAAATAAGAAGTACTTTTTTTTCTCGCATACCATAAAAAAACAGCCTTATAACAGAAAACTGTTACAAGCTGTTTTAAAGAAAAAGATAGAACTCTATGACCATGAAACTATTGTTAGCGAAAAAGGATATCGTTTAATAGGTTTTGGTCGTTATGCAGGTATTGTTGGTGCGTATAACGGATTCCGTGCTTGGGGATTAAAATATAACACGTGGAATCTGCCAAAAGCAGGACCGCTACCAAACCAGCAAGCGCTGATAGCCGAGTTAAATAATCTACAATTACCGAATATAAAAATTTTATTAACCGGAAACGGAAAAGTGTCCAATGGCGCACAAGAAATGTTGGATGCCATGAATATAAAATGTGTTTCGGTTGAAGATTATTTAGGTAAAACATTTAACGAACCTGTATATTGCAAAATAGACGTGCTTGATTACAACAGACGAAAGGATGAAAAAGTTATTGATAACACAGACTTCTTCAATAACCCACAAGATTACGTATCCAATTTTATGCGTTTTTCAAAAGTGACCGATTATTATATTGCCGGTCATTTTTATGGCGATGGATCCCCTTATTTATATACTAGGGATGATGTGAGATCGAATGATTTTAATATTACAGTTGTTGCCGATGTAAGTTGCGATGTCGACGGACCAGTTGCTACAACACTGCGAGCATCAACCATTGAAAACCCTATTTATGGGTATGACCCACAAACTGAAACCGAAATTGACTATAAGACCGAGAATGCTATTGTAGTTATGGCAGTCGATAATTTACCGTGTGAGCTTCCGCAAGATGCCAGCGAAGGTTTTGGAGACCAATTTTTGCAGCATGTTATTCCAGCGTTTTTCAACAGTGATAAACACGGCATATTAGAACGCGCCAAAATAACTGAAAACGGGACATTAACTGAGCGATTTTCTTATTTACAAGATTATGTGGATGGTAAAGAATAAATAAAAATTGAAACCTGCAGAACTTTATATTTTAAACAAACCAGAACCGTTTAAATCTATTTTAATACATGTGCAATTTCTTATTGAGAAGGCAGTACCAAATGCCAATTTACTATTTAAATGGAATGTGCCCTTTTTTTACATAGATAAACGTCCATTTTGCTATTTAAATCAGACTAAAGATTACGTAGATCTCGGCTTTTGGAATGTAACGGATTTAAAACGCTTTCAAGAGTACCTTATTTCTGATGGCAGGAAAGTGGTAAAATCTTTACGCTACAGGACTATTGAGGATATTAATGAAGAAGTGCTTCTTGCTGTTATTAAGGAGACCTACACTATTAGAAACACTAAAGGATAAAAAAACAAGGCCTCGATTTTAATCGAGGCCTTGTTTTTTTACATTAGATAATGAGTTCAATACTAAATCCTATCGTTTGGATTGTTTAGAGTTTTAGTATCGCTACTAGATGTTGGATCATTGTTATTTCGGAGTTTACCAATAATTTGTTTGAAGTGTTCTCCAGCTGCTTCGCGTCCGCCAAGGCCATAACTTAAGGCAACGGCTACAGCGATAGCACCTAATATGAGCCCAAAGGCCAATTCAACAATTTCATTCGCTATACCCATAGTTCTCAATGCAATAGCTATAAATAAAGCCATAGATGCTACACGAACAATCGAAGCAATAAACTTGTTGTTTTGCGATTTAGACATGGTGTCATAAATAATGGTAGAAATGTAGTTACCAATGGCTAATATCACCAACCCGAATAAAATCTGCCCTGTTAAATCCAGGATTTCGTTTAGTGTTACTGTGAGTCTATCTAAACCTAAAATCTCTACTGCCGTAATAATACCAAAGAATACTAAAAAGAAATAAATCAAATTTGCTAATAATTTGGATAAGGATTGATTCGCACCAATCATATTTTGAATATTGATTTTTTCCGCTACACGGTCTAATTGCATGCTCGCAAATAAATCTTTAAGAAAACTTGCTAAATATTTTCCACCCCAAACAAATACGATGATAATAGCAGCAGCAACAAAAATCTGCCCTAACATATCTGTAAAGTTGTATAAAATAGCATTGGCGGGTTCTGAAATAGCATCAAGCTTTAGCGCATTAAAGGCTTGAATAAGAAAAGGCACAAAAATGATTATAAAGACGACTTTTTGTGCAATATTAACAAGTTTATCGGTATCCTTAAAACTGGTCTTATCAACAATATTATCTAAAATGCCACCTCCTAGCGTCACAAGTTTAGATACAAACTTGGCTAGTAAATAACCTATAAAACCAATTAAAATAGCGCCAATTAAATCTGGAATAAACAATAAGAATTTGTTAACCATATTCTTTAAAGGATCTAACACTTGGTCTACTCCCAATATTTCTAGGACTATAAGCATAGTGATTATCATGAGAATGTAGTACACAATATTTCCAATAAATGAATTGGTATTTTCAATATTGGTTTTCCCTAAAACCCGTTCGTCCCAACTGGTTTTTTTAAGTAGTTTTGTAATAAGACGTTTAATACCTTTAGCAATGAGCCATCCAATTAACAATACAGCTAAAGCACCCAAAATATTAGGTAAGTACTGTGTGACTTGGTTTGCAATAATTTCCAATTGATTTTCCATGATTTTTTAATGTTTGGTTTGAAGTAGCAATATTAAAGGATTGGATTAGAATAAATTAGCCCAATCACACATATGATTGTCCCTAAAAAAAATTCACTGTTAAATACTTACGGAAACATTTTGAGATACTAAGTTGAGATTCTTAGCCAAACGGTTTTTTTTTGAAAATTTAAAACTTTAAGGATTTCTCCTCTGTATTTAATTTAAAACCGGCATCTTGTTAAGCAAAAGGATGGGAGGTTAATAAAACGTATTGACAGTCATTTAAATGCTTTTTTCTTTACAGGAATACGTTAGACGTAAATAATATGCATTCCTGTAAAAAAACGTAACTGAATTTTTATGAATTTTTAAGCGATTCAACCACTTTTCTAATAGCCACAAGGTTAGTGAGTAATGATTCTAAATTATCCAAGTGGAGCATATTAGCGCCATCACTTTTTGCATTTGCTGGATCAAAATGCGTTTCAATGAATAAGCCATCAACATGGTTTACAATACCGGCCCTAGCAATGGTTTCTATCATATCGGGTCTTCCGCCGGTTACACCAGCACTTTGATTGGGTTGCTGTAATGAGTGAGTAACATCTAAAACCGTAGGGGCATATTGTCTCATGGTTGGTATACCTCTAAAATCTACAATCATATCTTGATAACCAAACATGGTTCCTCTATCGGTTATCCAAGCTTTGTCACTACCCGTGTCCTTAACTTTTTGAACCGCATGTTTCATAGATTCAGGACTCATAAATTGGCCTTTTTTCAAGTTAACCACTTTTCCGGTTTCTGCTGCAGCCACTACCAAATCGGTTTGTCTAACCAAAAATGCAGGAATTTGGAGCACATCTACATATTGAGCCGCTAGTGCTGCGTCAGAAATCTCATGGATATCAGTTACCGTCGGGATGTCAAAAGTGTTGGACACTTTCTGCAAAATTTTAAGTGCTTTTTCATCACCTATTCCTGTAAAGCTATCAATTCTACTTCGGTTTGCTTTTTTAAAACTGCCTTTAAAAACATAGGGTATTTCTAGTTTATTAGTAATAGAAACTACCTTTTCAGCAATAAGAAGTGCCATGTCTTCGCTTTCAATAGCGCAAGGGCCACATAAAAGAAAAAAATTGTTAGCATTATGGTGCTTTATTTTTGGAATATCTTGAAGGTTCATAAAATTTTGTTTCAGCAAATTCGGAGCAAAGATACTATTTATGCTGAATTAATTTTCACATCTTTAATAGGAAGATGAATCCTCTTTTTTTAGCATTTAAATCTTTGTGAATCAAAAAGATATAGTTCTTAGTTTGTATTTTTCCATTTTTGAAAAAGCAGGAATGCCAAATAAATATTAATACATAAGATATTCATTATTTATAAGTAACTTTGCACGCTTAAAATAAGGCACTGTTATGGCTAATATTAAAAATATCGCAATTATTGCGCACGTAGATCACGGTAAGACAACTTTGGTAGATAAAATCATGTACCACTGTCAGTTATTTCGTGAAAATGAAAATACTGGAGATTTAATTCTTGATAATAATGATTTGGAGCGTGAGCGTGGTATTACCATTACCTCTAAAAACGTTTCAGTAATATATAAAAACACAAAGATCAATATTATTGATACTCCTGGTCACGCCGATTTTGGAGGTGAAGTAGAACGTGTGCTTAACATGGCAGATGGTGTTTTATTATTGGTTGATGCTTTTGAAGGACCCATGCCACAAACGCGTTTTGTATTACAGAAAGCGATTGATTTAGGATTAAAACCTTGTGTAGTAATCAATAAAGTTGATAAAGAAAATTGTACACCTGACGAAGTTCATGAAAAGGTGTTCGATTTGATGTTTGAATTAGGAGCAGAAGAATGGCAGCTGGATTTTCCAACGGTATATGGTTCTGCAAAGAACAACTGGATGAGTGATGACTGGCAAGATGAAACCGAAAATATTGAGCCATTATTAGATATGGTTATCGAGCATATTCCAGCGCCAAAAATTGAATCAGGAACCACACAAATGTTAATTACATCTTTAGATTTTTCTTCTTTTACAGGACGAATTGCCATTGGTCGTTTAACTCGTGGTGAATTGAAAGTGAATCAAAATATTTCCTTGGTAAAGCGTGATGGAAGTATCCAAAAATCTAAAATTAAGGAACTACATATTTTCGAAGGTTTAGGCCGTAAGAAAGTAGAAGAGGTGCAAACTGGGGATATTTGTGCGATTGTTGGACTTGAAGGTTTCGAAATTGGCGATACGGTTGCCGATTGGGAAAATCCAGAAGGCATGAAAACGATTGCCATTGATGAACCAACCATGAGTATGTTGTTTACCATTAACGATTCACCATTCTTTGGAAAAGACGGAAAATATGTGACATCGCGTCATATTAAAGATCGTTTGGATAAAGAATTGGAAAAAAACTTGGCACTTAAAGTTGAGGCTACAGATAGTGCAGATAAATTTATGGTGTTTGGTCGTGGCGTATTGCATTTATCTGTTTTAATTGAAACCATGCGCCGTGAAGGGTATGAATTGCAAATCGGTCAGCCTCAAGTGATTATTAAGGTTATTGATGGCGTTAAATGTGAGCCTGTTGAGGAAATGACCATTGATTTGCCCGAAACGGTATCTGGTAAGGCTATTGAAATGGTTACGATGCGTAAAGGCGAAATGTTAAGCATGGAAGCTAAAGGCGATAGAATGGTTTGTGAGTTTTTAGTGCCTTCAAGAGGAATTATAGGTTTACGTAATCAACTATTAACGGCGACTGCTGGTGAAGCTATTATGGCACACCGTTTTAAAGAATACCAGCCGCTTAAAGGGGGTATTCCAGAACGTCAAAACGGGTCTTTAGTGTCTATGGAAAAAGGGCAAGCTATTCCATATTCTATTGATAAATTACAAGATAGAGGTAAGTTTTTTGTTGATCCAGGAGAAGATATTTATGAAGGGCAGGTTATTGGAGAGAATTCTCGTGGCGATGATATGACTGTTAATGTGACCAAAACTAAAAAGATGAGTAACGTACGTAGTTCTGGTGCTGATGATAAAGCTAAAATTGTTCCAGCAATCAAATTCTCTTTGGAAGAAGCCTTAGAATATATCCAAAAGGATGAGTATGTTGAGGTAACACCTAACTTTTTGCGTATTCGTAAAGTCTTTTTAACCGAAGTTGAAAGAAAACGTAATAAATCAATATAAATGGAGTTTTTGAGCATTCCACTCGCAGAGTGGGTTGGCTATATGGCATCAGTAGTTTTACTGATATCATTTAGTATGAAGTCCATGACTAAATTAAGAATCATTAATTCCATAGGCGCCATTTTATTTGTCGCCTATGGCATTTTACTGGCCACTTCTTGGCCCATTATTATTACCAATACAGCTATCTTGGGAATAAACATTTACTACTTAACAAAGAAGTAAGGTGTAATCAGTTTTCAAAAAGTGTTTGTTTAAGTAGAATTGATGGTTTTCTGAATCCGTTCATAGAATAAAGCGTGTATTCATGTGTTTTAGATTGATTATTTCTTATTTTTCAGAATTGATAATAGAAATACAACCAAATTCAAATTAATTGAAAAAATTAATTGATTACATAAACACCAACGTTCTAGTAAAAGTCACTTCTTTACAAACAGCCTCAGTACTAACTCGAATTATTGCCGGCATATTAACCTCAAAGGCTATTGCTGTTTTTATTGGTGCAGAAGGGCTCGCACTGATAGGAAATTTACGTAATTTTGTTAGTTCATTCCAGGCCATTTCTATTCTAGGTTTTTACAATGGTGCTGTAAAATATATTTCAAAATTTAAGCATGATGTTGCCGTGTTAAGTGGCATTTTATCAACAGTATTTTATACCGGTTTCTTCTCATCTATTTTGGTGTCATTCCTCTGCTATTTTAATGCCGATTTAATCAATGATATTATTTTTCCAACCTATAATAATTATGCTTATGTCATTCGGGTATTTGCGATTGTACTTCCGTTTTATGCCTTAAATATGTTTTCATTTTCAATAATGAATGGGTTTTCCAAGTATAAAATATTAATCGTTATCAATATTATCGGGCAAATACTTAGTGTAGCCATAGCCCTTATATTAATTTATCAAAATAAAATTGACGGCGCACTTATATCTGCTGTTATTGCTGAATCCTTAATATTTTTAATCACTTTAGTAGCTATTACGAACAGGAGGAGCTTAGTAGATATGATTAAGGTTAATAATGTGAGTTTTGATGTGTTTAAAAAAATGAGTAGGTACTCGCTCATGGCTTTATTTACAGCTATGACTTTACCTTTGGTGGCCATCGCGATTAGGTCTCATATTATTGAAACGATAGGGTATAAGGATGCTGGTTTCTGGGAAGCCATGACAAGGATATCTAAATATTATTTGATGCTTGTGAGTTCACTTATGGCGCTGTATATTTTACCAAGATTTTCTGAAATTGAAGATGTAAAGGAGTTTAGAAAGGAGGTTTTTAGCTTCTATAAAACGGTGATACCCTTTTTAGCATTAGGTTTATTTGCTATTTATTTATTAAAACCATTTATTGTTGCTATTGTTTTTTCGAATGAATTTAAACCCGTTGAAGATTTGTTCTTGTTTCAATTATTAGGAGATTTTGTTAAGGTACTGTCCTTGGTAATTGCTTATCAATTTTTAGCAAAGCGTATGTTTTGGCATTATATTCTAACCGAAGCGTTTTTGGTTATTATTCTATACGCAACAAGCATTTATTTTATCGACTTATTTGATAGTGTCGAGGGTGCCGTAATTGCGCACTTTGTAAGTTATTTAATGTATTATGCCATTATCTTATTAATTTTCGGGAGTTCTTTGTTTGGGTTGCAAACGCATAAGGAATCAACCGAGGACAAATAAATTGACTTTGACTTTTTTAGAAATTATACAAACGATGTTTTGTAAAATATAATGCGAAAATATTTTAACATTGACTTTAAGAATAATATGTTGCTAAAAATAGCTTCATTCAATTCTATTGGTGTTTTTGTCAGGTTAATTACTGGTTTTATTTTATCAAAAGCTATTGCTTATTTCTTAATGCCTCAAGGTATGGCCATAACGGGCAACTTGGGCAGTTTTTTAACGAGTTCACATGGCTTGTCTACAGGTGGTTTGCAAAGTGGGGTAATTAAATACACTGCAGAACATAAGGATGATGATAAAAACCTAACCGAAATTATTTCCACATCATTTTTTCTCACACTTGGATTAACATTTATTGTTTCAACCGTATTAATTGTTTTTTCTAATGAGTTCAACAATTTAATTTTTGCTAACAAAAACTACAGCTACGCCATTAAAATTTTAGGCCTTGTATTGCCACTTTATACGTTTAATACCTTTTTGCTTTCTATTATAAATGGTTTGGGTAGATATAAGCGGATTATCAGCATAAATGCCATCGGGTATATTGTGAATGTGATTATTGTGGTTTTTCTACTTTGGAAATATAATCTTGATGGCGCCATTATCGCCATGGTTTCAATGCCTTCATTTCTTCTATTGATTACATTTTTTTGGGTAAAAGATGTTCGTTTCATTCTAACAAAAATCAATCTATCTAGGTTTTCAATAACTTATTTTAATGGATTGATGTCCTTTATTATCATGGCGGTTTTTTCAGCGCTTACCATCCCCATTGTCCATATCTTGGTCAAAAACCATATCATAGACACTATAGGTCTTAAAGAAGCAGGTTATTGGGAAGCCATTATTAAGATTTCCCAGTATTATTTGGTTTTTATAATGAGCCTGTATACCTTTTATTTATTACCTAAATTGGCATATAATGATACAAATAAAGGGTTTAAAGAAATTGTTTTAGAATTTTACAAAACCATTTTACCTTATGTCATTATTGGTTTTTTTATCATTTATGTGTCCAGATACTGGATTATAAGAATCACGCTTACAAAGGATTTTTTACCAGTTCAAGATTTGTTTTTTTGGCAATTGATCGGAGATTTTTTTAAAGTCATATCCTTTGTTATTGCCTATCAAATGCAGGCAAAAAAAATGCTGTTTTGGTATTTAATAGGCGAGTTCCTATACGCCATGGTGGTTTATTTTTCAAGCACCTATCTTATAGATAAATTTAATGTTACCGGAGCAGTTATGGGGCATGCATTCAGTTACATGTTTTACTTTGTTTTAATGTTGATTATATTTAGAAAATCGTTGTTAACCTTTACAAGCCTTAAAGTTGAAGAATAAATTTTACATTATAATTATTACTTACTGGTTAACGCTTGAGTTTCTCATAGATGGCTTGACCCATTTTTTTTCTGTGTATCGTTTTTTGAATATTGTTGAAAATGCGATATCCATAGCATTTGTGATCTTATTGATTAGTCAATTAGGAAATGAAAAATTAAGACGGTATGCGTTTTTGGTTGCCACCATTTTAATTGGAATTATGATTTGGTTTGAAACCATCATGTATTATTTATTTAAAATTTCATTTGGACCATCGTCATACTATGTTTTTTTAAATACGAACCCAGATGAATTATCTGGTTTTTTAAGGGAATATGTGGATATTTATCTATTAGGAATTACATTACTTTTCATAATCCCTTTATTTCAGCTTAAAAGAATTACCAATAGCTTTCGTTTGCAGACTAACGAATTTGAATTGAAAAATTACAAATGGTTAAAAGTAGGTTTGATTTCCATTGTGGTTCTTTTCGGATTGAGATCCACATCATTAATTGACCATAATTTAGCCTACCTCACTGCAAGATCCATAGTATTAAATTACAAGGAATCAAAATATATTGACCAATTTAATGCGGAATTAAATACCAAAAAAAATATCGTTATTAATAGTAATGACGACATTAATAATACTTTTTTAGTAGTCATTGGGGAGTCTACCACCTCAAGTCATATGCAATTGTACGGGTATTATAGACCAACAACACCACGTTTGCAAGCTTTAAAAGATAGCTTGCTCATATTTAAAAATGTGATAAGTCCGAACACATCAACATTTCATTCTTTAAGCAAAGCCTTAACGCTAGGCAATTATGAGGAACCGGAAAAAGTGCTTGCCTTTCCAATTACAGGTCTATTTAATAAAGCAGGATTTAAGACCTTTTGGATTTCCAATCATAGTCCTGCATTTAACCCAGATAGCGACTTAGCAAGGGTTTCCAACAAAGCCGAATTTAAGTTTCATAATGCCAAAGAGGCGGTTATGAATAATGTAAAACACGATGGCGATTTGTTAAGTAAAGTGGCAAACGCGTTGAATGATTCTGCAAAGCATAAGATTATATTTTTACATTTAATTGGTACTCATTTTTCATACGATAACAGATACCCCACTAATTTTGACGTATTTAAAGATAAACCCAAAACAGATTTTCAGGACAATTTGGCCTACACCAAAATAAATCAATATGATAATGCCATTCTATACAATGATTTTATTGTAAGTGAAGTTTTAAATAAACTAAAAAATAAAAATACGAACAGTTATTTATTATATTTTTCAGATCACGGTGAAGAGGTTTTCAAGGATGAAAATTTTTATGGGCATTTAGAAGACAGGCCAACCACAGACACCTACAAAATTCCTTTTTTGCTTTGGTATAATAGAGATTTTAATTTGCCACAAGATTTTGTTTTTGATGCTGATAGAAAATATATGACAGATGATTTATGGCATAGTATAGCACATATTTCTGGTTTAAAAAGTGACTATATTGATCTGAATAGAAGTGTTTTTAGCTCGCAATTTCGAGAACGGAAACGCATTATTCTTGAAGATAAGGATTTCGATACCATGTTTAAATGAGTTATAAAAAACACATATGCCTAATTGTGGATTGTTTGAGCGGTGGCGGTGCTGAAAAAGTAGCCGCATCATTATCATTTGTATTATCTAAAAATGAATATAAGGTATCTATTATCTCTCTTAGAGACGATATTACTTATCCGCACAAAGGCGAACTATATAATTTAGGGGAAAACGAACCGTCCATACAATGGATTAAGCAAATAAAAAAGATAGCATTATTTAGAAAATATTATAAACGGATTGACGCCGATTTCTACATAGATTTTAGAATGAGAAATCGATTTATTATGGAATTGCTATTACATCTTTTTGTTTTTAAAGAAAAGAAAATGATTATGAGCGTCCAACATTTTAATGTGGCATATCACATTCCGAATGGCGTTCTCTTTAAAAAGATATACAAGAAAGTAAAAGCGATTATAGCGGTTTCCAGAGATATTGAAGGTATCCTAAAAGACCAATACGAGTTTGAAAATGTGGTTTATATTCCAAATTTCGTCAATGAAGATTTGTTGGTTACCAATACATTTAATGATATAGTTCCAGAGGAATTTATATTGGCTATCGGGAGGTTATTGAATTCGGTTAAGCAATTTGATAAACTCATATTAAGTTATAAAAATTCGATGGCCTTTAAAAAAGATGTACCGCTAGTAATTTTGGGCGATGGACCAGATAAAGAAAAATTAGAATCTATAATCGCTAAATATAATCTGCAAAAAAACGTCATCCTCAAAGGCTTTGTAAATAACCCGTACGATTATATAAAAGCGTGCAAGTTTTTAGTCTTATCAAGTAAATTTGAAGGGATGCCATTAGTCATGCTTGAAACCTTGGCTTTAGGGACACCGGTCGTTTCTTTTGACTGTAAATCTGGACCGTCAGAATTGATAAAAAACAAATACAATGGCTTATTAATTGAAAATCAAAATTTTGAGGCCTTAATGCAGGGCATAGATTTACTGCAAACAGATCAAAAGTTATATGATACACTTAAGGCGAATGCTAAACATTCGGTAAAACCCTTTACTGGAGAAGCGGTTATTAAATTGTATGAAGCCTTATTTGAACAGTCGCATTAAGAATCAAAACTTGTCAACCTAATATTATATTTCAGGAACCATTTTTTGAGTTCTTTTATGCTTTTTATTAAAAAAACGGGTAGCTTTAAATAAAGCTTTTGAGTGAAATTAATATTTCTTTTGTCTAAATTTTTTAATATCTGATTGTATTTCTGATGATTGGATTCCATCTTATAACTCATAGCAAAAAAGTATCTACAAAAGTCAAGATATTTTTTGAGTTCTAAATCCTTTAAAGCAAAAGATTCATAGGCGTCTAAATTAGGAAGGGTTTTGTCACTAATAGATTGAGTTGATAATTGATTATCAATATTTAATCTAATAATTGCTAATGGTTTATAACGGTAGGCTACTTGGTGTTTTTGTAAATGTATTAGAATATTAAAATCAATATCTTCCGCATATGTTATAGCAGTGTTAAATTGGATATGATTAAAAACTTCTTTTTTGTAAGCTACGCTGCTTTGGCAGAATAGAGGTTGTTGCATATTGGCTTCTAAAAACGCATTAACTATGAAAGAGGTATTTTTTAGATTATTAGGGATGTTTTTTCTAGTTGTTAATTCAATGTTTTTGGAGTGTCTTTCTAAATAATCAACTCCAAAAACTGAAGCATTTGAGTATTCATTATATAATGCCTTTATGGTTGATAAAAATTGATTGTCCCATAAGTCATCAGCATCTAATAAAGCTACTAATTTTCCTTTTGAAGCTCTAATTCCTGTATTTCTAGTTGCAGATAAACCTTTGTTTTCTTGATGAATTAAAGTTGTATTTTTAAAATTCTCAATTTTTTTTTTAGCTACGCTTAAACTATTATCTGTAGAACCATCATCCACTATAATAATTTCAAAATCTGTAAATTTTTGTTCGTAGACACTTTGTAATGTTTTTTCAATAAAATTTTCTTTATTATATAGAGGTATAATTACTGAAAAAAAAGGAGTCATGTTTTTTTATTATAAATGTAGCAAAAGTAACTTAATCGGTATAAATTAAAGATTTTTAATGAAGGATGTTTAGATATTAAATTGAGTTTCATCTTGTTTTTAAATTGTTTATAAAACATTGTTAAAATTAAATCTATTTTAAAGCGCTTTAATTTTTCATGAATACTTAGCATTTTTACAAAACCTGAGCTTATCAAGTTATGTTTGCTAATATATTTTAGGTTGTTTAAAGCAGTTTCCGTTTTTTTTAAAAAGGCGTCATTTTCATCTATACCTGCATGCATTACGCTATTATCTATATGTGATATATTTAGTTTGGCTAAATTTGCCTGATATGCAAATAAAGTATCATCATGACCATATTTATTGGTAATAACATCAAATTTAATTAAATTAAATACACTCTTATTAACAAGTGTATTATTAAACATTAAGGTTTTATATTTTTGTTTAATTCGCCTATTAGCAGGTTTATCCTCTCTGAATTTACCATATTTCCAACGCAGACTTTTATAAGGATTTGATATGGAATTTGGATGAATTCTTCCGCCGTAAACAATATCAAATTCTTTGGAAAGCATGTTTAAATATGCATTGATAAAAAAATCATTAATTATAAGTGAATCACCATCAATAAATAATAAGTTATTAAACTTAGCAATTGAGACCAAAAAGTTTCGATTACTACTGTATCCTAAATTTTTTGCATTTGAAAAAAAAGTAGAATTATTTAAGGAATTAATTTTTTCATTATACTGATTTAATGAAGATCCTGAGGCATCGTCAACACAGATAATCTCAAATTCTATTTTTTCACTTAAAGCCTGCTTTACCAATTCCAAAACTAATGGAAATGCATTGTATTTATAAATAGGTATTAAAATAGAGAGCATACTTAATTCTTCCTTTGTACCACTTCATAAACCTGATTCTCATCACATTTCAAGGTTTTACTTGGATATTTAAGCAGTAGGGCATAATCATGTGTTGCCATTAAAATAGTATTGCCATTTTTGTTAATGTCTTGAAGCACTTCCATCACTTCAACGCTTGTTTGTGGGTCTAGATTCCCAGTAGGTTCATCGGCCAAAATTAGCTCCGGATTGTTTAACAAAGCCCTAGCAATGGCAATGCGTTGTTGCTCGCCACCAGAGAGCTCATGGGGATATTTAAAGCCCTTGGTCTTCATATCTACTTTTGCCAAAACAGATTCAACACGCGTGTTCATCTCGTCTTGGTCTTTCCAGCCTGTTGCTTTTAAAACAAAGCGCAAATTTTCGTTTATGGTCCTATCCGTCAATAATTTGAAATCCTGAAAAACAACGCCCAATTTTCGTCTTAAGAATGGAATATCTTTTTCTTTTAAATCTTTTAAATCGTAATCTACAATATGCCCGGTCCCTTCCGTTAAAGGCAAATCGCCATAAAGCGTTTTCATAAAACTACTTTTGCCTGTGCCTGTTTTTCCAATGAGGTAAACAAACTCACCTTTATTAATTTCAACGTTTACATTAGAAAGCACCAAACTATCACCTTGATAAATAGCTGCGTCCTTTAATTGTAGAATGGTATCTGGCATGTTTTTATATTTGGGTTTTCTGTTTTAATTCGATTAGATTAACAATGACAAAGTAAACAATTAATGGTAAAAAAGGGAATACAAATCTGGAATTATTACCATAAGCAACAAGAGCTTGAGCAACAGAGCCTCCAATAACAATCAGGACCAAAAATAAATCTAGATCAAAATAGTTGAATTTTGATTTTACAAATTGAAATATTCTTCTTGCTGAGAAAATAACAAACAAAATATTAATTAATATGAGTAAATATTGTTGAATAATTTTCCAAATGCCATATACCAGATATTTGGGGACAACATTTTTGAACTTTTCTTTATTTACAAGAAATGTAGATCCTGTACCCCAAAAATCTAACCATGAAACAAGTACTTGTCTCAAATATAAATGCGGATATTTTTTGAACAAAGCCTTGGAAATTTCACCTAGTTTATGAGATAAATCATGAGGACTCAATTTTGTGGCTTCTCTTAAATCAGGATAAGCATACCAAACGGTCATGGGATAATCCTCAGTTTTGTTTTCTTCAATATAAGATCTGTGCTTTAAAAAAATGTCTCTTATTTCTTTGTCTTCATCAGGGACTTTTTCAAAAAATGAGGTAGCAGTTTGTGCAAGATTATAGCCAATAAAATAAGAGCTGGTAAAGTAGCCAATATTTTTTTTATTTAGCGAACACCAAGTATAAAAGCTAATTGCAGGAAATAGAGCAATGATGAATATCGGTGTTATTAGTTTTTTCAGTCCAGATTTATAATTTTTAATTAAGAAAAAACATATAAATATTACAGGGAAATAAATAAACATGGGTCTGGTTAAATAAAGAAATCCCATAACTATTGATGTGATGATATAATATTTAATATGACCTTCACTATTTAGCAAGTTGTATTTTTGGATTAACCAGAAAGTAAGGATGGTTAAAAACAAACTTAAAGTTTCGGTTAAAATTGCGAATTCATAGAATATAAAATGCATGAATGTGCTAGTGATTAGGGTAATCCAAAATGCGGTAGCTTTATTTAAGATCTTATTTAAGCTAAAATCGTAAATCAAAATAATATTCAACAGGCCAATCACTTGCTGAAAAATTATAGTAAGATATAAGCTTCCTCCAGCTAGGGATATTAATAAAGGAAATCCTGGAGTTCGTCTCCCTGAATAATTATTAAAATCTAAATTGGTGATATGAGAGCTAAGTTCTACATAGGTTTTAGAATCTGGAAAAATTGTTACACCATCATAAAAAATTAAAATTAAAACCCTTAAAGTGATTCCAATTAATAAAAGATTTTGGAGTGGTCTTTTTAAAATAAAAGCGTATAATTTTCTATACATATTCAAATCTATCAATCTATGAAGGAATGGGAGCAACTATATAGTATTGTAAATGTATTACTAATAACTTTAAATTTAAAGTTACCGCAAATTTTTAATCTAAATAATTCTCCGACGGCTCTGCCTCGGGGTTTCCGCATTACCTCTCCTTCGGAGAGGTCGGAACTGCTTTTTGGCAGTTCCGGGTGAGGTAAAATATAAAATTTCGGTTTTTGACCCAAAGGGCAAAATGAAACTGGCGAAATATCTCTATGACTTTGCCTCGAGGATAGTCGGTTTCAAGAATTTTTTATTCAATTTTAAAGGCAAAATTCACATTTAATAACTCGGTTTATAATTATAGCATGATTGTTGCGTTATAGGATTTAGTTTAAATTATCTTTAGCTTTTAATTAAAATTAATTCATTAATGATTAAAATTGTTTCCCTATGGGTGGCTATAATATTTACTTGCCACGGCTTCGCACAACAATCTGCTACATATACAAATGATTTAGTAGACTATCAAAAGGCATTATCGCTATATAATAATCAACAATATCTTGCGGCTCAAAGTTTATTTTCAACAGTAAAAAAAACTGCCGAACAGGAGGTTTTAAAGTCCGATTGCGCCTATTATATTGCCAATTGTGCGGTACGGTTAAATCAGCAAAACGCAGATCAGCTCATTCAGGATTTCGTAGATGAATATCCTACAAGTACAAAACGAAACACGGCGTTTGTAGATGTTGGCGATTACTATTTTGAAAATTCCAAATATGCCTATGCCAGAAAATGGTATGATAAAGTGAATGAAAATGCCTTGGCTAAAAAAGAAAGAGAGCGGTTTTACTTTAGAAATGGATATTCGGCCTTTTCTTCAAAACAATATAAAGAGGCTAAAACCTATCTTACTAAAGTAGAAAACTCACAAGAATTTGGTTCACAGGCAAAATATTACATCGGTTTTATGGCTTATGAAGGGGATGATTATGACAAGGCCAATGAATATTTTGATCAAGTGAGCGACCAAGAACGCTACAAAGAAAAGCTTTCTTATTATCAAGCCGATTTACATTTTAAATTGGGGAAATTTGAAAAAGCCATTGCCCTGGCAAAAGAGCGATTACATAGTAGTGATGATGCCGAGGTGTCGGAGCTTTCAAAAATAATTGGCGAAAGTTATTTCAATCTAGAACAGTATAAAGAAGCCATCCCTTATCTGTCGGAATATAAAGGCAAAAAAGGAAAGAGAGATAAAACTGGTAAATGGAACAATACCGATTTCTATCAATTGGGATATGCACATTATAAACAAGGGGATTATGAAAATGCCATTTCAGAATTCAATAAAATAATTGGCGGAACAAACGCTATCGCTCAAAACGCCTACTACCATTTAGGGGAAAGTTATATTAAATTAGATAAAAAGCAAGAGGCTTTAAATGCCTTTAGAAATGCTTCCCAAATGGATTTCGATCTAAAAATTCAAGAAGATGCTTGGTTGAACTACGCAAAAATTAGTTATGATATTGGAAACCCTTACCAATCTGCTCCGCAAGTTTTAGCGGGTTATTTAGATAAGTATCCCGAAACCAGTTATAAAGAAGAGATTGAAACATTATTAATTGATTCTTATATTACTTCAAAAAACTATAAAGAAGCGTTAAAGTTACTAGAAGGCAAAAAGAATTTTGAAAATAAAGTGGCGTATCAAAAGGTAGCTTTTTATAGAGGCATTGAACTTTATAACGAAAATCAATATTTGGAAGCAGAAACTTTATTTGACGGATCTTTAAAAGAACCTCGCGATCCTCTGTATGTAGCACGAGCAACCTTTTGGAAAGCAGAAACTGATTATAATCTAACAGATTATGATGACGCTTTAGTAGGTTTTAAACAGTTTCAGCAGCAAGCACAATCTGAAACAACTTCAGAGATTGAAAATATAGACTACAACTTGGCATATACTTATTTCAAGTTAAAAAATTACTCACAAGCTACAAAACACTTCAATGCATTTATAGTAAAGAATAAGGAGGATAAAGTAAGATTGAATGATGCCTATTTAAGATTGGGCGACGGATATTTTGTGTCTAGCGATTATAAAAACGCAATTAATGCTTACGAAAAAGCCATAAAATTAAGTGAAATCGATTCTGATTATGCCTTTTTTCAAAAGGCAATTAGTGCGGGATATGTAGGGAAATCTTCAAAAAAGATTTCAGAATTGGAACAGTTTATTTCAGAATATCCTAAATCGAAACTCCGTGACGATGCCATGTACGAGTTAGGGAATTCCTATGTTAAGACCAATGAAACTGAAAAGGCCATGGACGTTTACAACCGTTTAGGTTCAGAATACCGCATGAGTTCCTTTGTTCCAAAGGCATTATTACGTCAAGGACTCGTCTATTACAATGCCAGTGAAAATGAACGCGCATTAACCAAGTTTAAAAAAGTTGCAGCAGATTTTCCGGGTACGCCAGAAGCAGTTCAAGCAGTTTCTACGGCTAAATTGATTTATATTGATTTAGGGCGCGTGGACGATTATGCCAAATGGGTACGTACTTTAGATTATGTAGAAGTAACCGATTCAGAATTGGAAAATGCAACTTACGAAGCGGCTGAAAAACAATATATAGATGGCAATACAGACAAGGCCATCAA
The DNA here is from genome assembly GCF_006974145.1 of Changchengzhania lutea. Classification (NCBI taxonomy): domain Bacteria; kingdom Pseudomonadati; phylum Bacteroidota; class Flavobacteriia; order Flavobacteriales; family Flavobacteriaceae; genus Changchengzhania; species Changchengzhania lutea. Next base: position 708,684 of record NZ_CP039456.1, on the reverse strand, counting down.
ACAATTTAATGGGTACTTAAATCAATTTCCGGATGGTCTGCATGCACTACAAGCTCATTTTTATGTAGCGCAGTTATATTATAAAAAAGATTTAACGGCCAATGCGGCGCCACATTATAAGTACGTAGTAGAAGCGTCACGTAATGAATATACAGAAGAAGCCTTATCCAGACTTTCGCAGTTTTATTTAGAAAGTAAAAGTTGGAATAAAGCAATTCCTTTATTGTTGCGTTTGGAAGAAGAAGCCAACTTTCCACAAAATATCGTATTTGCGCAGTCTAATTTAATGAAAGCCAATTATCAATTAAACAATTATGATGATGCGGTAGCGTACGCTGAAAAAGTGCTTACCAGTTCTAAAATTGATAATAAAATAAAAAGTGATGCACATATTATTATTGCGCGTTCTGCTATGAAAACCGGTGATGAAACTAGAGCAAAAACAGCCTATACAAAAGTTGAGAGAGTTGCTACTGGTGAAACCGCTGCAGAAGCCTTGTATTTTAATGCATATTTTAAGAACAAGGAAGGCAAGCATGAGGCATCCAATCAAACGGTCCAAAAATTAGCTAAGGATTTTTCAGGTTATAAATACTATAGTGCAAAAGGTTTAGTGCTTATGGCGAAAAACTATTATGCCTTAAAGGATGCCTTTCAAGCCACTTATATTCTAGAAAGTGTTATTCAAAATTTTGCTGAGTATGACGATGTGGTTACCGAAGCGAAATCAGAATTACGAAAAATAAAGACAGAGGAAGCCAAGACCAATTCATCCATTGAAACCGAGGATTAATTTGCTAATAGTTAGAGCGTCATGCTAAGCACAGTCGAAGCATCTCATCAATCAATAATAAATCGTTAACAAAAAATATAGAATATGCGAAAGCACATAAAACATATATTAGTAGTAACAATGACGTTAAGTGTTACTATGTCATTTTCACAGAACAGAGAAAGCGATACCATAAATACAGGAGTTATAGATGTGGTTAAGCCATATACTCCTTCAATATCTGATGCTTTTAAAGTAAAGGAAATCCCGACTTTAGATGATGAAGAAACAGCGACAAAAAAGGACATTAAATATAATATTTTTTCTTTTCCGGTAGCTTCTACATTCACACCTGCAAAAGGTAAAGCAGCGGTGGTGGAAAAAGCAAGACCAGTTAAACTATTCGATAATTATGCGACTGTTGGTGTGGGAACGTATACAACCTTTTTAGGAGAAGTGTATTTAAATCATGCCATTAGCCGGACCGAGAGTGTTGGCGGTTATTTAAGTCACCATTCATCTGGCGGCGGTATTGAAGATGTTTTATTGGATGACAATTTTTCTAATTCTAAAATCAATGTCAATTATGCTTCGCGTCTGAGAGATTTGGCATGGAATGTTGAGGCTGGTTTTCAGCATCAAACTTACAACTGGTACGGTTTACCCGAAAATTATGCAAATAATGAGCCCTTTGCTAACACCTTAGATGTTAGCCATTCGTTCTATAATGCACATTTTGGAGGTGATATTAGTTTTGAAGATACTTATATCAACTCAGGGAGCTTCTTTTTTAGACGTTTTGGGGATAATTTCGATTCAGGGGAGAATAGGTTTGTGGTTAATGCAAAAGTAGATGTTCCTATTAATGATGTTGAAATTTCAACCGACTTTAAATTTGATTATATAGGTGGTTCGTTCGATAGAAGCTATTTTTCAGATACTGCCATAAATTACGGTAATTTTATATTAGTTGTAACACCTAGCTACGAAATAAAAGAAGATGACTTAACGGTAAATTTAGGGTTTTCTGCAGTCTATTTAAAAGATAGGGAAAATAGCGATAGTAAGTTTTATATCTACCCAAATGTAACAGCATCCTATCGTTTGGTCAATGATGTTCTTATTGCCTACGGTGGTATTACGGGCGATTTAATTCAGAATTCTTATTATGATTTCGCTACCGAAAACTCATTTGTATCCCCAACGCTATTTATTGCACCTACCGATCAATTATACAATGCTTATGTGGGCTTAAAAGGAAAGTTGTCGAGTAATATGAGTTACAATGTTAACGGACGGTATTTAGCGGATAGAAATAAAGCCTTGTTCAGGAATAATACAACATCGTTTGATGTGCTTAACGCTGAAGATTATGAATACGGAAATTCCTTTGGTATGGTATACGATGATGTGGAAACCTTTGGTGTGGCAGGAGAAATTAATGTCGATGTGAATAGAAATTTTAAATTGGGTTTAAAAGCTGAATACTTCTCATATACAACCGATAATCAAGCGGAAGCATGGAATTTACCAGATGTAAAAGGCTCCCTGTTTTTAGATTATCAAATTGATGAGCATTGGTTCGCGGGCGCTAATTTATTTTATATTGGTGAGCGTAAAGATTTATTAAGTGTGGAGGATAATTTAGCAGGATTCCAATCTATGGTTGTAGATTTGGAGAGCTATTTTGATGCTAATGCACATGTGGGCTATCACATTAATGATAAAATTTCAACCTTTATAAAAGCGAATAATATTGCAAATGAAGGCTATCAACGTTGGCAGAATTACCCAGTACAAAGCCTGCAAGTTCTAGCCGGAGCGACATTTAAGTTCGATTTTTAAAGTGATTTAAGCAATACCAATTACAACATAAAATACACTTAAAAATTAGTTTCTATTGCACCTATATATCAATATAAAATAAAACCGTAGCTAAGGCTATGCTTTGATTTTCTATCTCATCTGGGCGCAGTATAACTCAAATTGTTTCAAGCCCATTTTAAATTATAATTGGTATAATAGTATGATTAAAAGCATTCCTAATACGAATGCTTTTTTTATTTTTAAGAAAAACTTCAACATGCGTAAATTAATAGGCCTTTTAATATTTGTAATTCTAATGAGTTGTTCAACAAAAGAACAAATCGATTTGATTGTTACAAATGCAAAAATATATACGGTTAATCAGGACTTTACAACCGCAGAAGCTTTCGCGGTAAAAGACGGTAAGTTTTTAGAAATTGGAACTTCAGAAAATATTAATTCTAAATACGAAACTACCGAAACTTTAGATGCTAAGGGACAAACCGTTTTACCAGGTCTAATAGATGCCCATTGTCATTTTTTAGGCTTGGGTTTAAATCAATTACATGTCAATTTGGTTGGTACAACTAGTTTTGATGAGATAGTTAAAAGAGTAAGCGATTTTCAAAACAAGCGTCAACACCATTTCATTTATGGAAGAGGTTGGGACCAAAACGATTGGAAAGAGAAAGCGTTCCCAGATAATATGGTGTTAAATAGTTTATTTCCTGATACGCCTGTGGCTCTAAAACGTATTGATGGACATGCTTTATTAGTTAATCAAGCGGCTTTAGATTTAGGAAACATAACTGTTGAAACTGATATAGATGGTGGCGAACTCGTAATTGAAAACGGCAAATTAACTGGTGTTTTAATTGATAAAGCGCAGCGTTTAGTGCTTCAGCATTGGTCAAAACCAACAAAAAAGGAAGTTGTTACTGCTTTATTAGAAGCACAAAAATTATGTATTGCGCAAGGTTTGACAACGGTTGACGATGCTGGATTGGACAGAGATGTTATTGAGGTTATTGATAGTTTACATAACGCAGGAGATTTAAGTATAAGAGTGTATGCTATGGTTTCTGCCAACCAAAAAAACCTAGACTATTACTTGAAACGGAGCATTATTAAAACAGATAGGTTAAACGTACGGTCATTTAAGTTTTATGCAGACGGAGCTTTGGGGTCAAGAGGCGCCATGTTACGTGAACCATATACAGATAAACCAGGGCATTTAGGGTTATTAGTGAATAGCATTGATGAGCTTAATGAAACAGCTCAGCGCATTTCTAATTCAGAATTTCAAATGAATACCCATGCTATTGGTGATTCGGCAAACCATGCGGTATTAAATATTTATAAAGACGTTTTGCAAGACAAAAAGGATAGGCGCTGGCGTGTTGAACATGCCCAAGTTATATCACCAGAAGATTTTGAGTTGTTTGATAATATTATTCCATCTGTTCAACCAACGCATGCTACGAGCGATATGTATTGGGCAGAAGATAGGGTAGGAGCAGAACGTGTAAAAGGCGCATATGCCTTTAAAGATTTGTTAAAAGTCTATGGAAAAGTAGCCTTGGGTACAGATTTTCCAGTAGAGCAGGTAAGCCCGTTTTTAACGTTTTATGCTGCTGTTACTAGGCAAGACTTAGAAGGTTATCCAGAAGCTGGTTACCAAATAGAGAATGCTTTAAGTAGACAGGAAGCTTTAAAAGGAATGACTATTTGGGCGGCCTATTCTAATTTTGAAGAAGACGAAAAGGGTAGCATTGAAGTTGGCAAATTTGCAGATTTTATCATTTTAGATAAAGATATTATGACGGTTGAGGTTAACGAAATACCTCATGTAAAAGTTATTCAAACCTTTATTGACGGAAAAGCGCAATTCGATTAAAAGAGGCGTGCCAAATAATCAAAATGCTCCCCTTCGCTAATCAACTCACACTGTAAGCCAACCGTCTCACAAGCTAATTTTAAGGTTTCAAAATCTAGATATAACCATTTCAAGGGAGTTTCTTGTTCCCCTTTATAGGATAAGAAATAATCGAGTTCGCCGTAATAATTGGCGTTCGTATCTATCCAAAATCCGCCATCTTCATCTTCGTACATATATTTAATATCGGATGAATCAATTAAAATGTGTCCGTTTGGGTTTAATAAACTTTTTAAATGGGTTAAGTATTTTGAAACTTGTGATAATTCTTTAAAAATTCCTGTACCATTCATAAGTAATAGGATGGTATCAAACGATTGGTTTTCGTCTAAAACATCAACGACTTCAGCATGTAAAACACCACGTTTTTTTGCCACTTTTACAGCCCCTTTTGAAATGTCAATAGCTTTTACTGTAAAACCTTTTTCTTGAAGATACAAACTATGGCTTCCTGCACCACATCCTACATCTAAAACAAAACCTTTACAAAGTTTTAAAGCGTTCTGTTCCAGCTTTGGCATGTCTTTAAAGCCTCGAAACAAATAGGGTACTGGCAAAACATCATCACCCGAAATACTTGTTGAGGTTATAATATCTTCGGAGTAGTTTCCGTTTTGATAATCGATTAAAGCGTTTCCGAAAAGGTCTTTCATTTTGTTATTTTTGCGAGACATTTAAATCGTGGTAATCTGTTGATTTAAGATTTCAATTTTAAAGATTACTTTAGTCATTCTTACATCTTAATGACGAAATGCACTATTTTTACACCATGCAAGACATGATTAATAATCTTCCAAAGTTCGCCAAAGATAAGCATAACGAGAACAAAAAATTCTTTGATAAGCTCAAAAAGAAACCACCTAAAAATTTAGATTATGTGATGCAAGAATTGCATGATGATGAGTTTAAACAAACCGATTGTTTAGAATGTGCCAATTGCTGTAAAACTACAGGACCTTTGTTTACCGATAAAGATGTTGAACGGATTGCGAAACACTTCAGAATGAAACCTCAACAATTTATTAGTCAATATTTACGCATTGATGAGGATAAGGATTATGTGCTGCAAAGTGTGCCCTGTGTGTTTTTAGGTTCAGATAACTATTGCTCAATTTACGAGGTTAGACCAAAAGCTTGCAGTGAATTTCCACATACAGACAGGAAAAAGTTTCAACAAATTTCCAATCTAACATTGAAAAATGTAGCAATCTGTCCTGCCGCTTTTAATATTGTTGAGGCTATGAAGCAAAAAATAAAATAAGTATATTTAGAAAAAAACTTAGCATTTTGGAGCTTATTTTAGAATATTTCGAAACCATCCCATCGCTTCATCGCGCTATTATAATAATTGGTGGTCTTTCATTCTTTTGGATTTTAGAAGGGGCGATCCCTCTGTTTACTCTAGATTATAAGAAATGGAAACATGCCGTTCCAAATATCTTTTTCACCATTACAACCATTGCTGTTAATTTACCATTGGCCTTTTTATTTCTTAAATCCTCCGATTGGGTTGTGGCCAATGACTTTGGAATTCTAAACTGGTTGCCAGAGATGCCTATATGGCTTTACGGTATTTTAGGTGTTTTTTTAATTGACTTTATAGGCGCGTACTTACCACATTTAATTGAGCATAAAGTGAAACCTCTTTGGATGGTTCATTTGGTACATCATTCAGATCATCATGTGGATACAACCACTGCTAACAGACACCATCCCTTAGAAAGCATTATCCGTTATGTGTTTACGCTTATGGGGATTTTTATTATCGGGACACCTATCGGTCTTGTGTTGCTCTATCAGTCCTTGTCGGTTGTTGCAACCCAATTTAACCATGCCAACATCAGGCTTCCAAAAAAAATTGATGACGCTTTAAGTTATGTCATTGTATCACCCGATATGCATAAGGTACATCACCATTATACTTTACCTTATACTGATTCTAACTATGGGAATATTTTTTCTGTATGGGACAGGTTATTTGGGACGTATATGAAACTCGATCCTGATAAAATTGTATATGGGGTTGACGTATTCCCTGATGAGGTTGAAAATGGACGTATTTGGAGTTTGTTAAAACAACCGTTTCAAAAATATAGAAAGCCAACTATAAAGCATTAGTCATAAATCAAATATTTCTCTCTAATTTTTTTAAAGGCTTTTAAATCTTCTTGCCAGCCCTCTTTAATAACTTCTTCATTTAAGCCAGCTTCAATTTGTTTCTGAAGTTTATCTGTTCCAGCATGTTTAGTAAAACCACTGTCAAGAAAAAATAAAGATTTATCGGTGGAATTTGTATAAGCCTTTATAATCCATTTTAGAGTCATCACGCCGTTAATTTCTTCATCTTTTAAATCTTCGCCATAGCAAAGGTTGTTTTTGTGTTTAGGATTTTTTGCTCCAAAATTTGCAACAGGTGTATAATTGAATTTAAGATTTTCTTTGTCTAAAAAAGGTGCGCCATAGCGTTGAAACTGAAACTCTGTTCCACGACCAGCATTTATGTTTGTACCTTCGAAAAGCCCTAAACTTGGATATAGTTTAATAGATTGATCGTTGGGCAAATTTGGCGAAGGCCTTATAGGTAAACTATAAACCGCGTCATGAGTATAATGTTTAATAGGTATAATAGCAATATCACATTTTAATTCGTTTGTTAACCATTTCTCGCCATTTACCATTTGTGCATATTCACCAATTGTCATACCGTGTACTAAAGGAATAGGATGCATTCCTAAAAAGCTTTTATTCTCAATTTCTAAAGTAGGACCATCAATATATTGTCCGTTTGGGTTTGGTCTATCAAATATTAAGAGTGGTATTTCAGCTTCGGCACAAGCTTCCATAACGTAATGCAATGTAGAAATATAAGTATAAAAGCGAACCCCAACGTCCTGAATATCAAAAATAATAATATCTAAACTCTTAAGTTGTTCTTTTGTTGGTTTTCTGTTTTTTCCGTGAAGTGAAATAATGGGTAAATTGGTTTTGGTGTCTATACCATCTTTAACATCCTCACCAGCATCAGCGGTACCACGAAACCCATGTTCCGGAGCAAATACTTTTTTAATATCAATATTTAAAGACATTAATGAGTCTACTAAATGAGTGTAATCGTCATTGCGAAACTTCGCAGAAGTTGTGGCAATCTGTTCATTATTTAATTCTTCATCTTTAAAAATCACACTAGTCTGATTCGCCACAATCCCAACACGTTTGCCTTTTAGTAAGTATAAATAAGTTTCGGTTTGATTTGCACCAACAATAATTGTACTGTCATTCTGAACTTGTTTTAGAATATCATCATGTTTAGCACTTAAAGTATCTTTTGATTTCGATTTACTTCCGCAAGAAATCATTACTAAAAGAAATAATAAAACTGTATTTTTGAAAAATTTAAAGCCCATAGATAATTTTGAATTACGAGTATTTTATAGCTAAACGTATTATTGGTAGTAAAGCGTATAAAAGTAGCATATCGGCACCAATAATAAAAATTGGTATAGCAGCGATTGCTATAGGTATTATTGTCATGATGATTGCCATGGCGACAGGGATGGGATTGCAAAATAAAATTCGAGATAAAGTCGTGGCATTTAACGGGCACGTGAACATTGCTAACTACGATAGTAATAATTCTCAGGAAAGTATAGCGCCAATTTCTAAAAACCAAGACTTTTATCCAGAATTTAAAACTGTAGAAGGTATATCCCATATTCAAGCGGTGGCGACTAAATTTGGAGTCATACGAACCGAAACAGATTTTGAGGGAGCAATTTTAAAAGGTGTAGACGGTGACTATAATTGGAATTATTTTGAAGAGTTTTTAGTTACAGGTCGCTTGCCAAATTTCGATAAGAAATGGAGTGAAGAAGTGTTAATCTCTCAATATCTAGCAAACCGATTGGGCTTCGAGGTGGGCGAGCGGTTTCAAATGGTGTTTGCTAAAGAAGATCCAGAAAAACTTCCAAACATTATCACTTTTAATATTGTAGGTGTTTATAATTCAGGGTTTCAAGATTTAGACAAGCAGTTTTTAATCGGCAATATTCGGCATATCCAACGTATAAACAAATGGGAAGATGACCAAATTGGTAATTTTGAGGTATTTGTTACCGACTATGATAATTTGGATAAAAAAGGTATTGAGATTTACCAAAATACACCTTCAACCTTAAATACAATCACTATTACAGATAAGTATAGTATGATTTTTGAGTGGATAAAAATTTTTGATAAAAACACCTACGGTATTATCGGGATTATGATATTGGTAGCGGGTATTAATATGATTACAGCATTACTCGTGTTAATTCTGGAACGTACTCAAATGATTGGTATTTTAAAAGCCTTAGGAAGCACGAATTGGAGTATTAGAAAGTTGTTCCTATATAATGCTTCTTACCTTATTTTTTTAGGTTTGTTATGGGGCAATTTTTTGGGTTTAGGGCTGCTGTTTTCACAAAAGTACTTTAAACTTTTTCCTTTAGACCCCAGTGTATATTACGTTACCGAGGCTCCTGTTTATATTAGTTTCGGATATATAGCCTTGCTAAACATCGGGACACTAGTCTTGTGTATGCTCATGCTTTTGGTACCGTCGTATATTATTACTAAGATTTCACCAGTACGGGCTATAAGATTTGAGTAGTTTTTAGCACTTGGTATTTTTTAATGAGCTTAAAAAATTGCTAAACCACTAACGCAATAAATTCATCTTTTGGCTTTCCACTATTAACAATTACCTTAAATTTGCATTGAAAATTTTTTTATGGATTACGCTAAAAATATACTTGAAACGATAGGGAATACCCCGCTAGTAAAATTAAATAAACTTACCGCTGATTTGCCATGCTTGGTTTTGGCAAAATATGAAACCTTCAACCCTGGTAATTCAACAAAAGACCGAATGGCACTCAAAATGATTGAGGATGCTGAAGCAGACGGTAGATTAAAACCTGAGGGGACTATTATCGAAGGGACTTCAGGTAATACTGGAATGGGCTTAGCATTGGTGGCCATTGTTAAAGGGTATAAATGTATTTTTGTTATAAGTGATAAACAATCCAAAGAGAAAATGGATATTTTACGTGCTGTAGGTGCTGAGGTTGTCGTTTGCCCTACAGATGTAGAACCATCAGATCCCCGTTCATACTATTCGGTGTCTAAGCGTTTGGGTGAAGAAACACCAAATTCGTGGTATGTAAACCAATACGATAACCCCAGTAATGCCCAAGCACATTATGAAAGTACCGGACCAGAAATCTGGAAACAGACCGACGGTAAGATTACGCATTTTGTAGTGGGTGTTGGTACAGGGGGAACCATTTCAGGGGTTGGTAAATATTTAAAAGAGCAAAATCCAAATATTAAAATTTGGGGTGTTGATACCTACGGAAGTGTTTTTAAGAAATACCATGAAACGGGTGTTTTTGATGAAAACGAGATTTATCCTTACGTGACAGAAGGCATTGGTGAAGATATACTACCAGAGAATGTGAATTTTAGCTTAATTGATGGTTTTACCAAAGTAACTGATAAGGATGCGGCTGTGTATACACAGAAACTGGCCAAGGAAGAAGGTATGTTTTTAGGCAATTCTGCGGGTTCAGCAATTAAGGGTGTTTTACAACTACAGGAACATTTTACTAAAGATGATGTGGTTGTCGTGCTCTTTCATGATCACGGGAGTCGTTATGTTGGAAAAATGTTCAATAACGATTGGATGCGAAAAATGGGGTATTTGGAATAACGGATTGGGCACTCAAATAAAGGCGTTGCAAAACGTTTAAATTTTCACATTAAAATTATACTATCAATTTCTAGTTTAAACGATTCTTCTTTTTTGTTAGCAATCAGAAAAGCAATCATTTCTATGCTTTTACCTGGAAAATTAACAGCGTCCAATTTTCTACCCCTAAATGTAGGATACATACTATCGAAAGGTATTGTGATGGTTTGCCAATCTCCAGTAGTCTCAAATGGTACCACGTATGAAAAGTCGTCGTCAGTATTGGACTTGACCCTGAACTGATAGTTTTTACCATCCCCTTTTAGTTTAATTACCACAGTCGTGAGTGCATTAACATTCTTAGTTTCAAAATTAAATTGTACTATGGAAAATCCACCGTTATTTTCCAATGATACATAGCCTTCAAATACCCCTGTCCCCGAGTTGCTTAAATTAAATGAGCCGCTAGACTTACCGCCCATAACGACATCATCAACTATACGCCAATCGGAGATATTACTGTCATTATTAAATTTAAAAAGTATCATGAGATAGTTATTAATAGGATAGTGCCTAATAGTAAATTGAATTTTATAGTCACTGGTATTATATATTCGATTAATCTAAATAATTCTCCGATGGCTCTGCCTCGGGGTTTCCGATTCACCTCTCCTTCGGAGAGGTCGGAACTGCTTTTTGGCAGTTCCGGGTGAGGTAAAATATAAAATTTCGGTTTTTGACCCAAAGGGCAAAATGAAACCGGCGAAATACCTCTATGGCTTTGCCTCGAGGATAGTCGGTTTCAAGAAATTTTTTATTTAGATTTACAGAGACTGTAATATGTACTAAGTTAGTAAACATTCCATTAATCGGATGCAGTTCTGTATCGTTTAAAGTGGTTGAGTGGATAACTCAAAATTTAACATTTTACGTAAGTAAATTCAATAAAAATTTGATGATGATTTAATATCTTTACAAAAGACTAATTTAAAATATCATGAAAAAAAACAATTCAATTTTTAAAAGGCTGTGCTTTACAGTCCTTTTAGTATTATTATCCATTAATATTCAAGGTCAAATTAAAGAAACGGCTAGTGTGGAAGGTATCACACAATATGTTTTAGATAATGGCTTAAAAGTATTGTTATTCCCAGACAATTCCTCGCAAACTATTACGGTAAACATCACCTATTTAGTGGGTTCTAGACATGAAGGTTACGGAGAAAAAGGTATGGCACACCTCTTAGAACACATGGTGTTTAAAGGAACGCCTAATCATCCGGATATCCCAAAAGAATTAACGGCGCATGGGGCAAGACCTAATGGTACTACGTATTTTGACCGTACTAATTATTTTGAGACTTTTAATGCCACAGATGAAAACCTGGATTGGGCACTGGACCTTGAAGCCGATAGAATGCTGAATTCATACATTGCAAAAAAAGATTTGGAATCTGAGTTTTCTGTAGTTAGAAATGAATTTGAGCGCAGTGAGAATTCACCATCCAGAGTATTGATGCAAAAGGTAGTGAGTTCTGCTTATTTATGGCATAATTACGGACAATCTACCATAGGGAATCGCTCTGATATAGAACGTGTTCCCATTGAAAACCTAAAAGCGTTTTACAAAAAATACTACCGTCCAGATAACGCAGTGTTAATGATTACGGGCAAGTTTGATAAGGACAAAACATTGGCGCTTGTTGAGAAAAAATTTGGATCGCTTAAAAACCCAAACATAGCTTTAAACGATGTTCCTACCGTTGAGCCAGCACAAGATGGCGAAAAGAGAGTTACTCTAAGTCGTGTAGGCGATCTTCAAATCGTATCGGCATTGTATCATATGCCTGCAGGCTCGCATGAAGATTATGCTGCGATGTCTGTTGCTGAGCAAATATTAACAGACAATCCTTCTGGTAGATTATACAAAGCGTTAGTAGATGGTAAAAAAGCCTCAAGCTTATATTCTTATATTCCGTTTACTAAAGAACCTTCATTTATGTACATCAATGTAGATGTGCCTTCAGATAAGTCTTTAGAAGAAGCTGAAAATGTAATGCTGTCATTACTAGATGACTTGAAGAATCATCCGATAACCGATGAAGAACTTAAACGTGCCAAGGCCAATATCTTAAAGCAAGTGGATCAGCTTAGTAGAAATTCTGCCTATCTAGGCACCTTCACGAGTGAATTTATCGGAGCTGGAGACTGGCGATTATTATTTATTCAAAGAGACCGAATTGAAGCGATGACTGCTGAAAAAGTAAATGCAGCTATCAATAGATACTTGATTTATACCAACAGAACTGTTGGGAATTTTATACCAACCAAAGAACCGATCCGTGTTGAGATTGAGCATACTGAAAATCTTGATGAGTTGGTAGCAGATTATAAAGGGAAGGAAAGTCTTGGTGAAGGCCAGGCGTTCGATATCTCATATGATAATATTCAAAGCACGCTCAATTCTGGAACACTGGAGCAAACGCCTATTGAATATGGTTTTATTAAAAAAGATAACCGTGGTGAAACTATAACACTTTCATTCATTATTAGAAATGGTAATGTTGATGATTTTATGAATAAAGGCCGTTTGGCAAGCTATACGGCTAAAATGCTAGATAAAGGCACTCAGAATTTTTCAAGACAAGAGATTGAAGATAAGTTAAGTGCAATGAAATCGTCTATTCGTTTTTCCGGATCTAATGGGCGCATAAACGCTAATATTAACACAACAAAAGAGTATCTCATGGATGCCTTAGCGTTAATGACAGACATGCTTAAAAACCCAAAGTTTGATCAAGCCGAATTAGATAAACTTAAAACACAGGAATTGGCCAGCATTGAAAAAAATAAAACGGAACCTCAATTTTTAGCAGGTAAAACCTTGCGCCTTTTAAATCAAAGGTATAAAAAAGGCCATCCCTCTTATGTAACAACTATAGAAGAAGATGTTGAAGAGGTTAATGCAGTCACTATTGAAAAATTACAGGACTATTATAATACGTTTTATGGTATTTCAGACAATGCATCCTTGATAGCCATTGGTAATATTGATGAGGAGGCCATCAAAGATTATTTTGAAAAGGCATATGCAGATTTTAAAACCGATAAACCATATACTGAAATATCAAACAGTTTCAAGCCCAACAACACGGCCAATGATAAGATAAAAACACCAGACAAAAAGAACGCCATTAGTATTGGCATGATGTCTTTTGAAGCTAGTCAAGAAGATAAGGATTTTGCCGCTCTGGAAATAGCAAGTTCCATATTTGGTGGTGGGTTTTTAAATTCTAGAATTGCCGGAAGGTTGCGCCAAAAGGATGGTGTGAGTTATGGCGCAGGAGGCAGAGTGAGTGTAGATCCAGATAAAAAGGACAAAAACTCTTCGGTAATGGTCTATGCCATTTATGCGCCAGAAAACGCATCCAAAGTGCAGCTAGGTTTTAAAGAGGAAATCGAAAGATTCATCAAAGAGGGCATTACAGAAGAAGAGCTAAAAGTAGCCTTGACGAGTTGGGTTCAAGGTGAAAATGTGTCGCGTGCCAAGGATAATGAACTTTCAAGAACCATCAGTAATAATTTATATTTTGATAGGGATATGATGTTTCAAAAAGATATTGAAGAACGTGTTACTAATTTAACTGTTGAAGATGTTAATAAAGCCATCAAGAAATATTTCAAAACATTTGATAAATGGACGGTGGTCAACGCTGGAGATTTTGAAGAAATGGAAATTAACAATGAAGATGAGAAAGTAGATTAACTGCTTTATTTTTAAGTATAAAAATCCAGTTCATAAATACTATGAATTGGATTTTTTTTGTTTCATGTTGTTGCAAGACGTATACCAATTACATCATAAAATATGCTTAAAACAAACCTTTGCTATTGCAAAATCAGGACGCCCTTATGATGAAAATTTTGTTTCAATTCCGATAGCTATCGGAATAGCTTAAATAGTTTGTTTTTTAACTCAGTTCTTTGTTGTGTAGTTTTTACTTTTTATTGATAAAATTTATTTTCATCCACAACAATTGTAGTCAATTCAACAATATGCCCATCAGGGTCTTTTGTATAAATTGAATGAAAATAAAAATGGTCTTGAATATTAAATCCCAAATTCAATTCAGTATATCTCTTTTTTGCTTTCTCAAAATTCTCATTTGTCACATTGAATGCAAAGTGGTCTATTTTTACGTTTTTTGAGTTCAATTCAAGTTGAGCATCAGTAAGTTTAGCTGGAAACAAAGCTATTCCTGATTTTCCAGAAAGTAAGAAAATTGGAAAATCTCCCCACTCAGGTAGCTGATATTTTTTTAGACCAAGAACTTTCTGATACCATTCAGCAGATATATTCAAGTCCTGCACTCGAATAGCTACGTGATCTAAAAAGTCAATTGCTATTTCATTACTTTTCATATTCATTTCTCAACATACAACGTGTTTATATGGTTTATTGCATGTTTAAGCACCTAATTTATCAAATAAAAACCGAAAAAACAGGATTAATAGCAGTGATAAATAAACTGTTAAAACAAGCCTTTGCTATTGTAAAACCAAGACTACCTTATTATGAAAACTTTGATTCAATTCCGATAACTATCGGAGTACTTAAATTATTTTTTTTAATTCACTTCTTTGTTGTAGGCTTTTAGGAGATTATTGGTTTAGTTTTTTCTCCAATTCATTAATTCTCTTTTTCAGTTGGGATACATGCCAAGATTGAAATACTTGCAAACCCACAAATGAGAAAATCAGAATTGAGTTGGCATATCGTACATCTAAAATTTTCATTATTGCTGCTCCAAGTATAATAGTAGAGCCAATTGTGTAAAATAAATTTTCGTTTTTCATTATAACAATGTTTTAATTTTCTTTAGTGATTTTGAGTGTTAATTTTCCATTTAGTTTTACCAAATGGTCTACAACTAAGTAATAAACACACCAGTATGTTTATTCTCACTATATGAGACATTAATCAATCAATATCTCTAAAATTTTAATAGCAGCATCACTAATTTTTGTGCCAGGACCAAACACCGCAATGGCGCCAGCATCAAATAAATATTGGTAATCCTGTTTTGGAATCACACCACCAACAACAACCATAATATCGTCACGCCCATACCCTTTTAAGTAGTCAATAACTTGAGGGACCAAGGTTTTGTGACCTGCGGCCAATGATGAAACGCCTAAAATATGGACATCATTTTCTACCGCTTGTTTTGCGGCCTCTTGTGGGGTTTGGAATAAGGGGCCAATGTCTACATCAAAACCCACATCTGCATAGCCAGTAGCTACCACTTTGGCGCCGCGATCGTGTCCGTCCTGTCCCATTTTGGCAATCATTATTCGGGGTCTTCGACCATCCTGTTCCGCAAACCGATCGGCCAAATCCTTGGCTTTTTGAAAACTCTTATCGCCCTTTATTTCTTTACTATACACGCCTGAAAATGATTTTATCTGTGCTTTATACCGACCAAATTCCGCTTCTAGGGCATCGCTTATTTCGCCCAAGGTGGCACGCGCTCTAGCAGCTTCAACTGCTAAAGCTAGTAAATTTTCTTTGCCTGTTCGTGCACCCTCAGTTAAATTTAACAATGAGCGGTTCACTTTTTTGGTATCTCTCCGCGCTTTAATAGTGTTTAACCGTTCAATTTGGGAATCCCTGACCGTTTGGTTATCCACTTCCAATGTTGAGATAGGAGCTTCTTCATCCAGGCGATATTTGTTGACACCAACAATAATATCCTGGTTAGAGTCAATCCGAGCCTGCTTTCGTGCTGCTGCTTCCTCAATTCTAATCTTTGGAATGCCCGCTTCAATAGCTTTGGTCATCCCGCCTAATGATTCAACTTCCTCAATGAGTTGCCATGCTTTTTCAACAATATCATGTGTTAGTTTTTCAACATAATAACTTCCTGCCCACGGATCAACCGTTTTTGTTATTTTAGTTTCTTCCTGTAAATAGATTTGTGTGTTTCTAGCAATTCTTGCTGAAAAATCAGTTGGTAATGCAATCGCTTCATCTAACGCATTGGTATGTAAACTTTGCGTGCCACCAAAGGCAGCAGCAGCAGCTTCAATAGTCGTTCTGGCTACATTATTAAAGGGATCTTGTTCTGTTAAACTCCAGCCAGAAGTTTGACAATGGGTTCTTAGCGCTAGAGATTTTTCGTTTTTAGGATTGAATTGTTTAACCAATTTTGCCCAAAGCATCCTAGCTGCCCGCATTTTTGCAATCTCCATAAAGTGATTCATGCCTATGGCCCAAAAAAAGGATAGGCGAGGGGCAAAAGTGTCTATGTCCATACCGGCATCGAGTCCTTTTCTAATATATTCTAAACCATCGGCCAAAGTGTATGCTAATTCAATATCACAGGTGGCGCCGGCTTCTTGCATATGATAACCCGAAATACTGATGCTGTTGAATTTTGGCATATTCTTGCTCGTGTATTCAAAAATATCGGAGATAATTTTCATCGAAGGTGCGGGCGGATAGATATAGGTATTCCGTACCATAAATTCTTTTAAAATGTCGTTTTGGATAGTACCTGCTAATTCCTTTGGAGTAAACCCTTGTTCTTCAGCAGCCACGATGTAAAATGCCATAATTGGCAGTACCGCGCCATTCATGGTCATGGAGACACTCATTTTATCCAATGGAATTTGGTCAAACAGTATTTTCATGTCTTCTACCGAATCAATCGCAACACCTGCTTTTCCAACATCTCCCACGACACGTTCATGATCTGAATCATAACCGCGATGCGTTGCTAAATCGAAAGCTACCGATAGTCCTTTTTGACCTCCAGCTAAATTTCGTCTGTAAAAGGCATTGCTGTCTTCCGCTGTAGAAAATCCTGCATATTGCCTGATGGTCCAAGGTCTGCGTACATACATGGTGCTATATGGGCCACGTAAATGCGGAGCTATGCCCGCTACAAAGTTAAGGTGATCTAAATCCTTAACATCATCTTTTGAATAGGTCCGCTTAAGGTCTATCCCTTCAGCCGTTAAAAACGGATTTTCCTTACATACCTTTTCGGTATGCGTCTTCTTAGTTATGGTTATATGTTGTAGATTTTTCCTCAAAATCATGAATGATTATGACCAGCATGTTCATCTAGTATTGGCGTCATTTTTCCGTTATTCTCTTTGGTACTTGTGTTGCCTTCTAATATATCATTTTCATTAACCTTTGATAAATCGACATCAAAAAGCTTGGCATAAAACAAATCGAAAGCGACGTATGCGGCTAAATATTTATCCGTGGTTAGTCGTCTATAATTCGAGGTTAGGGGCATGCTAAAGAGTTTCGGGCTCATGCTGTTGGTTATTAGCAGCGAATTCATTGTGGTCTTGAATTTGTCATATTCAATATGATTAGCAATGCATTTAAAAAAATCTGATTTATAATTTAAACGGCTTTTAGGGTTTTCGCCATCCCATAAATCATTTTCTTCCTTTAATATTTTAAATACTTCTACAGTATGCGGTGTGATTATTTCCGAAAATTTTGCACGACCACTTAACACTGAACCGATAAATTGTGAATAGGCACGTGGTAAATCGACCTTTCCGTTTCTTTTATAAAAATTGGTGATATCATCCTCAAAAGCAAAAAGGGCTTCATTATATAATTGTTGGCTCTCGCCGCCACAAGATATTTTTGTGCCTTTGTCAGCATATTTATATTCTTTCAATGTGTTTTTCTGATTGCAACTTAGAAAAGTAATTGCCAAGACTAGGGCAATAAGTTTAAAATTTGTGTTCATGATTTATTCTGTTTTTAATCGGTTTTGTTCTAATGATTCTGCTAGACGTTTTTCAATAATAGGCTCGATGAGTGTTTTCCTTGGATTTGTTTTTACAAATGGATATAATTCTAATTCATGACTCATTGTATCAGTAGGGTTTAGATGTTTATTTGTTCCTAACAAAACGTCTTCTCCATTATTAAATGCGGTTTGTTCCTTTAGGGCGCTTTCCTTTATTTTTCTTTGGACAATACCCTTTTTAAGTTGTTTTAAAAATCCGCCATTTGCTTCTATATCCTTAAATAATTCTAAACCCTTTTCTGCCAATTGCTCGGTGAGACTTTCAATGTAATAGGCACCATCGCTCGGGTTGTTTACGGCGTTAAAATAACTCTCATGTTTTAATATTAATAGCTGATTTCTGGCAATGCGTTCACCAAATTCATTATCCTTATGATAAATAGCATCGTAGGCGAGATTGCAAACCGTATTAGAACCACCTAAAATGGCACTCATACATTCGGTTGTGGTTCGCAACATATTGGTGTTGTAATCATACAGCGTTTTATTGCGTTTTGTAGGTGTTGTTATGATTTGACAAATATTGTTGATGCCATACTCATCTGCTAGAGTGCGCCACAATATGCGAAGTGCCCGTAGTTTGGCAATTTCGAAGAAATAATTAGTACCCACAGACACCTTAAATGTGACGTCGATTAGCTGTTTTATTTCGTTTGATATGCCATTATCTAAATGATTTAAATAGTCATTAACATGTGCCAAGGCATAAGCAAGTTGTTGTACCATATTGGCACCCGCATTTTGATATAATGACAAATCAATAGTAATCGATTTTGCTTGCTTTACGTGGATGACAAATTTTTCAAAATCGTCATTTAAATTATGAAACCAGTTTCCTGTTTTGGCAAGATTACCGATGATATCTATGTGAATTTGAATATTCTCAGCGCCAGAAATAAGTTTAATAGTCTTATTAAAAGATTCTGAAACGAACTGCAATTCAAAATGAATTTGAGTGGCTTTTAAATCAATTTGGTCTATTAAATCTTTTACCGAAATACTATCTGAAGGAATAATGAATAGAATGCTTTCTGCCCCTCTTTCAATAACATCAAGGGCTTTTAAGTTGGACTTTTCTACGTTTGCCACAAAAATAGTTTGACAAATTTTCCATGCCGTGGCCTTGGTATTTGATACGCTAGGGAATTCATTAAAATCATCAAAGTGATAAAAGGGCTTAACAGAAATGTCTTCTGGTGTTTTCCAAATCAATGTTAAGTTATAATCAGCACCTTTTAAATCATACTGTATTTTTTGTTTCCATTGTTTTGCCGATACGGGATCAAATTCATCAAACAGTTTATTATTCATTTGGCTTTGTTTTTAAACTATCTTCATATTCAATAATGAATATTTCTTCATTCTCACGCTTCATGAAGTATTCTTCACGCGCAAATTTTTCTAAACCTTCCTCTGTACTTAATTTTTTTATGGCTCTATTATCTTTTTCAATCTCACGTTTGTAGTATTCCTTTTCGGCTTCAAGTGCTTCTACATCCTGATTGAGTTCGTTATGGATAAACCACGAGTTAGCATCAAAAAAAATCATCCAAACAGCAAAAAATATCAATATAATGACAAACCAGTTTTTGAATGGTTTGAGATATTTACCTTTATTTTTTAATGCTGCCATTTATAGCTTCTCGATTATAATGGTTCTAACGATATCAATAGCCACTGTATTATGTTTGTTATTCGGAATAATGATATCTGCAAACTCCTTCATAGGTTCTATAAACTGATTGTGCATAGGTTTTAAGGTGGTTTGGTAGCGGGTTAAAACCTCGTCAATATCTCGTCCCCGTTCTGTAATATCCCTTTTTAAACGTCTAATTAAACGCTCATCTGTGTCGGCATGCACAAATATCTTAACATCGAACATGTTGCGTAATTCTGGGTTTGTCAAAATTAATATGCCTTCAACAATCATCACCTTGCGCGGATGCGTTAAAACAGTATCACCGGTTCTGTTATGCTTCACAAAGGAATAAACCGGTTGATGAATTGGGATATCTTTTTTAAGTTGCTCTAAGTGATTCACCAATAAATCAAAATCGATAGAACGCGGGTGATCAAAATTAATTTTAATTCGCTCGTCATAATTTAAATGCGTGGTGTCTTTATAATAAGAATCTTGAGAAATGATACCAACTTCACCTTCGGGCAGTTCATTTAAAATTTGGTTTACAACCGTAGTTTTACCGCAGCCAGTTCCTCCTGCAATTCCAATTATAAGCATGTTTTTTAGTTTAATTTGCTTTACAAAGTTAGTTAAACGTAAAGGAAATTATATGGAGTAAAACTTATTTTTTAATTTTAGAAACTTCTTCTTCGGTAACTATTTTGTCGCAGGTGTTGCCCCAGCTGTTATTTATATAATTCATAACATCGGCAACCTCGTCATCACTTAAACCCAAGGGAGCCATATAGCCATTATACGTTTTTCCATTTACCACAATTTCACCTTGTTGTCCGTACTTTATGCCGCTAATACTTTCCTCCCGTTTTTCCATTAGAAAATCAGATTTTGCAAGGGGTGGATATACATTTTCTACACCTTCTCCAGATGGTAAATGACATGATATGCAAAAATCACTGTAAATTTCCTGACCGCGCGCGATGCTTTCTTTTAAGAGATCAGTTCGTGGGGCATATTTATAGGCATTTAGATTTAAAATACATAATGATGAAAGCCCTAAAAAGTAAATGATGATACATTTCATTTATTTTAATTTCCGGGGATTATTTTTAAAATACCCTTTCCCTCAATACTTACATAGATATAGCCGTCAGGCCCTTGCCGTACATTTCTAACACGCCCAATACCTTCAAGCAGTTTTTCACGTTTGATGACTTTTCCGTTCTCCATCACCAAGCGTTCCAAATAACTGAATTTTAAAGAACCTACCAATACATTACCTTTCCAATCCGGATAAATATCTGAAGTTACAAAAGCCATACCGCTTGGTGCTATAGAAGGCACCCAATAGAATAGGGGTTGCTCCATGCCTTCTTTCTCCGTTAACTCTGTAAAAGACGTGCCACTATAATTTATACCATAGGATATGACTGGCCAACCAAAGTTTTTTCCTTTTTGTACGATGTTAATTTCATCACCACCTTGAGGTCCGTGTTCGTGAATCCAAATAGCCCCTGTAAAAGGGTTTTTTGCCATGCCTTGCGGATTGCGGTGGCCGTAACTGTAAATTGCGGTTTTGGCATTTTCAAGGTTCACAAAAGGATTATCTTCTGGAATGCTACCATCGTCATTTAATCTGTAAATTTTCCCACCATCACGAGTAATATCTTGGGGGTTAACATCCCGTTCGCCTCTTTCACCTATTGAGAAATATAGATAGCCTTGATTGTCAAATTCAATACGAGATCCAAAATGTTGACCTTTTTTAGTATTTGGAGCCGCTTTGTATAGCAGTTCTTTATCAACTAATTTATTTCCATCTAATTTAGCTCGCATAAGCGCCGTATGACCACCTTCATTTTCACCTTTGGGTGAGGCATATGTTATATATATCCAACCGTTATTTTTATAATCTGGGTGTAATTCCAAATCCATTAAACCGCCTTGTCCACGGACATAAATTTCGGGCAAATTCTCAATATTGACTTTTAAACCGTTTTTAAAGTGAATGAGTTCTCCCGTTTTTTCGCTAATAAGCATGCTGCCGTCTGGTAAAAAAACCATGCCCCATGGAATACTTATATCTGCAACTACACTTTCGGTTTTATAATCTACAGTTTTAGGTTCTTCGGCCTTTATTTCAGATTCAATCTGTTGGGCACAAGCAGCGCAGGTAATACATATTATAGATAATAGGGAATGAATTGCTTTCATTAGATTTGTTTTTTTATTTAAAAATACATTAAAAAATATAATTCAGATTAATTCCAGTGTAATAATTTGTAGGGTTTCCAGGGTAATAATACCGTGGCACACGCCCACCAAAACCTGATGCGTTTATCAAAATTTGTGAAGCATAAGTTGTATTAAAGAGGTTATTTAGACCTACAAAAATATTGAAAGATATATTTTTATTCAGAGTTGCTCTATATCCGAATTTTATATTTGTGAGCTGGTAACTATCAGAATACAAGGTATTACTATCTGTAATTGGCATACTGCCCACAGATTGAAAATTTATATTTCCGTATATGCCCATTTTTGAATTTAAATCAATACCCGCATTGAATACGTAGGAAGGCACTCCTGTTAAATCATTGCCTGAAAAATCATCTGAACCATCGATAAAGACTTTAAAAATATAATCATTTCGTGTATAATTTAAAAATGAGTTTATAGATAATGCTTTGTTCTGAATCCATTTATACCTTAACCCTAACTCTAAACCATCATGTTGTGTTCTTCCTGCATTAATACCGATAAATTCATCTTCGGCCGTTCGTTTTGAAACCAAAAGGTTTTTTATGTCTAATCGGTAGATGGCGACATTGAATTGTAATCTGTTGTCGCGTGTTGTACTTCTAGCACCTATTTCATAATTCCAACCTGTTTCTGGTTTGAGGTTATTGTTTACCTGCCCATCTGGTAATAAGATTTCATTAAGGGAAATGGGTGAGAAGCCATGACTAATGCTTGAATAAAGGCTTATGTTTTCTGACAGTAAATGAGACACGCCTAATTTAGGCGACGTAATGCCATTGAATTTGAAGCCGCCAGACTGATCAGGGTTAGATTCTGAAATCGTGAATCTGTCATCCAATTCATAAGCAGTGATATTAAAATTCAAACCAATAGAAACAGTTGTTTTTTGAAAAAGCTCGTAATTCACCTCAGAAAACGTATTAAAGTAATTTCGCTTCTCTTTGAAACTCGATAGCGGGTTACCTCTTATGCTTCCAGTTCCTGCTGGGGCGTCTTCATATAAATTTTCAAATGTTTTAGATGTATATGTGTCTCTAAATAATTCAGCACCAAGTGTCCAATTCATAGTCTTACCAAATAATTTTGAATGTCCCAATATTCTACTCCGTATGCCAATAGCCCAAGTGTTTTCTTTTAAAATATTAAATGGTCTGGGTTCATAGTTTTTTCTAAACGACGTAAAAAGACTTGTGACCTGTTTTATTTGAGAGTTGAATTCATGATTCCAAGACAAACCAAAAATACCGTGCTTAGAATCTTCATATCCTTGTGAAGCTTTCCATGTAAAGGCTGCAGATTTGGGAGTATTTAAATATGTAATCTTATCAATTGAACTGGGTATAAATGCTTTCAGATCTACATAACTTGCTAGGAATGATAATTCGTCTTTCTGGCTTAAAAAATGATTAGCATGTAACGTAAAAGTTTTTCTATTGTATTTATTATTTTCACGATAGCCATCGCTTTGCGTATGACTGTATGTCGTTCTGAAACTTTTATTGGTTGTGCCATGATTTATATTAATCAGACCTTTCATCAATCCGAACGACCCTATTGAGAGTTCATTATTAAGACTTGATTTATTTAGATATGCATTTTGAGGTATTATATTGATTACACCCCCTAGACCAGCACCATAAATACTAGATGTAGCCCCTTTTAAAATCTCGAAACGAGCTATGGAGGCCAATTCAAAATCTTCGATATTGGTTTCGCCACTGCCGTTAGTTAATGGAATATCTTTAAAATAAGCCCTGATTTTTGAAGTTCCGAATTGGTTTCTAGATCCGATACCTCTTATGGTAATTCGGTTTGTGTTAAGCGCACCGCTATGCATAAAAATACCAGATGCTCTGTTTAAAATAGGAGCCATGTCAACATTATTCCCTAATTTAATGTCTTTTGAAGAAATAATGCTAATGGATGCTGTTGCCTGTTTTAACTTTTCAGGATTATGATTTGTACTTATAATGACCTCATTTAACTCTGAAGGATTCATATCCAATTCAATGATGGCATAGGATGTATTTCCTAGTTGAATAACTCGATTTAAATACCCTTTCTTATTAATTAAATAAATGCCTTTTTTAGACACCTCAAAATAACCATTTCTATTTGAAACTACAGTATCGTTTGTGTCTGTACTAATTATTTTGACCAAAGATAGATTAGAGGTGTTTTCACTATCAATTACTTTTCCGGTAATATTCGTTTGACCGTAACTAAAAAGCGTTAGGAGTAGCGTGATTGAAGTGAGGTAATTTATTTTAAAAATTTGCACGAATCGCTTTTAAATGATTGGAAATACAAAACTATTATTTTAAAGATGTATTGCTAGTTCGTGAAGATAAATATTTTATGAATAATTAATTTGCATACTGAATAAAAAAAGTATATTTGCAACCCGTTACAGATAACCAATTCGGGGTGTAGCGTAGCCCGGTTATCGCGCCGCGTTTGGGACGCGGAGGTCGCAGGTTCGAATCCTGCCACCCCGACTTTTAGGGTATCAAACGATACCAAAAAATAGCTAATCTTATGATAATCAACGATTTTCATATTTTTTGACATCAAAAGATTAGCTTTAATATCAATTGGTAGGTTACCTATTCGGTTACCTAAAAAGTTACCAGATTTTTCACTACATTGGTAATCCAGTAACAATTGACTTTCGCACGATTTGACTTTCGTAAACAAATCGAATATTCACTTAAAGCGAGAGTACATGCAAACTTCAAAGACTTTTAGTATCCATTTTTGGTTGAACACAGCCAAAAAAAAGAATGGTATTGCGCCCGTTTATGCCCGTATTACGGTTAACGGAAAACGCGCAGAAATCAGTTTAAAACGTTACCAATCGGTTACCTCTTGGGACCCCAAAACCAAAAGAGCAAAACCAAGAACTCCAAATGCTCCAGCCTTGAATGCCTACCTAGACCAGGTATATGCTGACTTGTTGGCTTGTCATAAACAATTATTGTCTGAATTTAAGCTGATAACCGCCCAAGCCATCAAAGCCAGGTATTTAGGGGAGGACGAACACCAAAAGAGCTTATTGGACTTGGTGGGCTACCATAACACGACGATGAAAACCGTCCTAAAGTTTGGGACGTTGAAAAACTATTTTACCACGGAGCGTTACATCAATCGATTCCTAAAGGCGAAGATAAAATCCAGCGATATCTACTTAAAACAATTGTCCTATAGTTTCATCATTGATTTTGAACAGTACTTACGAAAATGTCCATCTATCAACAGGAAACAGCCCTTGAATAACAATGGCATTATGAAACACTTGGAACGCCTAAAGAAACTGATGAACTTGGCACTTCAATTGGAATGGATAGAAAAAGACCCTTTTGTACGTTTCAAACTAAAGTTTACGAAACACCAAAGGGACTATCTATCAGAAGCCGAGCTTCAAATATTTGAACAGGGGATATTGGAAACAGAACACCATAAAAAGGTTAGGGATGTGTTTGTGTTTTCTTGTTACACAGGACTATCCTACACTGATGTGAGGTCACTTACTGACCATAACATTGTTAGGGGCATTGATGGCGATTATTGGATCTTTACCCAAAGGGAAAAGACTGCACAGCCTGTAAAAATACCACTATTGGATAAAGCACTGGATATCATCAAAAAGTATGATAACGATACGGAAATCAATGAAAAATTACTACCAGTCTTTAGCAATCAAAAAACGAATAAGTATTTAAAGGAAATAACCGCCCTGTTAGAAATATATAAGAATATCAGCTTTCATTCAGCCAGACATACCTTTGCAACAACGGTAACCCTATCAAATGGTGTACCTATAGAAACGGTATCAAAACTATTGGGGCATTCCAAACTATCAACAACACAAGTGTATGCTAGGGTCATTGAGCAAAAGGTCAGTACCGATATTAGCAATTTAAGAACGAAGCTCAACAATAAAACACTTGACCAGAGGCCTCAGCAGGTTTCCACAAATTGAGGTCCTTTTAAGGAGACAATCTTATTAATCCAATATGGGCACAAGGTAAGTCCGTAAAATGTTTCCATCAAAAGAGTTCGGCATAACCAGGCTCGTGCCTCGCTCTTTTTATTCCACTTCCTTTTGAGCTAAAATTTTACTAGCACTTTGGATTGTACAAATATTGTTTAATCTAAAATTATTTTATTATGGAAACAAAAGTAAAACAAAACGGAACAGCAAAAAGACAAAATGCAACCGTTAAAAAGGAAGTACAACAAAAGTTAACTGAAGAAGCTATTGGAAAATCGGCTGTATCCAAAAAAGCAGAGACGCCTCAAAAAGCACCTGTTAATTTGGATGACCGCATCCAGAATTTTGAAAAGCTGAAAGGTCTGGCAACACAGCGTGAGCGATTGACCGAAACCTTGAGCGAACTGACCAAGTTCAATTACAACCAAGGCGATTCCGCTTCGTTCCACATCAGGGATTCACACAATCTGGAATTCAAGACGACCAATACGAACCTGATTAAATTGGTAACGACCCATTTACAGACCACTTTAGAAACCCGTAAGTCAGAGATTGAAAAGGAGATTGTTCAATTTGAACTCTGATATTTTTCAGAACTTGAAAACAGGAAGCCTGCTCGTAAGAGTGGGTTTCTTATTTAGAAGTTGTGGCAGATAAATCATGGTTTTGGCAGAAATATGGCAGATATAGTTAATTAAATATATGGAATGAGACTGAGCATAAATATAAGCATCCTCACATGTAACTAGCAATATATTGCTTTTTATTTTGTATATTTGAACTTAACTAGCAATATATTGCTTATGAATTATAATATATTATTAAATCAAGACATACTGGAAGACCTTGGTAAAGGCTTAAAACAACACCGTTTAAATCAAAACCTAACAGCTAAGGATTTAGCAAATAAAAGTGGTGTTAGCCTCAGAACGATAACAGGATTTGAACGTGGCGAAAAAAACATATCACTTTTAAATTTAATAGAGATACTTCGTGCATTAAGGCTATTAAACAACCTAGAGAGCTTATTTCCGAAAATACCAGTAATAAGCCCACTAGAATTAATAGAATTAGAAAAGAAAAAACGCAAAAGAGCAAGTAAATAATGGGAATAGAAATTTTTATTTGGAATATTAGAGTAGGTGCACTTGTTAAAACGCCTGAAGGAATTGCATTCGAATACGATCCTGAATTTGTAAAAACCGGTCTTGGTTTATCTCCAATAAACTTACCTCTAGAAGGTAAAAGGATTTACATTAATGAAGCCGATTGGAAGGAAACAGAAGGCATTCCTGGACTCGTTTATGATTCATTACCAGACAAATTTGGTAACGATTTACTTCGTGCTTACTTTATGGATAAAGGCCTTACAGAAAACGATATTGATGTATTTGCTAAACTTCAATACATAGGCACTAGAGGTATGGGAGCCTTAGAGTTTCGTCCGGCAACCGAAATCAAACAAACAGAAGACATTATTTCCTTAGAAGATATAGAGAAAATTTCCATGCTAAGTACCCAAGGTAAAGAAGCGCTTAAAACCAATGTTAAAGATAAAAACGCACTATTACAGATATTACATATAGGTACCTCTGCTGGTGGCGCCAGAGCAAAAGCATTAATAGCCATAAATAAAGAGAACGGAACTATTAAATCAGGACAATTGCCCTTAGGTCAGGATTATGGATATTATTTAATTAAAATTGATGGAGCAAACAAAACGAAATTAGAAGAGCCAAGTGGTTATGGTAAGTTAGAATACGCCTATTCTCAAATGGCTAAAGATTGTGATATACAAATGACAGAATGTACGCTGTATAAAGAGTTGCATTTTTTAACCAAGAGGTTTGATAGAGATGATAGTGGTGAAAAAATACATGTACATTCATTATGTGGTCTACTGGGGCTAGATTACAATAAAGTTGGACAATATTCGTATGAGCATTATTTTATGGCAGCCAGAAGATTAAATTTAGGCCATGACGCCATAGAAGAAATATACAGCAGAATGGTATTTAATGTACTGGTTCATAATTGTGATGACCATACCAAAAACTTTTCATTCATGATGAATCAAAATGGCGAATGGTCCTTAAGTCCGGCATTCGATTTGTGTTATTCATATGATAATCAAAATGAGTGGGTGAATGGCCATAATATGCGTATAAATAATAAACGCACTAACATAAGCTATGAAGACCTAATGGTAGTTGGAAAAAAATTTAATGTTAAAAAACGAAAAGCCATTTTTGATAAAATAAAGCGAGTAGTGGATAATTTCCCGGAATATGGATCAAAAATTAAGGTAAGGCAAGAACTGATAGATCAGGTTGAAAAAAATAGACCACGCATTAAGCAACTAATTTAGCAAATATAAACTGAATAGAAAAACTGCGAGGATTTTCGTAAGTAAGCTTGAACTAGCAATAAATTATATACGTTGTTGAACTAATCCTCGTACCTCGGAAGCTTTTAAGTTCGTTATAAAAATACAGTAACTTGATGACTTCACAAAAACCTGAAGATATGTATTTAAAAAAAAGCGAAGACGATTTTAGAAACGGCCTTAGCAGAAGTACCTGAATTTAAAAAACTTGCAGATACCTTAGAGAGAAATTTTGCCATAAATGGTAAAGCAACCAGTACCTTAAACAATTACTTGCGCTGTTTAGCGCACATCACTATTCATTATAAATGTAGTCCAGAGCACCTTGAAGAATCTCAGATACACGATTATCTCTATCATTGTCAAAATCTGCACAAAACACCTTCCGAGAGTTTTTTTAAACATACCATTTATGGGCTCCGAACCACTTACAAGGTTCTGGGGATGGATAAAAAGCGCATTCAACTTCCACAAATAAAAAGGCAAAATGACCTTCCTATTGTTTTGAACAAACAAGAGGTTCGCGAATTATTAAACGCTCCTAAATATCTAAAACACCGGTTAATTCTGGGTATGCTTTATGGCTGCGGATTGCGCAGTTATGAACTTTGTAACCTGTTACAGTCTGATGTAGATTTTGAACGAAAAACGGTATTTGTAAAAAAGCAAAAGGGAAAAGCAGACCGTTATGTGCCTTTAAGCACACACCTTGTTCGAGGGCTAAAAAGATATTTTGCAACCGAGAACCCTGTAAAGTATGTCTTTAATAGTCAGGTTACCAAAGACGGGGTTGTGCAACCACTTACCACCGTTGGTATCCAGTGGGTTATAAAAGAGAGTCGTTCCAAGGTAAACACCCAAAAGAAGTTTACCACCCATACGCTTCGCCATTCTTACGCCACGCATTTGCTTGAAGACGGGATGAACATTATGTGTTTAAAGGAACTGCTAGGTCATGCTCGTATTGAAACGACCATCGTGTATTTGCAGGTATCTAATTCCGGGAGCTCGGTTAAATTTAGTCCGTTGGACACCTTGTTTGCAAGGTAATGCAAGGGATACATAAAGTGGCAGATGTGTTAAATTTAGAAGTAGACCATCTGCAGGACATCGCGCATACCAGTTGGAATTCAAGGGCTTTGCATGCCATTAGAAAATGCCGTACTAAGGACCTAGGTGGGCATTTAGATTGGTGCATGCATTGTGATAAACTACATTTACAATTTAACTCTTGTCGTAATCGGCATTGTCCTACCTGCCAAGGCCATAAACAGCAGCAGTGGATTGCCGCTAGAACACAAGAACTGCTTCCTGTGCCTTATTTTCATGTTGTTTTCACACTTCCCGATACTCTAAATCCTTTGGCATTACAACATCCGCGAGTGCTTTATAAGCTGTTATTCGCGAGTGTTTGGGAAACACTTAGTGCTTTTGGGAACAACCCCAAACATCTAGGGGCAAAACTGGGCATGATTGCCGTATTGCACACTTGGGGTCAGAACTTAAGTCTACATCCACATCTGCATTGTATCGTCCCTAAAGGTGGCGTATCTAAATCAGGGTTTTGGAAAAAAGGTAACGCAAAGGATGATTTTCTATTTTCAGTAAAAGCCATGAGCAGAAAATACCGAGGTGTTTTTGTAGCAAAATTACGAAGGGCACTTCCAGAATTACCACAAAGTTTATACGATACCCTGTTTAAAAAAGAATGGGTCGTTTATGCGAAACCCCCTTTTGGCAGACCAGAGCACGTGATTGAATATTTAGGAAGGTACACCCATAAAATAGCCATTGGCAACCACCGCATCTTGAATATTGATACGGTAGATAAGATCGTTACCTTTGGTTTGAAAGATTATAAAAAAGGAGGTGAGAAAACAACCTTAACACTACAGAGCAAAGAATTTATACGGCGTTTTCAACTTCATATATTACCTAAAGGGTTTACTAGAATACGGCATTATGGATTTTTGAGTAGCAGTTGGAAGAAAGACAGGTTGCCCATGTTGCAATTACAATTAGCAGACAAGGATTTAACACAAATAGAACACCCTATCAATCAAAAGGAAGCACTACATCGCTGTTGCCCGAGTTGTAAAAAGGGACGGTTAATAACGCTTTTAACCTTTGGTAGCCGTGGCCCGCCCAAGAATTATATACAAATTATAAAACGTAAACTACTAAACTACAACACTTAAAAATGGTTCTAAAAGGAACCCTAACATACTAGTGCCTAGAACGAAATAAAGCAACAAAAGCAAGGCAAATTCTCATAAAAAAATGAGAATTAATCTAAATAAATTTTTCTTATGTTAATACGCTTAGAAAAAAGAAACCATAAGAGGTATAAGCACAACCTTCTTGTTTGCTAAAGATCTTGTAAACTTCTCGTATTCCCCCTTATCCTCAAATCCCGGATCAGTCAACATAGCATATAGCGTTGGCCTATCGGCACGCCATATGCTTAGTTATTGGCAATAGTTATTTTTCTATTCCGCTTTCAAATTCCTTCAGCGATATTTTATTTTTCCGTTTTGAGTATTCTCCGTAAACAATTCCGTTTTCATAATCGACAGTCAGATAGTCAGTCCAACAAGAGAAAAAATCGTAATCGTCTTTTTTTCCGAGTTCCGAGTTTTCCTTAATCAGAGTTGGTGCAATTAAATAACATTCTCCAACTTCAAATTCCGCAATATAAGGTCTGCATTGTGCTCCATCATCTCCCCAAATTTTAATTCTTTTTCGTGATTCAGTTCCTTTATACTTTTTGATAATTTCGACTGTCATTGAAAAAGGCATTTTTTTGTCGTAACCAATTATTTCTTGGTCAAGAAAATCGGAATACTCAATCACTTTCACAAGTGCAACAAATTCCATTCCGCTTGAAATTTGACTGAAAGAACAATCTCCATCGCATTCACAGTCACAAGCAAATGAGTTGAAGGAAATCAACATCATTGTCAGAAGTAATATTTTCTTTAGAAACGTGTTTTTCATAATTATTGCCAACGGATTTGTATAAGAATAGTAGGGCGGAAAAAAGGCGACTACCATTCGGTTGAACACAAGCCGAATTTTTAAATTTTTCTTATTATCTTTTTTGTTCAATAAGCCAAATTTAAAAATTTGGCGACCTCGCAAAAATGTCTTGTCCTTTGGGTTAAGCACTCATTGCCCTATTATTTTTATACGTTGTGTGTGCCCAGCATGGGCATCTTTTATTTACGGAAAGGTAAATAATTAATCTAGAGGGTGCAAGTCCCTTATGTACAGGAGTAACGTCTTGAAGCATTAGTAAGTCGCAAGGGTGAAAACCGTGAGGTTCTATCTGAAGGAAGCGGAACTACAAAACTCGGTACTGACGAACAGAAATCGTATACAGAGGCATATTTACTTGGGTAAGCAAGCACATCATTGTAACGCCCAACGAACACCAAAAGGGTAAATATGTAGATACGGCAGTGATTGAGAGAAAGAAGATGTCATTACCTGGGGAGGTCTCCAAAACTACGAGTTGGTTATTTGGAGAAGTCAGCAGAGGTCATAGTACCTACGGGAAACGAGTTGAGGCAATACCTCAGATGGTCTCACAAGTAGGGAAGGACAGAACATTAAATTACGTTGGAATTCGATTAGGATGCCTAGCTAGCCTAGTTTTAAACCAACAGGAGTACACGAATTATTAAACCTATGATTGAAAACGTATTATCAGCAACAAACCTTTTTAAAGCAACACGACAAGTGGAGCGCAATAAAGGCGCGAGCGGTGTAGATGGTATGAAAACAACGGAGCTTTCCGCTTATATATTAGAAAACCGTTCGACTATACTATCGACTATTCGCACAAACAGCTATAATCCAAATTCAATATTAGGAGTAACCATTCCAAAAGGACAGGGTAAAACCCGACTATTAGGAATACCAACTGTAGTCGATAGGTGGCTTCAAAAAGCGGTAAGTCAACAATTAATGGTTCATTTTGAATATGATTTTGAACCCGTTAGTTACGGTTTCCGTCCACAAAAGAACATCCAAAAAGCAGTATTACAAGCTCAAACGTATATCAATTCTGGTTATCAAGATATTGTAGATATTGATTTAGAAGGATTCTTTGACCAAGTAGACCACTGTATCTTACTGCAACTTATTTACCACAAGGTAAAATGTCCGACCACTTTGCGATTAATCCGAAAATGGCTTAGAGTTCCCATATTAATAGATGGAAAACTCCAAAAGCGCAGAAAAGGCATCCCGCAAGGCAGTCCAATTAGTCCCTTATTATCTAATATTATGTTAGATGTTTTGGACAAAGAAATGAAAAGCATGGGCTTGCGTTATGTTCGCTACGCTGATGATTTTAGCGTTTACGCCAAAAGCAAAAGCGAGGCTAAACAAATAGGAAATAGACTGTTTGTCTTCTTAAAAGATAAACTTAAATTACCTATAAACAAAGCCAAAAGTGGCATCCGCAGACCTGTAAACTTTGAGTTACTCGGGCATGGTTTTGTACCCATCTATAAAAAGGGTGTAAAAGGACAATATGTACTAGTGGTAGCCAATAAAAGTTGGGCAAAGTTTAAACGTAACCTAAAAAGTATAACCAAGAAAACCAAACCCATGTCGTTGTTAGAACGACTCGAACGACTTAATCAAGTCTGCCGAGGCTGGATGAACAATTACCGCTTAACCAACATCTATGCAAAAAGTAAAAAGCTAGATGAGTGGCTAAGAAATCGGTTGCGCTATTGTATTTGGCACGATTGGAAGAAACTAGAACGGAAACGTAAAAACCTAATTCAATTAGGTATAGAAATCGGACAAGCCTATGCTTGGAGTAGAACAAGAATGGGAGGCTGGGCAGTTGCTCAAAGTCCTATTCTAAAGACTACTATTACAGTCTCTAGACTTAAACGAAAAGGGTATAAACCTTTGTTAGATTACATTAATAATACGCAAACTTCAATTTGGTGAACCGCCGTATACGAGACCCGTACGTACGGTGGTGTGAGAGGCGCAGTGACGACTTTTAAGTCGTCACCCGTCTACTCAATTGCCACACGTATTTTATTCAAACAATTTTTCCAATTCTAAAATTCTTTCAGCTTTTAAACATATTCCAAGATTGTTTGGAATTCTTGAAATCGATAATGGTTGATTAAATTGAGGAACATTTACAATCTTTATTTCTCCCGTTGCTGTATGTTGTGGTCCTGCATATAGTACACCAATTAATATTATTCTTGTTCCGCCCATTATAGTTCCTCCTGACTTGGTTGTATAACTACTTGCATTGTAAATTAGAACAGGTGAACCGCTCGAACCAGGAAAACAGGCAACATCAATCATAAACTCTTTTTTTCCATTATAATCTATATTCGGATGTGTTGCGGTCGTGCCTTTTCTGAAAATTGGTTGATTATTAACAGAATCCCAAATTCCATTAGGGTAACCAATCATCAAAACATCTTCAAGTGCAGTAAATTCATCTTGTTGTTCTTTTTGAGGTAAGAGGTTCTTGTCAAATACTCTGTAAAACAAATTTACTCTTTGCTGTTGAGCATAATTTACGACTGGTGCTAATGCCATCGCACATAAATCAACATTAGCATCTGGATGCATTTTCCATTGTTGTTCAAAATTTACAAATTCTGCGGTAAAATGTTCTGTATTAATTGGATTTCCATCTTTATCGCTTTTTGTCAAAATGAATTTACCTTTTACAGCATTTTTAACAACGTGCTTATTTGTTATAATAACAGGTACGTGTTGGTCTCCTTTTTCCAAAAATTTGAAGAAGAAACCTGTTCCTGTTTGTACATTTCCTGTTTTAGTCAAACATTCTAATCTTACTGTAGAATAAGCAAGTTGTTCGGTTATTGATAATTGCATTAGGATTGGTTTTTTATATGTGTGGCAACGATTAGTATATGAAAAGTAGCAGGTTTAATATCACGAACTTTTCAGATTACTACAAAAATACAAAAAAGCACAAACCTTTGTGGCTTGCACTTTTTCTGCTATTTTTTATATACAGTGTGTGTGCCCAGCATGGGCATCTTTTATTTACGGAAAGGTAAATAATTAATCTAGAGGGTGCAAGTCCCTTATGTACAGGAGTAACGTCTTGAAGCATTAGTAAGTCGCAAGGGTGAAAACCGTGAGGTTCTATCTGAAGGAAGCGGAACTACAAAACTCGGTACTGACGAACAGAAATCGTATACAGAGGCATATTTACTTGGGTAAGCAAGCACATCATTGTAACGCCCAACGAACACCAAAAGGGTAAATATGTAGATACGGCAGTGATTGAGAGAAAGAAGATGTCATTACCTGGGGAGGTCTCCAAAACTACGAGTTGGTTATTTGGAGAAGTCAGCAGAGGTCATAGTACCTACGGGAAACGAGTTGAGGCAATACCTCAGATGGTCTCACAAGTAGGGAAGGACAGAACATTAAATTACGTTGGAATTCGATTAGGATGCCTAGCTAGCCTAGTTTTAAACCAACAGGAGTACACGAATTATTAAACCTATGATTGAAAACGTATTATCAGCAACAAACCTTTTTAAAGCAACACGACAAGTGGAGCGCAATAAAGGCGCGAGCGGTGTAGATGGTATGAAAACAACGGAGCTTTCCGCTTATATATTAGAAAACCGTTCGACTATACTATCGACTATTCGCAC
Organism: Changchengzhania lutea; assembly: GCF_006974145.1. NCBI lineage: Bacteria > Pseudomonadati > Bacteroidota > Flavobacteriia > Flavobacteriales > Flavobacteriaceae > Changchengzhania > Changchengzhania lutea. The sequence continues at coordinate 673,631 of NZ_CP039456.1, read as the reverse complement.
AAACAGCTATAATCCAAATTCAATATTAGGAGTAACCATTCCAAAAGGACAGGGTAAAACCCGACTATTAGGAATACCAACTGTAGTCGATAGGTGGCTTCAAAAAGCGGTAAGTCAACAATTAATGGTTCATTTTGAATATGATTTTGAACCCGTTAGTTACGGTTTCCGTCCACAAAAGAACATCCAAAAAGCAGTATTACAAGCTCAAACGTATATCAATTCTGGTTATCAAGATATTGTAGATATTGATTTAGAAGGATTCTTTGACCAAGTAGACCACTGTATCTTACTGCAACTTATTTACCACAAGGTAAAATGTCCGACCACTTTGCGATTAATCCGAAAATGGCTTAGAGTTCCCATATTAATAGATGGAAAACTCCAAAAGCGCAGAAAAGGCATCCCGCAAGGCAGTCCAATTAGTCCCTTATTATCTAATATTATGTTAGATGTTTTGGACAAAGAAATGAAAAGCATGGGCTTGCGTTATGTTCGCTACGCTGATGATTTTAGCGTTTACGCCAAAAGCAAAAGCGAGGCTAAACAAATAGGAAATAGACTGTTTGTCTTCTTAAAAGATAAACTTAAATTACCTATAAACAAAGCCAAAAGTGGCATCCGCAGACCTGTAAACTTTGAGTTACTCGGGCATGGTTTTGTACCCATCTATAAAAAGGGTGTAAAAGGACAATATGTACTAGTGGTAGCCAATAAAAGTTGGGCAAAGTTTAAACGTAACCTAAAAAGTATAACCAAGAAAACCAAACCCATGTCGTTGTTAGAACGACTCGAACGACTTAATCAAGTCTGCCGAGGCTGGATGAACAATTACCGCTTAACCAACATCTATGCAAAAAGTAAAAAGCTAGATGAGTGGCTAAGAAATCGGTTGCGCTATTGTATTTGGCACGATTGGAAGAAACTAGAACGGAAACGTAAAAACCTAATTCAATTAGGTATAGAAATCGGACAAGCCTATGCTTGGAGTAGAACAAGAATGGGAGGCTGGGCAGTTGCTCAAAGTCCTATTCTAAAGACTACTATTACAGTCTCTAGACTTAAACGAAAAGGGTATAAACCTTTGTTAGATTACATTAATAATACGCAAACTTCAATTTGGTGAACCGCCGTATACGAGACCCGTACGTACGGTGGTGTGAGAGGCGCAGTGACGACTTTTAAGTCGTCACCCGTCTACTCAATTGGGAGTAGTTTTTTTTGTTTTACCTTAACTTCAAGGGTAAGTACACAAAATGAGTTAAATATTTGTTGTTGTATTCTCCAATAGCACTTTTAACAGATTCATCTTTTTGAAGCTCTTCATTTTGATACGAAAAGTCGTGAAAATGAATCGTTACTTCGTTTGGAATATCAATTCCTTTAGCTTCATTCGCCATAATCATACGTTCAGTATAGAATCCATAAGGAGCTAATTTTGGACCTATCTTTTGAAGCATTTCTATTCTACCTGCTGTATTTTCTTTATAATAGGATATTTTCATCAAATACATTCTTCCATTTTCATCACTGTCAGAGCTTTGAAACATTTCAGATGTTCCTTTTATAACACGGATGTTGCTTGTAGACGATTTAAGTAATTCGCTTTCTTTTTTATACTTTTCGTTATTCATTAATTGTTCATGTCCATTTGGTGTATCCCAATAGATTACAACCACTCTATTAGGAGCTTCAAAGTTCTCAATATTTCCCTTTTGCCCCATAACATCAAAATCTCTTTCAATATGACCTCCCGCCTTTTTCATTACTTTTTCAGTCGCCTTTCTATAACGATTGTATTTTTCATTGTCTTGGATTGTCAAAAGCACTATTGAATAATTTACACCTTTGTTTTCTTTTAATTTCTCCATTTTCATCGTTTTTGCTGTTGATTCTATTGTATTGTTGTTGTTCTCTTTTTTTGATTGATTTGCACTACACCCATTTGAAACACTTACAATCATTGTAAATAGAATCAATTTTGTCATCCTTAATTTCTTCATAAATTTTCTTTTTTAATTAATTTTCATCAAATGTAGGAATGGTTAAATGCTATCAGAAATATCTGATGTACTCGGGAATAAAAAGATGTGAAATGGATTATTTTGAAGATGAATCAACAATATTTATATGTTGATGTATGCTTGATGACTTTGTTCTTGAAACAGGTATTTGAAAAGAATATCCTTTTGGAATAAGTTTCATAGATTTTCTATTTCCTGCTAAAGAGTATGTATTTAGTGTATTTACAATATATGAGTTATGGCACCTGAATAAGTTTGGGTTTATCGTTTGGCTTAAAATCTTTGTCAAAGAAACCCTCAATAATTTTTCTTTTGTAATACCATTCTCATTCCAAATAATTTTAGAATAAATACTCTGTGCCTCAATGTAGATTAATTCCTCCATGTTTATCGCTAACTTTTCTAATGTGGATGAATGAAATACAATAATATCTTCATCAGTATTCGAAAACTCGTTTGGCAATAGAGGAGGATTCAATAAGTTTAATCTTTTTTTGTATTTGTAAAATTTTCCACTATTTCTGAAAGACTTCCAAGCTGGATGTGAGAGAGCCATTATGAAACCAATTTTTTCTTTATAGAAAAGCTCAAAATAATCATTTCCCTTGTCATTATTTCCAAGAGAAAGGTATGTAATAGAAGCCTCTCTGTAATAAGCTCTACCTTTGTTTTGGTTTAATTTAGAGATCAATACTTCCAACCAATTATCAACTCTATTTTTTAATTTCATTTGTTGATAAAGCACAATTTGAGTGGCTGGAGAATGAATGATTCGACTTTCATTTTGTTCTACTAATTCTTTGGCTTCATTGTATTTATTAGACATAATATATGTCCAAACCAATGCATCATAGGTTGCATCAGAATCAGGTGAAAGGGTGAGTGTCTTTTTTAATTGCTGTTCGGCTTTTTCATACTCTCCTAATAACGATAGAGCATAGCCATAAGTACTATTTATCTGTACATTAAAAGGCTCCGTTTCGAGAACATACTCGATATTTTGAATCGCTTTTTTGTATTGACCGATTGTCAATAGGTAAAAAGCATAGTAATAATGCACTTCTGAAGATTTGTTGTTTAAAGAGAAAGCTTTTTTTAGTGAATAGAATGCTCCTAATATGTCAACATCACTTAACAGTTTAACAAGAGCAAGAGAAAGATGGGCTTCTATCATGTTTTCATCTAATTCTATCGACTTTAGTGCAGTAGTTCTTGCATTCTTATAATTAACTTCGGTATCTCCTTTTTGTATCCCTGCCAATAATGACCAACAATCAGATAATCGTGCATATCCCAATGCAAATTCAGGTTCAATTTTTATAGATTTATTAAAGAAGCTAATGGCTTGCTTAATGTTGTTCTCATTCCACAGGTTCCAATGGTATAACCCTTTAAGATAATAATTGTATGCTGTAGAATCAATAGCTGGTTTTTGATTAATTTTTTCGAGTTGAAGATATTCCAATATTTTACCAGATACTTTGTCTATTATTTCGAAAAGGTTACTACTACTTTCATCAAATTTTTCAGAGAGAAAACAGGTGTTGTCTTGCGTGTTAATAAATTGTACTGTAATGCGAATACGCTCACCTATTTTATGTAGTGCTCCTTTAATAAACACATCAACATTTAGATTTGAAGTGTCCAGTTTTACACTATTTGAAAATGAAGTTATGGTTGATACAACTCTTGCATTTTTGTGGTTAGAAAGGAGGTGAGTAATCTCTATGGCAATTGCATCACACAAATAGTCATCCTCTTTATTTTTAGAGATATTGTTAAAAGGAAAGACTGCTATACTTTGCATTGATATTTGGTTTTTCCAAAAATTGGTTTTAAGAGCTAATTTCGTTGATTTAATTACTCCCAACAATTGTATAACCACCACTTTTTAGTCTTAGTATTGCAGTTATATCTTTTATGTCTGCAATGTACTATTTTTCAATAAAGAATCAAATGGGCTTGTAATGGTTTTATTGTTAATTTCAATGGTTCTAGTATATATTTCAGTAGTTTTTGGGGAGTTATGGCCTAGCATATTTTGCAAATGACGTATGTTTACATTGTTTTCAATACAATGCGTAGCAAAAGAATGGCGCAATGTATGAACTGTTGCCCAAGGGTTTGAATTGGTTTGCGCAACGGATTTTCTAAATATGGAACGAATACTGGTTGTACTGTATTGACCTCCTGTTTGTCCTTCGAACAACCAATAGGAGGGTTTGTATTGTTTGTAATAGGCTCTTAATAAGAGTACCAGTTGTTTGGATAATATAGTTTTTCGGTCTTTTTTACCTTTGCTATCTTTTATAAAAAGATAGCCGTCATTTGAGTGCACGTCTGTAATGCGTAAGTTTATGAGTTCGGAAATCCGCAAACCAGAGCTATATATAGTACACAAAATAGCTCTGTGCTTTATGTTTTTTGGTGCTTGGATGATATTTAAAACCTCACTTTTGCTTAATACATTGGGTATGCTCCTGGCTTTCTTGGGTCTTTGGATATCGTAATACTCTCTGGGCATTTTTAGTGCATGCTCATAATATGCCTTTATGGCATTGATGAGTTGGTTTTGATAGCTTTCGCTGATATGGCTTTTTTTGATGAGTTCATATACAAATCCTTCAATATCTTCTTTGTTGACCTCTTTAAGGTTCCTTTGCATAAATTTCCCTAGAAAAACGGTGAACATTTTTTTATATACCTTTATGCTTGACACGCTGTATTGCTTTAAAACTAGTGCTTTTTCTAATTCAAAAAGGGCTTCTAAAGCATCTTGGGTCAACGCTACTGTCGGTATCGGTGTAAAACGGATATCTTTTTCAATCGTATAATTCCCACCACATATTTCTTTTAAAGACTTAAAATTTTTATCTGTATTTATAACCGACCATAATTTTTGGTGCGGATGCCAAAAACTACCATCCATTTTCTTTATAGCATTCCTAATTTCAATTAATTTGTAAGGAATAAACACCTTGATCCGTTTTGCCTCTTTAAGAGGTTGATATATAGTTGGTTGCATGGTTTTTTATTATTAATACTACATATTAGTGTATTAAAAGTACTTAAAAAAAGAGCAAAGAAAGTAGGCTTAATGAAAATATCAGTATTTTAACCGTTAGAAACGACTAATTGTAAAAACCTTATAAACAGTTATTTAAATTCGTAAAATGATAGGTAATAGAAAACCTGTAAAGGTGACATGTAAGATATGCAGTAAAACGCTTATAGGCAGAAAGGATAAGTTATTTTGCTCTGTAAAATGTAAAAATTATTACCACGTTAATCTAAGAAAGGCAACTGATATTGTGGTAAAAGAGTTGGACAATATTTTACATAGAAACAGGAGTATCCTTTTAGAAATTATGGGGAAAAGAAAAGTACAATGTACCGTAGAAAGGATGGTTCTTGAAAAAAATCATTTTGTATTCAAATACCATACCCATCTACATACCAACAGTAAAGGGAAAATCTATCATTATGTATATGATTTTGCTTGGATGGAATTTTCAAATGATGACATCTTAATCGTTAGGAAAACCAAGCACATTTAGTTGTTGAGCATATTTTTTTGAATAAAAGTGTTTAATTTTCTGCAATGCTTTTTGGTGTTTTTTTTAGTATCTGCCGAAAAATTATATAAAAGTCATAAAATCTCAGTAAACATAATAAATCTTATTATTTCAAAAACACTAATTTATAATAACTCAAAATATACCTTTCAGCTGGGCTTTGGCTCAGTAGAACAAGGGGACGATCAACATTCAAAATAGAAATTTAGGCCTTTTTAAAACCTGTTTTAAATGGGTACTCCGTTTACATAATCCACTCAGCACATTTTCTTCCATTGCGTAAAAACTACATTCCAGAAAAAGAGCTTCAATAAAAAAGGTCTTGGACCTAATCCACACTTTTGACTTTCCATTTTCGTTAACCTTTTCCGCTTCTCTCGAAAGAAACACTTCATTTACAAGTAAAAGTGTGGATTAAGTCCGCTTAAACAGAGCAAATATCAAAAATCGGAAAGCCAAACCCTGAATTTTCTTAATCAAATTATCGGCAAAGCCTTCTTAGGGCTTTTGCTCGATAATTCTTAAAAATTCAGGGTTTGTCCCAGTCATTTTAAGGGGTTTATAATAGATGACGCCTTTTGTTGTTTTTCGGGGCATCGAAAAACAGGCATGGCATAAACACTTCTAACTTAAACACATGTATTGAACTCGCTTAACTTCCTGTACGCTCATTCCATAAATGTGTTTAAGAGAATTGCTAATACCATTGTGGAACTTGTCAAGACCATGCAAGTTTTAGAAAAAAATAAGGTTTCTACTGCCTTGTTTTTAACCCGTTGGTAAAAACGACGTTGCAGACACTCCTGATTTGTTTCCTAAAAGTCTTGACAAAACCCACGTCATCTATGGTGCGGAGCACGAAAGAAATCGAACAAAACACCCCTTAAAATTTAATTCAGTTTAAATGAGTAAAGGGATATTATTAATCAAATCTGTCAAAAGGCAGGTTCTAAAAACATTTAATCATGAGTACATTAAGAAACAAAGTACAATTAATTGGGAATGTTGGTGGGGAGCCAACCATTGTAAATCTTGAAAGCGGTAAAAAATTAGTGCGTTTGTCATTAGCAACCAATGAACATTACAAAAATGGTAAAGGTGAAAATCAAACCGATACCAATTGGCATAATCTTGTGGCATGGGGCAAGACCGCTAACTTCTTTGAAAAGTATGTTACCAAAGGCAAGGAAATCGCCATTGAAGGGAAACTAACCAATCGTTCTTTCGAGGACAAAGACCATGTAAAACGTTTTGTCACCGAAGTGGTAGTGAATGAAATACTGTTGTTAGGCAGTAAGTAAAAAGTAAAGAGGGCATTAACACCAGTTTTCAATTAGTTTATACCCTCTTCTTTTCATTATTAATCTCTAAAGAAAAGAACAATGAAAAACAAAGTTAACGAAATACGAATAAGTTACAAAGAGAAAATATCCATATCAAAATCCCCTGCTATTAAAAGTTCAGCCGATGCAGGAAAACTACTATTTGAAACATGGGATAAAAACACGATTGCAATACAGGAGTCTTTTAAAGTATTGTTATTAAACAATTCCAATAAGGTGAAAGGTGTTTACGAACTATCAAAAGGAGGTATTACAGGCACATTGGTCGATATAAGGATTTTATTCGCCGTGATATTAAAGTCTGTTTCTGTAGCCGTGATTTTATCACATTGCCACCCCAGTGGAAAACTACAACCCAGTGAAGCTGACAAACAACTCACAGACAAAATCAAAAACGCAGCCGCTTTTTTTGATGTAAAAGTGTTAGACCATTTGATTATTGTTCCAAATGGCGAGTATTACAGTTTTGCGGATAACGGAATATTATAATTTATAACGATATTATCATGGTCTATTTAAATTATAACAACCTCGATGCAAACACCCAAAATCGTTTGCTCCAAGATTCCAAAAGTGATGTGGAGCAAAAATTTGGAGACGACCTTAAATCCTATGCTGAAAAACACCATTTGGATTATAATACGATATTGGAAGAAGAAGCCATAAAAAACTTGTATAGCTACCAATACGTGTTCAATATTTAACAGTAACATTAAAATGAAGCACCAACAAAAGAGTCTTTGGAATTTCAGAGGCTTTTTTTGTTTTCTTGCAGGTTTCAATCTCTAAAATATTTGGGCCTACAGTTTCATAATCTGACGTCCAAAATTCTCATTTTCCCAAAAAAAATATTATTTGATATAAATTGATGCCTTTTGAGGGCTTTTTTTCTTTTCAATTGGCATTTGAAATCTTTATATTTATAAGGCTGTCTATCGGCAGTTCAATGATACCTAGTTATGCTTTTTATATTTGACTTTCGCTCATAACTGGTCATTCAAAAAAAAGAGATCGATGGGATTTTTTAATTCCATTAAAGCACATCGTGAACATGATGTGTATGGAAAATTTTGGTCCCTACGGAACGAAAAATGATATAGCAAGAGGGCAACGCGCTTGCGCGACGTTGCTTTATTAGTTTTTGTCATAAACAACTGAAAAACAGTTGTTTAAAGTGGTTTTGTTTTGATTGCTCCAGTTTTGAAAATCGATTTTTGCGGCAAATGCCCTTAAAAGCCCCGAAAACAGGCAGAAATTTGCGGCAAATCAAAGAAAAGTAACAATAAAATAGTTGAAAACATTCAGTAACATACGGTTCAAAAAGAAAACGGTACAACGTTTTCAAGAGTTTTCCAGACGGTTCTTTAAGACCCATACGGAAGCTCTGGAAACCATGCTGGATTTTTTCTTCTACAATGAAATATCTCCAAAGGAAACCTTGGGACCGAATGCACGCACTTTGGAAACCAATATCAAAAAACGCATCAATGCACTTATCGCTATTATCAAGGACATCGAAAAGCACCAGACCCAGCCCACCACAGCGATGTTGCAACTGCTTTTTGAACAGGACACGGTAAAAGATAAAAAGCCCCGTTTAGTGGCCGTCAACCCCAAGGACAAACTTTTTAAAGAAGACTCCTTTGCTACCTCACTGGAAGCCATCGAACTCAAAAAGCAAAAAAACTCGCTCAAGCGAGATCTAGAAGAAACAAAGCAGCAATTCGAGGATATACTTTTTTCCAAGATTCAGGTCATAAAACCCAGTTTTGGGAAGCCCAAGCTTCAACTCAACATGTCCATTGAAGAACTCGAAGCCCTTAAAGAAAATATCAAAAAAAGTCCCTAAGGGACAATTAATGAAATGTAAAATACTAAAAACAATAAAGCATAGACCATGTACATCTCCATTACCAAACAACATTTGGACACTACCTTTTCACAAAGCTCAGGTGATTTTGTAAGCTATCTGGAAAAAGAAAATGAGGACAAAGCCCTTGAGCTTCAGGAACACTTCTTTGATCAACATAATGATCGCGTTCCCCCAGAGCAGGTAATCAAGGACATTGACGGCAATACCGCCAAGCTTAAACAACGAGACCCAAAATTCTATTCCCTGACCATTAACCCAAGCCAAAGCGAACTCAATCATATTGGGAATGACCCCGAAAAGTTGCGCCATTATGTTCGGGAAACCATGAAAAATTATGCGGATGCCTTTTATAGGGATAGTCCTGTATCAGTGGACAGCATAAAATACTATGCCAAAATAGAATACGAACGCCATTATAAAGGCTATGATAAAGCCATCAAGGAAAATCAACCCTTTAGAGCAAAAATCGTCAAACTGGAACATGACCTAGTTAAGATTAGGAATGGAGAACTTAAAGGTAATACCAAAATTATAGAGCGTGAGATAGAAACCCTTAATAACAAGGCACCACACCAAATAGACGGCAAAATGATTGAGCAGGGCATGAAAAAACAAGGCTTACAGACCCACATCCATATTATTGTCAGTCGAAAAGATAGCTCAAACACCCTGAGTTTATCCCCAGGGAGTTCGCACAAAGCCTCTGAAGCACTGCTGAATGGTAAACCTGTAAAACGGGGATTCGATAGGGATGCTTTTTTTGAAAATGCCGAAAAGACCTTTGACAGACTTTTTAAATATGACCGAAACTTTGTGGAAAGCTATACCGCTAGAAAACTATACCACAAAAACACCCGTCTGTATTTTTCACACCTTATGAAACTGCCCACCAATGAAAGAAGTGCTGCTTTCAAACTTTTAGGGAAAGCAGGTGTCAAACTCCCCATGTTAAATATCCCTACCAATCAGGTACAGTTGGCTATCAAAACCATCAAGCAGTTCAGAAAAGCCTTGGACAAAGCCAGAGACGCAGGATCTATAGGTATCTAAAAACAAATTAGAATATATAAAAACAAATTATAAAAACAAAGAAGCCATGAACACCATACTTTTAATATGCGGGATGTACCTCGTTTTGATCTTAGGGATGAGCATAAGCATGCGTTATATCCGTTTTGCTTTTGGCATCCACTTCCTAATCATATTACTCACAGGCTTCCTGCTCTACCTGATCCATGAACAAGGGCTTTTTTTACAAATCCTAATGTACTTCCTATTGCCAATGGTATTTATCAATATGGTACTATTTGTTAAGATCGATTCGGTAAAAGACCAGCAGAAAACAGAGCGGAAGTATATCGTTAGGCTCAGACATAAAAACGGTATTTTAAAACTAAAGAACATCCGTAGAGGAGCATCCGTAATTGGGTCGGCAGGTAGCGGAAAAACGCAATCCGTGGTCTATAATTTTCTGAAACATTTTCAAAAGCACCAATTTTGTGGTATTATCCATGACTACAAATACTTTGAGATTACGGAAATGGCGTATCCCTTATTTCAAAATGAAAACATCCCCTTTCATATCATCTCCTTTGATGAGATCCATGCCAAGGTCAATCCCATAGCCCCTCGATATATGGGAGATGAGGAAAGTGTCAATGAAGTGTCACGGGTACTATTAGAAAATCTATTGGAGCAACGCGAATCCATAGCCATGGGACCTTCCAAATTCTTTAACGATGCAGTGGAAGGCATATTGGGAGGGCTGATCTGGAAGCTTAAGACCACTTATCCAAAGTATTGTACCCTGCCCCATCTGATTGCTACCTTTCAATATTTGGATACCGATAGCCTTATTGATTTTCTGGCATCCGATTATACATCAAAAGCCATGGCGAGTGCCTTTATTTCTGGTAGGGATTCTGAACGCCAAACTGCAGCAGTGTTGAGCACGCTTGCCAATGCCCTAAAGAAGATCACTACCCAACGTCTGTTTATGACCCTTTCCGCAGATGATGTGCCATTGGACATCAATAATCCCAAAAATCCTTGTGTCGTGTCCGTTGTCAATAACCCTAAATTTGAAACCACTTATTCTCCTGTGATTGCCACTATTATCCATACCATCACTAAACAAATGAGTCTCCGCAACCAAGCATCGTCCTTTATCCTTATCGAGGAAGCACCTACGATTAGATTGCTCAACATGCATCGTATCCCTGCTACACTCCGAAGTTATGACATAGCTACCATCTATGTGATGCAGGACAAGATTCAAAATGATATGATGTATGGCGATAAGGCAAGTAGAGCTATTTTGAGCAATCTGTCCTATCAGTTTTTTGGCAAGGCCAATGACCCAGATACCGCCAAATACTATGAACGGTTTTTTGAGATTGTTAAAAAACCGACCAGAACTGTTAGTAAAAGCGATGGCTTAAATTTTGATTCCAGGATCAGTACGGGCGAAAAAGAAGTTAGTAAGATACGCTCGGATGTATTTTTTCGTTTAAACCCTGGCGAATTTATTGCTTTTGCAGATGGAAAAGAGCGAAAAATCAAATTTGGAATGCCTCAGATTAAAAGGGAATTACCACCACCAACCCATCGTTATAATGATGCCGAAATACAGGCGAATTTTGAACGAATCCATTATGAGGTCAAACAATTATTTCAGCTTGAATCTTGATTAATTGTGATTTGTTAGTTTAGATTTAATATAACATGACATAGAAACCTCCACACGCTCTTGGTCGAACTTGGTGTGTTTTTCTTTTCAGTTGCCGTTCTGCGCTTCCTGATGTAGCACTTCCGCTATCTTATCCAAGCAGTGCATTTGATCATGTGGCAAAAGCTCCATTATGAGTTCTATGACTTTTGTAACACTAGAACTTGGCAAACAATGTCTGTTTGCTGGTGATATGAATATACCATTTCCATCTAAAGCGAAATAACAAACTTCCAAAAGTGTTGAAATATAATCGGTAATATCTTCTTGACTTGATATTTCCAATTGGATGGTTTTCCGTGTCCTCCTTCCAAAGGCTTCGCTTTTTATTCCAGAAAAGTTCGTTACTAATTTTTTTATGGCTTTTATTTTTTTTGCTTTCTTTTTCATTATTTTAAAATTATTGTTGATTAGATTGTTTGCAATGCAGTTCTTTAAGGTGCTCCAATTGTGCTTCACCTAGTTTCTTGGCTTCATCAAAAAACCATTCACAGCGGCTATAAGCTTTATCTGTATCTATATTTGAAAATTCATTTTTAACTTTGAACCGCATAATATGATGAGCATTACACAGCATATAATAGATACGGTGTAAACCATAGGTTTCTTTAGGGAATATGATCTGTGGTAATTGAGTAAAGTGGCTACATAAATGCAATAGATAGGACAATGAATAGTGTTGCGGTTTAAACTCCCAAAACACATATAAGAGTGCCATACATACCTGTTCTAAAGCATAGTGCATAATCGCCAACCTAGAAGTGGAATCTTCATCGGGTTCAATGCTGTTTAAAATGGAAAGTAGGTATTCTGCACGTTTCATACGACCCTTCCATACTTCTTGAATACCTTTATAAACGTGTGGATGATAGTGTAAACCATAATCTTTGAATTTTGATAATGAGCCATCTGCTTTATAGATACAATGGGTATCAAAAATGATTTTAGACAAAAAATCATCTCCATGATTTAACCGCTTTTTCACATTTGATAATGTATATATAATGGCAAAGACCTTACAGCGCTTTTGCATCTTATTGTACATATCGTCCATGAAGTCTCCCAATCCTTTAGAAATGGGCTTATGTGTAATAATAAGAATTGTATATGTTATCTCCTTTTTAAAAGTTTTACCTTGCGGTGAGAGATAAATATTTTGTTTTTTCCTTTCTTTAAAGACACTTAATACATATACGGAATGCAATGGGAGCAACTTTTTCAATAGCTCTAGAAGTTCCTTCTGTAAAGGGGATTTTGTGGTCAAAGTTGCTTTCATAATTTTTGCTTTTTGTAAACTAATTGCTTTTTTACAAAGTACCGAACCACGATATGTTGTTTTTTACTTCATGTTGTTTGTTTTTTACTTATCTTCTTAAGAGAATAATTATTATATTTGATATATGACAACAGCTACAAAACCAAATCATATCGGACGCAAAATAAGTCGTATCCGTGAACTTCGAGGCATGAAGCAGGAAACCCTTGCCGAAGCTTTGAACATTAGCCAACAAGCAGTTTCTAAAATTGAGCAAACTCCAGAAATTGAAGATGATAAACTGGAGGAGATTGCTAAAATCCTTGGTGTAACTAAAGAGGGTATTGAGAATTTTTCTGAGGAAGCTGTTTTTAACATAATTGGAAATACGGTTACCAATCATGATAATAGTGCATTATTCAACTACCACCCTACCTTTAATCCTATTGATAAACTTTTAGAATCTCACGAAGAAAATAAGAAACTTTATGAACGCCTTTTACAGGCAGAACAAGATAAGATTGAGTATTTAGAAAAATTACTTAAAAAATAATCTTTATTTGAAGGAATTGCAATAATTATTTATATCTGAAAATTTCTTTTCAATACACTCCCTATAATTTGTGAGGATCGTATTGAAAGGAAATTCTTTTTTTAAGCATTAAAAATTGTTGTTTGCGTTTGTGCTTTCGGTTGTTCCTTTTTGGTTTTAAATCTAATAAGTAGATTTTGAATTTCCTCGCTTATCTTGAATTCTACGACTCTAGAATAAATTTGCATAGTTTAGTATGCCATTATAGTTTTGATACAGTTTCAATAGGAACACCATTTGATAACATAATTAACTGTGGTTGCATGAACAATAAAGCAATATATAATCCAGAAATACTATGCAATAGTTTGTCACTTTAGCAGAAGAAAACGAAAAGAACTATTTAGATTTGTTTTATTAACTCAATTTTATATCTTTAATAACAGATTGAGAGTCATTGGTCAACAAACCAATTTAATTGATATGGTAGTTATTTAACTACCTCAAATTAAATATACCTTCAAACACCCATAAAGATTACTGGTTTCGTGGGGGGTTCGAATCCCTTCGCAGTCACGAATTTTAAATACAATAAACTGATATTAGGTTTGTTGCATTTTTTTATTATTGAGGTGTGTCGTTTTTTGTGTCGCTTTTTTGAAAGGTAGAATGAAAGTGTATTAATATAATAGTTTCTAACCCATAGTATATCCAAACTCAGTAGCATCCGAAAGTCGCTATTTTAAAAAGCCCTCAGAATCCCTTATTTTAGAGTTCTACGAAAAACTTTTCAAATATGGGACTCTTCAGGCGAAACAAAAATACCAATAAACCAATAATTCGGCAACTATTAGATTTAGTACCACCTTGGTTAATTAAAAGTTGCACAAATACTTACAAAACGGACAAAGGTGTTCATAAATACAGAACATACGATCAGTTTGTAGCACTAACTTTCGGACAGCTCAATAAGTGCCAGAGCTTGAATGATATATCGGCAGGGATCGGAGTAAGCGAAATTTTCATAAACGACTTGGGCCTGCGCCAAAGCCCTGCGCGTTCCACAATGAGTGATGGCAATAAAATCAGGGACTGGCGCGTGTTTGAGAGTTTGTATTATCGTTTATTGAGCCATTATAAATCAGTGCTGAAAGAACATCACAATACCCACATCATAAAAGAGATCAAGGGCAAGGTTGTTAAACTAATAGATAGCTCAACGATATCCTTATGCTTGGCCATGTTTGATTGGGCAGAGTTTCGGACAGCAAAAGGGGGCATTAAATTACATACAAGTTGGGATTACAATTTAATGATACCGGATGTGGTAAATATTACAGAAGCAAAGGTGCACGACAGATATGGGTTAAAGCAATTGATTTATCCTAAAGACACCATTATAGTTGAAGATAGGGCTTATTTTGATTTTGAACTGATGCTCAACAGGATAAAGGCAGAAAATGTATTTGTTACCAGGATCAAGTCCAATACGTTGTACCAAACGATAGAAGAACTAGAATTACCGGATAACGTTGACCAAAATATACTGAAAGATGAAATAATCCAACTGACTTCAAACAAGGCAATGGAAACAGGGATTTCAGGACAAAAACTAAGATTGGCACACGTCTATAAAGAAGATGAAAACAAAGTGATAGCCATTGTTACAAACCAACTTGACTGGGAGCACGGTACCATTGCGGAACTGTACAAGAAACGTTGGGACATAGAACTGTTTTTTAAAGCCTTAAAACAAAACCTACAGGTAAAGACCTTTTGGGGAACCAGTGAAAATGCAGTAAAGTCCCAAATATATGTAGCCCTGATAAATTATCTGCTCTTAGAGCTCATAAAACGAACTATCTCCAAAAAAGCAGTTGCTTTTTCCAATTTATCAGAAAAAATAAGATTCTGCCTGTATCATTATCTATCACTGGATTATGTATGCAATCACGTAAGAGAAGGCGTGCGTAAGGTCACGTTTACTACACAAAAGGAATGGGTGTTTGACGCAGACTTATTTTCTGGATAATCTAATATTTTAAACGAAAACATTGGGATAGACCTATGATTTCTGCTTTTCTCTAAAAACTTTCGGATGCTAGTGATCCAAACTTAACAAAAAAATTCCCAGTATCCAATACATAAATATGGTTATAAAACACTTTTTATGACTATTCTCAATAACTGAACAGATAGAGGTTATGTAGCACTCTTTAAAATGAATTAGATATTATTGGATAAGACTAAAAGTTAAATAGTTTTATTGAGGAGTCGTGTAATCGATAGTGTCACCTACAGATATGCCCCAGGTATCTACCAAACCAGCATTCACTTCTAATACGAATTGCGCAGGTACATTCGATGGTAATGAATCTTCATTAAGGGGTTGAGCATTTTTTTGGAAACTGACTACCTTTTTATTGTCGTTTATATAAATTAAGTCGAGAGGAATTCTGGTGTTTTTCATGTAGAAAAAGCGTTCTCTTACATCTGGAAAAACAAATAGCATACCTTGTGTATTCTGCATAGAATTACGGTACATTAACCCGGTTTGAACATCATACTCAGTGTCGGCAATTTCAATATCTAGAGTAACTTTTGTAGAGTCTGTGGTAATTTTGTAAAGCGTTAATTCGCCTTCCTTTTTAAAAGTAACCTCAGTTTGCTTAACTGCCTTTTTATCTTCTTTACATGAATGCACGCTTCCTGATAAAAGGAAGATTATCAGTATACTACGCATGTATGTAACTGCCCGACTCATTCTATTTAACGGTTGTTTTAGGTTTAAATACAAACATAAAATACAGACCAATAAGTACAAACGGAATGCTTAGTAATTGCCCAGTGTTCATGCCAAAAACCCAATCATCACGCCCTTCTACCTGGGCTTCTTTAACAAATTCCACAAAGAAACGAATGGTCCATAGAAGCACTAAAAACAATCCAAATAAAAACCCTGTTTGATCTCTTTTTGATGTTTTTAAATACACAAACAATAAAATTAAAAACACAAAAATATAACTAAATGATTCATACAATTGTGCTGGGTGTCTATAAGGAACAGCGTCTAATAAATTTTGAAATTGTGGGTTTTCGGTAACGGCATTATAAGCCTTTTGCACATCTTTTATACCAGTTAAACGGGTGATTTCCCCTTTATAATAATAATCTTGAATGAAACGCACACCAAAATTGGAGTCAGTTATTTTTCCAATTATTTCAGAATTGATAAAATTTCCAATTCTAATAAACACAGCACCAGAAGCTACTGCGATAACGATACGATCTAAAATCCATAGAACGGATTTGTATTTATATTTTCTGCGATACAAATACATGCCAATGATAATCCCAATGGCAGCACCATGACTGGCCAATCCTTGAAAACCGGTAAACTCAAAACCACCTTTAAATTTAAAAGGAAGGAAAATACTGAAAAAATCCTCGAAAATTAATTCTGTTTGATAAAATATAACGTGACCCAAACGTGCGCCAATCATAGTGGCCAGCACGGTGTAAATAAACAATGGATCTAGATAATCTAAAGACACTTTTTCCTTAGTAAAAATACGCTTCATAATGTACCATCCTACAACGAAGGCGGCCACCCACATCAGGCTATAGAAATGAATTTTAAAATTACCTATAATGTCTATTCCAGTTATAGGATTCCAGTCAAATTTTAATGGATGCATAGCAGTATAATTTCTGATCAAAATTTAGTGTCATCTAAATCTTGATTTTATTTAATTATTTAAAAAGTTCTAAAATTTCAACTTCAAATATAAGGTTAGATTTTTTAGGAATTCCGCGAGTACCAGATTCTCCATAGGCTAAATGATATGGAATGAATAAGGTCGCTTTATCTCCAACACGCAATTGTTGCAGTCCTTCTTTAAACCCAGCAATCATTTGGGCATCTGGACCGATGTCTGCGGTTAGGGGCTGATATTTTCCGGCTTCCTTTTTTCTTTGGTTTACAGCATCAAGGGCTTCTGCAGTTTTTAGATTGCTGGTTTCTAGTAATTTACCGCTTTCAAAATAAACGGCATAGTGCGTTTTTACTTTTGCTATTTCTGGTAATTTTTCTCCGGTGCCCACTTCGGTTATCACATATTGTAAACCTGAAGGTAGGGTGATAGCACCTTCTTTTAGTTTATCAAATTTATCTTTAGTCTTCTTTAAAATAGCAGCTTCTCGTGCCTCTTTTTCCTTTACTTTACGGTCTTCTATAGCAAAATGGTTATTGAAGATTTCAGGTGCATTAAAGGCTTTTGCGCCTTTTCCTTTTCGTATAATGTTCAACTCTTCAATTACTACGTCTTTAAGAGGTCTTTTATTTTTATCCGTTTTTACATTTGAGATAGAGTCTTGAATGTTTAATCCTATTACTAATTCTCCAAAAACGCTATGAACGTTGTCTAAATGAGGTTTTGGTATTTCAGTAATAAAAAACTGACTACCGTTGGTGTTACGACCTGAATTTGCCATAGATAAGATACCTGGTTTGTCATGTTTTAAATCTGGGTGAAATTCATCCATAAATTTGTAACCAGGATCTCCCGAACCTGTGCCAGTAGGGTCACCACCTTGTATCATAAAGCCATCCATAACCCGATGAAAAATAAGTCCATTATAAAACGGTTTCTTTTTGTATTTATCATCAACAAGCGTGTTAGTACCTTCTGCCAATGACACAAAATTAGCTACCGTAACAGGCGCTTTTTTATAGGCCAATTCAGCTACCATCGTACCATTATTGGTAACAAATTCGGCATATAAGCCATCTTTTAAATCGGGATATTGGGCTTTGCAGGAACTTAGTAATATTACGAAAGTAAATAATACAAATATGTTGTAATGTTTAAAACTGCGCATATTAATTAGGGTCGTTTTGAGTGATGGAATTTACGGTAACTTCACAAATTATAGGGATATTAGTGCCTATTTTATTTTCGTCACCGTAGTAGCCATAAGCCTTTTGTGAAGGAAATATAAACGTTACGGTTTCCCCAGATTTCATCAATTTCAAACCTTCCCTTAAACCTGTGAAAAGTTCTTGCTTGTCCATGGCATACCTTTGGGTTTTAAGATCGTCTTTAGAGTAAATAACGGTACCGTCCAGGGTTTTTACATCGTAATTATAATTGATAAGATCACCAAAAAGAGGTGTTGCTAAACTGTCAATATCAGATTTGGTATTGTAGTAGTAGTAAAAGCCACTATTTGATGGGATATATTCATTTTCAGTCTTTTCCATAAGAGCTTCAATAGCGACTTGCTCTTTTGCATTTAATTTCTTGTTTCGTTCTACCGAGGCATCAATAAAAGAGCCGCTTTTTACTGAAATGGGTCGGCGTGCTTCGGGTGTTTTACAGCTAAAAGCTAAAATAGCTAGGGCTATCAGGGTGAGTATTCTATTCATTGTTCAGGGCTTTATTATAACTAGGCAATATACTAATAAATTTCGCAACAGTATCTTCCAGCGATAAATGGCTTTTCCCTCCAGCGGCGTTGGTATGACCACCACCGTTAAAGTGTGCTCGTGAAAATTCGTTAACTGAAAAATCACCTTTAGAACGTAACGAAATTTTTATAATGCCTTCCTGCCTGTCTTCAATGAATATAGCACCGAACACGATATTATTTACAGATAAACCATAATTGACAACGCCCTCGGTATCTCCTTTTTTATAATTAAAGCGGTTTAATTCCTGCTGTGATAAGGTAATATAGGCAGTTCTAGATTCCGGTAAAACCTTCAAATTACTTAGTGCACAACCTAAGAGTTGTAATCGCTCGTAAGAATTTGTATCATAGATTTTATTATGAATTTCAGAATTATTCGCCCCTTTTTCAAGGAGTTGTGCTACGACATGATGCGTTTGACTTGAGGTTGACGAAAAACGAAAGGAACCGGTATCTGTCATAATACCAACGTACAAGCAGGTGGCAATCGTTTTATCGATACTATCAGCATCACCTAGCATGTCAATAAAATGATATACCATCTCGCAGGTAGAACTCATACTTACATCAGAGAATGTATAAGTAGCATAATCATCCGGCGCTTGATGATGATCTATCATGATTTTAATCGCATCACTTTCAGATAAAATGGATTCCATATTCCCAGTACGGTGAAAGGCATTAAAATCTAAAGTAAAAATGATATCCGCATCTGTAATAAGATCTTCACAAACAGTTTTATTGGCGTCGTATTTTAAAATACAGTCTTCACTTGGCAACCATTTTAAAAAATGAGGATAGTCGTTTGGGGTTATGACCTTAACTTTGTGATTGCCTTTTATTAGAAAATTATATAAGCCTAATGTAGAGCCAATAGCATCGCCATCAGGGTTTTTGTGTGGCACAATAACAATTTTTTTAGGAGTTGATAATAATTGTTTGATGCCTGTAATATCCTGTTTTGTCATAGACGACGAATATACAATTTTTTTAAAATTGCATAGGCTTGTATATCTGATTAATTAGATTACTTTTGCACGAAAATTATTGAGAGGTATTTATGCTTAGTTTTCTTCGGAATTTCTTTGAATTGAACTAAATATATCTTTTTGTAACATGAATAACATAAACATTATATAATGGCAACAAATAGAACATTTACTATGCTAAAGCCAGATGCTGTTGAAAAAGGACACATTGGTGCAATACTGGAAAAGATTTCATCTGCAGGATTTAGAATCGTGGCAATGAAACTAACACAAATGACAAAAGCAGATGCGGAAGCGTTTTATGCGATACACAACGAGCGTCCATTCTTTGGAGAGTTGGTAGAATACATGACGCGTGGTCCTATTGTGGCTGCAGTTTTAGAAAAAGACAATGCCGTTGAAGATTTTAGAACCTTAATAGGTGCTACAAATCCAGCTGACGCAGCTGAAGGTACGATTCGTAAATTGTATGCTGCTTCTATTGGTGAAAATGCAGTACATGGTAGTGATAGTGATGAAAATGCAGCTATAGAAGGCGCTTTTCACTTTTCAGGAAGAGAGATGTTCTAGACATTTTAATAAATTCATAAACAAAAACCCCGCAACATCGTTGCGGGGTTTTTGTTTTTAAAAGCTATATAATTTACTTAAATCACTTTTACGTTTACGGCGTTTAAGCCTTTTCTACCTTCCTGTAAATCAAATTCAACTTCGTCACCTTCGCGAACCTCGTCTATTAATCCAGAAATGTGAACAAAATGTTCGTTGTTTGAACCTTCTTCGGTGATAAATCCAAATCCTTTTGAATCGTTGAAGAATTTTACTGTTCCTTTACTCATAATTTTAAATATTAAATTGTTAATACTTAATAGTATGCAAAGTTAATGCCAAAGATTATAATCGACTGCCACTGATCACAACTGAATAATATGAGGATAAAAAAAACCTATCAAATACATGATAGGTTCTAATTGGTAACTGTTAAAGTATATGTTTAGATTACTTTTACGTTTACGGCGTTTAATCCTTTTTTACCTTCTTGTAGATCGAATTCTACGGCATCACCTTCACGAATTTCATCGATTAATCCAGAAATGTGTACAAAATGTTCTTTGTTGTTGTCATCTTCAGTTATGAATCCAAATCCTTTAGAATCATTGAAAAATTTTACTGTTCCTTTACTCATTATTTAAACTATTAAATTAATATATTTTGGTAAAGATACTGCCAATTATTGTATAAATCATCATAAACAAAAAAAGTCTATCAAATTGATTGATAGACTTTTAATTGTAATTGAAAAGTATATGTATTAGATTACTTTTACGTTTACGGCGTTTAATCCTTTTCTACCTTCTTGTAGATCGAATTCTACGGCATCACCTTCACGAATTTCATCGATTAATCCAGAAATGTGTACGAAATGTTCTTTGTTGTTGTCATCTTCAGTGATAAATCCAAAACCTTTTGAATCGTTGAAGAATTTTACGGTACCTTTACTCATTGTATTTAAATTAAAAAAATTAAGCCACAAATATACTATAAATAATATAATTCTGGTAATTTTAATTTAAAAAAGAAAATAAATTATTAGTCGCTGTAACTAACGAAGTACCAATTTCTTGATGATTTCTTTACCTAATTCTTCATTAAGCATGGCAATAATTTTTTGTTTTCCGTAGCTTAATTCCTCTCTCAGAACACTGGAACTTAACTGCACATATAAAGTGTTGCGTTCTAGATTAACAGCATTCGTGTAATTATTCACGCCGTTACCCATAAGTTTTGCCCAAGCGTCTGCCACATTTACTTTATCCAAACCCTTTTCTAATTTATTGGTTTGAACGAATTCTTTTAAAGCGTCAGCTATACTTAGGTGGTCGTTGTTTCGTTTTGCCATGACTCATTATAATTTAAAAATTTCGTAAGATTGATGTACTTGTCTTACCGCAGCTTCGGTACGTTCTGCATGCGTATCGCTAATAAACAGTTGTCCGAAATTTTCATCATTTACTAATTTAATAATTTGTGCGACGCGCTGTTCGTCTAATTTATCAAAAATATCATCCAATAACAAAATAGGGTTTATGCCGCTTTGTGCTTTTATAAAATCAAACTGTGCCAATTTCAACGCAATTAAAAAGGATTTTTGTTGCCCCTGACTGCCAAATTTTTTAATAGGATGTCCGGCAATATTAAAGTTCAAGTCATCTTTATGCACGCCAACACTGGTGTATTGCAAGGCTTTGTCCTTATTAATGGCCTTATTTAAAAGGGTATTCAGATCGGCATCAAATAAATCGCTTGAATACACCAAATCAACAGTTTCATTACCATTGCTTATGGCTAGGTAGCGCTCCTTAAAAACAGGAATAAAAGCCTCTAAAAAGAGCGCGCGTTTTTTAAAAATTTCTGTTCCATAGTCGTTTAGTTGATTGTTGTAAATATCTAAGGTGTCTGCATTAAAGGTGTGATTTAGTGCAAAGTATTTAAGCAAGGCGTTGCGTTGTGCCAACACCTTGTTGTATTTAATGACATGGGTTAAGTAGTTTTTATCGCTCTGCGAAATCACACTGTCTATAAATTTTCTTCGGGTGTCACTGCCTTCGGTAATTAAATCCCTGTCGGCGGGAGATATAATAACCAAAGGTAAAAATCCAATATGATCACTAAATTTCTCGTACGCTTTCCCATTGCGTTTAATCATTTTTTTCTGACCGCGTTTTAAGCTCACTACAATCTTTTCAGTCTGCTCTTTATGCTCATACTCACCATTAACAACAAAAAATTCTTCATTGTGTTTAATGTTCTGTGTAGCCACTGGGTTAAAATAGCTTTTACCAAACGATAGGTGGTAAATAGCATCGAGTACGTTCGTTTTCCCTATCCCGTTATTCCCCACAATGCAATTAATCTTCTCATTGAAAGTAAAGGATTTACTGTCAAAATTTTTATAATTAAGAAGCGAAAGTGATTTTAAAATCATATAAAATTACCTTAAAGGATCTATATAAGTTGCGGTACTTAATATAAGGATGTGCAAATTATTGAAAAATATCAAATAAATACCCTTTTAGTTCTTAAGAAAAATTATATTTTTGCGGCGCATTAATATAGAAAAAATAGATGGCAACTTATAATAAAAGAGGGTACAAACCAAAAACAAAAGCAGAGAAAGAACAGAATATTGAGGAAGGTTCTACAACTGCTGAAGTATTCAATACACTGGACGAAACGGCATCTAAAACTGAGGACTTTGTTGCGAAAAACCAAAAGTATATATTTGTAATAATAGGCATAGTAGCCGCAGTGGTATTGGGGTATTTAGGATATAATGAGTTTGTAGCACAGCCAAAACAAACGGCAGCTATGAACGATATGTTCCAAGCTCAAAAATATTTCAATGAGGCTGTAACAGGAACCGAAAAAGATTCGTTATACAATTTAGCCTTAAATGGAGGGGAAGGGAAGTTCGGCATGTTAGATATTATTGAAGAGTACAGCGGCACGCCTTCTGCAAATTTAGCAAACTACTACGCTGGTACGGCGTATTTACGTTTAAAGGATTATAAAAATGCTATCGAGTATTTGGGGAATTTTAAAAGTGACGATGAGATTTTGGCGCCTTTGGCAAAAGGAAATATTGGAGATGCCTTTGTGCAATTAAACCAACCAGAAGATGCCTTGGAATACTATGAGGACGCAGCCGAAATGAGAGATAACGAATATACGTCTCCTATGTATTTATACAAAGCAGGTGCGATTGCGATGGATCTAGGGAAAGCAGATAAAGCCTTGACGTATTTTAAACGTATTAAAGAAGAATATCCTAATGCTGTAGAAGCCTCAACTGTTGATGTTTTTATTGGAAAAGCACAAGTATTGGCAAATAAATAATATGGCAACGGTAAATAAGAATTTATCAGATTACGACAAAACAACCATCCCAGACGCGAATAAATTTCGGTTTGGAATGGTTGTTTCAGAATGGAACGGTAACATCACTGAGGCCTTGTGTAATGGTGCTTATAAAACCCTGATAGAGCATGGTGTATTGCCTCATAATATTATTCGGTGGGATGTGCCTGGAAGTTTCGAATTGATTTACGGTAGTAAAAAAATGCAGGAGCAAATGGTAAATGCGGTTATTGCTATAGGGAGTGTTATTCAGGGTGAAACAAAACATTTTGATTTTGTATGCGATGCCGTTTCACAAGGGATTAAAGATTTAAATGTGAATCGTGAAACACCTGTTGTTTTCTGTGTGCTTACAGATAACAACATGCAACAAGCCATCGATCGTTCAGGTGGGAAACATGGTAATAAAGGCACGGAAGCAGCTATTGCGGCTATAAAAATGGCTGAGTTACGTAAGAATAGTTAGTTTTCAGTCACAGTCACAGTCACATTAATTAGTTTGTGATAAATGTTGGCCTCATTTTTCTTTGCGACTTTGCGACTTTGCGACTTAGCGAGATAATTTTTGTTAACAATATTTAGCATCTCTATTCCTTATTTTTGGCTATTTTTAAGTATTTTTGAAAGACAATCACTACTGTATTTTGTTAAGGCAACGTAAAAATAAATCTTTTAATTACAACCCTCGATTTTCTAAAGATGGCCGTGCTGTCTCAGAAGAAAAGGACATAGAAAGAGATTTTGTTTCAAAATGGAAGCGCGAAAGCACAAATAAAAAACGACCATCAAAAGGCATAGTGTCTATACGTACCTTACTTTTGGTTTTGGTACTATTATTGATTTGTATGTATATATTAGATTCAAAATTTAGGTAACTTAAAACTGATAAGGACATGGGACTTATGAAACTGCGAAAAAATAAAAAGTATGGTTATACACCACGTTATTTTGATAATAATGGGGAAGGGAATCCCTTTGAAATTAAGCATAAATTTGACGATTATAGACAAACCGTCGGCAGTAATAGGGGCCTTAAAACAAAAGTCAATAATGCTTTAAATGACTATAAAACCAATCCAGATAGACAGGCCAATCGTCGTGTTTTAATAATAATCGGCGTACTTCTTTTAATCTTTCTATTCATCATCGATTTCGATTTATCTATATTCTTTTCTAAATAATTACATGGCCGATATTATACAGCTATTACCAGATCATGTAGCCAATCAAATCGCTGCAGGAGAGGTCGTGCAACGTCCAGCCTCTGTAGTTAAAGAGTTATTGGAAAACGCTATCGATGCGGGTGCCAGCCAAATTAAACTCATCATAAAGGACGCGGGTAAAACCTTAGTTCAGGTTATCGATAACGGCAAAGGCATGAGTACCACAGATGCCCGTTTAAGCTTTGAGCGTCATGCCACATCAAAAATAAAAACAGCAGATGATTTATTTAAACTCAACACCAAAGGCTTTAGAGGTGAAGCTTTGGCAAGTATTGCGGCTATTGCACATGTCGAGTTAAAAACGAAGCTGGAGGAAGATAATTTGGGAAATACCATTGTGATAGAAGGTAGCCAAGTGGCCTCTCAGGATATCGTGGTCACCCCAAAAGGCACATCAATTTCAGTAAAGAATCTTTTTTTTAATATCCCGGCACGTCGTAATTTCTTAAAATCGGACACCGTTGAATTACGCCATATTATTGATGAATTTCATCGCGTGGCTTTGGCGCATCCAGATATTGGTTTTGCACTATATAATAATGGCAGCGAGACTTTTAATTTGCCGATTACTAATTACAGGCAACGGATTGTGAATATATTCGGAAATAAAACAAATGAAAAATTGGTACCCGTTGAAGAAGTTACTGAAGTCTTGGAAATTTCAGGCTTTGTTTGTAAACCGGAATTCGCTAAAAAAACGAGGGGTGAGCAATTTTTCTTTGTGAATAACAGATTTATAAAAAGCGCCTACTTGAATCATGCGGTAGTTTCGGCCTTTGATGGTTTACTGAAAACGGGAACACATCCCAGTTATTTTTTAAATTTAACGGTCGATCCGCAATCTATCGATATCAATATTCATCCCACCAAAACAGAGGTAAAATTTGATGATGAGCATACGCTTTACGCCTTACTTCGGTCTGCGGTAAAACATAGTTTGGGTCAATTTAATATAGCGCCTGTGCTCGATTTTGACCACGATGCTAACTTAGATATGCCTTATAAGTATGATGCTAAAAGGGCTGGTTCTCCAAATATTGAAGTGGATAGAAGTTTTAATCCGTTTCAAGAGGAAACCAATTCTAGAGCGCGTGCCGTGGCTTATAAAAAGGAACCTGTTACAACATGGGAGAGCCTGTATGTAGGATTAGAATCTAAGGGCACAAGTACGCCATCCGATTTTAGCGAAGTTCGGTTTGAAAGTGAACCGGAAACGTCATCCATGTTCAAGAATGTTCAAGATATCGAGTCTGCAAGAACCACCTATCAACTCCATAATAAATATATTGTCAGTACGATTAAATCTGGCATGTTGGTTATAGACCAGCATCGGGCGCATCAGCGTATTCTCTATGAAGATTTTCTTAAGAATATGACTGTGAAAGAGGGAATAAGTCAGCAATTATTATTTCCTTTGAAATTGCCTTTTTCTGCAAATGAGATAGAGGTCATTTGTCAATTACAAGACGATTTACAGCATACAGGTTTTGTGTTTTCGTCACATGCCGAAGATACTTTAGAAGTTACAGGGGTTCCAGTTAGTGTTCCAGAAAGCGAAGTGTCCATTATTTTAGAACAACTGATCAGTGATGTCGAAAATGAAGTGCCAGACAGTAATTTCAGTGCTACGGATTTATTGGCAAAATCGATGGCAAAAAGTTTAGCCATTAAAACAGGACAGGTATTACAAAAAGAAGAACAAGAGCATTTGGTTAACAAGCTATTTGCATGTAAAGAGCCTAACACATCACCTACTAACAGAACCACGTTTGTTACCATGAGTGTTGATGAGTTAGACAAAAAATTTATATAATATATGATGAGAATTTCAGAAACCGTAAAACATTTAATCATTATAAATGTGATTATGTTTATCGGTACCTTAGCGATAGGGAATGGCACGTTGTTTTATGACTGGTTTGCCATGCATTTTCCGAAAAATGAAGCGTTTCAACCTTGGCAAATAATTACGCATATGTTTATGCACGGTGGACTGATGCATATTGGATTTAACATGTTTGCGCTGTGGATGTTCGGGTCGCCTGTAGAGCAAGTTCTGGGGTCTAAACGCTTTCTGTTTATTTATATATCGGCAGGATTGGGTGCTGTGGCCTTACAGGTTGGCTATTATTATTTTCAGTATTTACCCATGGAGGAGCAAGCATTAAGTCTGGGCGCTTCACCACAGGAAATTATTGAAGTTTTTAAAGAAAGTAAAGTGTTTACGGCTATTGGCCCTGAATTTAATCAGATTTATTATGCAACCATGGTAGGTGCTTCGGGGTGTATTATGGGTATTTTGGCGGCATTCGGAATGATGAACCCAGAAGCAAAACTGATGATGATATTTTTACCGATTCCTATAAAAGCGAAATATTTTATTCCCGGAATTATTATATTGGATTTAATATCAGGCATCACGGGGCAATCTTTTTTTAGCCCGAGTAACACGGCTTATATGGCGCATGTAGGTGGTGCAGTAACTGGATTTTTAATTATGTGGTACTGGAAACGAACACAGTTTAATAAGAACCGTTGGGATTTATGAATTTAAATTATGATATAAAAGAGAAACTATCAAGACTAAACGTCTTAGAGAAACTCATTGCTATTAATGTGGTGGTTTTTCTTTTAGGATTAGTTTTAAAGTCCATGCTGAGATGGTTTGAATTACCAAGTGATTTCTCAGGGTTTATCTTGCAACCCTGGGCTATAGTGAGCTATGCCTTTGTGCATTATGATTTTTTTCATATGCTTTTCAATATGCTTTGGTTATACGTTATTGGGCGAATGTTTCTGAACTTGTTCAGTCCGAAAATGGCATTAAATATTTATTTATTGGGTGCCATATCTGGCGGGCTTTTGTTTATGGTTTGTTATAGCTTGTTCCCAGGTTTTTTTGGATCTAATTCTAAATTAGTAGGAGCATCGGCGGCTGTTAGAGCCTTGCTTATATTTTTATGTGCATATATGCCCAATCAGGATATTCGCTTTTTTACTTTTAATTTAAAGTTGTGGTATATTGGTGTTGCTATTGTTGTTATGGACGTGCTGGGGCTATTCGGTTTAAATGCAGGTGGTAATTTAGCCCATTTAGGCGGAGCCATATTAGGGTATTTTTATGGCAGACAACTTTTAAAAGGTCATGATATTGGTAAAGGTTTCGAATCTATATTAAATGCGTTTGCTAATATGTTTAAGGCTTCAAAAAAAGCACCATTAAAAACGGTTCATAAAAAGAAAACGAAAGTAGGTGGCTATAATAAAGCAGATTTTAATCAGTTTAATAATCAGAAGAAAATTGATGTCATTTTAGATAAAATCAGTAAAAGTGGTTATGACAGTTTGACTTCCGAAGAAAAAGAATTTCTATTCAAAGCCGGTAAGTAAAATTTATGAAGGGGTTACACATTTTCGATAAGTTTATGTATGTTATCAATATCATCGTGGCTATGCTATTGTTATTTGCCTGCATATTGCCGCTATTGCCTCCAAAAACATTTTCAGTGCTCTCGGTGCTTAATCTAGGCATCTCTTTTTTAGTTTTGGTGAATGCCTTGTTTCTGCTTTACTGGTTGGCAAAATTGAAAAAGCAATTACTGCTATCACTAATCATTTTAATCATTGGTTATCTGTCTTTTGGCTCGGTTTATAAGTTTTCGGCTTCTAAACATGTGGACCATCCAGATAACATTAAAGTCATGAACTATAATGTTCGGCTTTTTGATTTATACGAGTGGTTGCCCGATCCAAATACGGAGACTAAAATTGTAGATTTTATAAAAAAAAGTGCTCCGGATATGTTATGCATTCAAGAGTATCATCCACATAAAAACGTCGATTTTTCCTTCTTTAAATATAAATTTGAGATGCTTTCAGGGTATAAAATGAAATACGGACAAGCGATATTTTCACAGTATCCCATCATAAATTCTGGTTCTATAGATTTTCCCGATACGGATAATAATGCCATTTTTGCAGATATTGTGAAAGGTAAGGATACCGTTAGACTTTACAATGTGCATTTAGAGTCAATGAAAATTGATACCAATGTGGAGAGCCTAAAACAAGAGAAATCAGAACGCCTTTTCAAACGGGTAGGTGGCGCCTTTAAAATGCAGCAATTGCAAAGCGAGTTGTTTGTGATGCATAAAGAGAGCTCCCCTTATAAAATAATTATTTCAGGCGATTTTAACAATACTGATTTTTCATATGTGTATCGGAAAATTAAGGGTGATTTGATTGACACCTTTAAAGATGCCGGGAATGGTTTTGGACGGACCTACGATTTTCGGTTCTTACCTGTTAGAATCGACTTTATTTTGGTTGATGACGCCTTTGACGTTAATGGGTTTAAAACTTTTGACGTGCATTACTCTGACCATTATCCTATCATGGCTACTTTACGTTTGGAATAGACAATATTTCGGGAAAGGGACAATTGTAGTAATCTATTTCTAAACAAACTACATAAACGAGCAATCTACAGTATCTGCAAAAATATGTATTATAAGCCCTAATCCTACTAAACGGGTTTTCTTCGGAAGTAACAATAGCACATAAACAGCAATAGCATAATACTTGTGTAAAGGATGAAAGTTGATGCTACATCGGTTTGGATCAAACATGGGATCAGCTAAAACATGATCTATATCTATAAGCCAACCAGATAGCATAATTATAAACGCCAGTTTCCAAGATGATTTGTAAAAGACTAAAGCAACTATTAGCGGGAGCAGCGCATGGGAACTATAATGTGCTAGAGTTTGTATCATTTTTGGAGATTGATGGGTTGAGACTCTAGGTAATTTAAAGCATTTGGGCCTTCGTTAAAAAGCAAGTCCAATATGCTTAAGTTACTGAGGAAACCATGCTTATCATCAAAAACTTGAGTGTATTTTTCAAAGGTTTTAGGGGTTTCCTGTTTCGCATATACTAAATGACGACCATCGACAATACCCTCAACTTGATGCTCATAGGTTTGGGTTTTGGTACTTTTTAATTCCAATGCTAGACATTCACAGACTGTATCTAAACACTTTAAATTAAAGTCGAATAAAAAGGTTTCTTTTTTTAAGAATAATGCTTGAAGATCATCTTCGTAATATTCAAAAAAAGGTGAGGTTCTATAGGCGGATAGTAAAGATTTCCAATGGTGCATTTGCCAAGGTTCATCAAATGATATTTTTACATCACGATATTTTTGTCTATTATTTTGGCTATGTATTACCGGGATGCTTAAAGCCAATTTACCATTGGCACCATATATATACGTGCGATTTCGATAGGTCTGTTTCAAAAAATTATCTTCACCTTCAATCACGATATGCTCCGCTTGAGACATGGCAGTGAAATGTGCGATGTTCGGAAAATAGGTAGGATGAATAAGCAGTCTCATTAGTTGGCAGAAGTTTTGGGTTTTGCAGCTTCGCTAATTCCATTCACGTAATCGGGAATTATTTTTAAGTTTTCTGCAAGTTCCGATCCTTCAAATCCAGCAACGTTTTTATACGTTATATTTTCGTTGTAGAATTTTAGACATTGACTAGCTAAAGGTATATAAGACCAGTGCCAGCGCTCTAAATTATAACCGGTTCTACCATTTTCTTTACTAGTATAGACTTGATGAAAACCGTATGCATTGGCATGCTCCTTTAGCCAATCATAAATTTTCTTACCTTCTCCATTTTCGAAAAAGGTATTATTAAGATTATTTAAATCTATATCTGTTCCCCAATGGTGTCTTGAAGTGGATGGCATGGAGCTATAGTTTAAAATTTTTTGTGAACGTTCTAAGGGTTCAAGTTGTTTATGTTTTTTCCATTTACGTTCCCAAATGGCTTTCTGCTCATTAAAATTTCGAGTACCTGAAATGATTTTTAAGTCGACACTGTCTGTTTTAGCATGCTTAAACATATTTAAAAACGCTTGGTAAACGTCTTTATTTAAGTAAATGGGTTTTGACGCATGTATAGATTCAACTTTTACAAAAAGCACATGTTTCGTATAGTCGAACTTTCCTAAAACAAAATCTTTATCAATCGACAACATGTGGGTTGTGTCAATATTTATAAGTTCTTTAGATGATACAATGTTATCTTCATTGGTTTTTAATTCAAAAATAGCTCCTTTTCGCAGGGTATTGTTTTGTTTGCACGAAACAAGTATTATAAAAAGGATGAAAAGATAATTTAAATTCACTTGTTGAAGATTAGCTGTTTTTTTTCCGCGCTTGAAACTTCTTAAACCCGAACCACGCCAACAATAAAACTAAAAAAGGAATCAAGAAAGAGGTCGCCTTCCCTTCGCCACTAACCGTAGTAAAAAAGCGTTCCCATCTTGGGTTTTTTATGCCATCCCAACTCATCCAAATAAATACAGGCTTCCCTAAAACGTGACTAAAGGGCACAAAACCCCATGAGCGGGCGTCAATGGAATTATGCCTGTTATCACCCATCATCCAATAGTAATCTTGTTTAAATGTATAATCGGTAGCCACTTCCCCATTAATCAAAATCTGATTTCCTTTTACTTGTAATGTATTGCCTTCATATTCAGTAATAACACGTTTGTATAATGGTAAAACCTCTAAGTCAATATCAATAGTTTTTCCTTCTTCGGGAATATATAGAGGACCAAAGAAATCTATATTCCAATTATAATTAGGGTCATGCGGAAAAATACTTGAATCTCTAACACCTCTTTCATCTAACTCAGGATTAATATTTGCAACACTAGGGTGATTTTTAAATTGATCTATAGCAAAATTAGTTGCTGCAGGAACAATTATTTCACCTGCTTGATTTTGATAAATACCATCTGTAATGTCATATCTGCTTTTAAGATAACTTATGATATTGTTATTAAACCCTTGACCTTCTTTTAAATCAATTTTGTAGCTAAACTGTAGTTTAGCTCTATCTGGCAATTCATTTTTCTTCCCATTTATATATACAAAACCATCACGAACTTCTAAGGTATCTCCAGCAATAGCAACACAGCGTTTTACCAAATTGGTTTTTTTATCTATGGGCTTATAGTAATTTCTATCTGGACTAAAATCATTCATATCCAGTAGCGTATCTGCGGGTTGATTAAAAACGACAATATCATTCCGCTCAATTTTTTCAAAACCCGGGATTCTTAAATAGGGCAATTGGAGCTTGTTCTCCCAAGACGTATTCCTTTCAGGGTAATCGTCATCAAATAAGTACGATTTTTTGTTTAAAATAGGAATGGTATCATGTACCATAGGTGCAGCAACGGTGGTCATTGGGATACGAGCCCCATAATGAAATTTACTCACAAAAAGAAAATCACCAACCAACAATGATTTTTCCAAGGATGATGATGGAATGGTAAATGGTTGTATGATGTAGGTGTGCACAATAGTTGCGGCTACTATAGCAAATAAAATGGAACTGATCCAATCGCCTGCAGAGGTTTTGGGTTGTAAGCTACGGTTCTCAATATAATGCACATCGGCCACATAGTTTAAATAATAATTATAAAAACCTAAAGTGACTACAGCAAGAATGGTATCTATGGTTTTGTTTTTACCAAAGCTTCTAGCGGTTTCCACCCAAACCACAGAAAACATAATGAGGTTGACTATAGGTAGAAACAGTAAAATAACCCACCACCATGGGCGGTTAATGATTTTCATTAAAACCACGCCATTATAAATAGGAACAAAGGCTTCCCAAGCTTGCCGTCCTGCTTTAATATATAATTTCCAAGTTCCTAAACCGTGGATAACTTGGATGATTAGTATAAAAATAAACCACTGTGTTAATGTCATAATCTTATTTTAATGATAATTGTCTATTGACAATTGATTAATTTTTATTGTTCAAATTTGCAGTTTTTCTTGATGAAATAAAAATTCTAGTTAATTGATTTGCTTCATTTAACAAAGAATTACAAGTTTCTCTTGGGATTAATCCTTCATCAATGATAAATTGAATACAAAAGTGGCTTTCATCAACTTCTTCAACAACAATGCTTATTTTAGAAATAAAACTTTTTTTAGATTGAGCAATACAAGTTGCTCTATAATTTGCAGCTACTGAAGTTGAAGATCTTATTAATTGCCCTTTTATATGATTTCCAAGAAATGTATTAGGTAGAGAAACGGCTAGCTTAACACAATCATGGGCAAACGTTTTTGTTCTTCCTTTTAAATCATTAGTCATTAATCAATTAACATTTTTCATTAAAGGTCTAACACATCGTTCATGGTAAAAACGCCGGTTTTGCCAATAAGCCATTCTGCCGCAATCACTGCACCCAGTGCAAAATCTTGGCGGTTATGCGCCGTATGTTCTATGCTAATGGTATCGACCTCACTTTTGTAATTTACAACATGCGTTCCTGGCACATCTTCAATACGCTTTGAAATAATTGAGATGGTTGCATCAGCCTCAGTTTCCAATGCCCATTTGTTATATTCAGGATGTACCTCAATGATATCATTAGCCAAAGAAATGGCCGTTCCACTAGGGGCATCCAATTTTTGAGTGTGATGCACTTCTTCCATACTCACATCGTATTGTTTTAGAGCGCTCAACATTTTTGCCAAATTTTTATTGAGTTCAAAAAAAATATTAACACCTAGACTGAAATTAGAGGCGTAAATAAAGGCACCGTTTTTCTGTGTACATAAATCCACGGCTTTATCATAATCATCCAGCCACCCAGTAGTTCCAGAAATAACCGGCACGTTATGGTTTATGCAATTGGAGATATTTTTAAATGCGACGGCAGGAATACTAAAATCAATGGCTACATCGGTCTTCGTAATATCGTATTGCGTATCTTCTTTATCAACGGTTAAAACAATAGTATGGCCGCGTTTTATGGCAATTTGTTCTATGGTTTTACCCATTCTTCCGTAGCCTAGTAAAGCAATCTTCATATTAAAATTTAAAATTCAAGGTTAATCCAACATGGCTTGGTGCTATAACATCCCTTATTTTGAAATGTGGTGATAAAGATAAGTTTTCATCGACATTGTATTGCGTTAAATGTGCATCCACATTGGCATCAATAATATTTAGCGCATAAATAGCTGCCGTGACTAAAAGCGACACTTCCTTGTTCCGCCGAAATAGTTTTTGGGCGCGTCTCAATCCGTCATCAGTTACACGCGGGCTTTCCAACTTAGTGCCATCAGCGCTAAAATAGAACTCATCGGTTTCAAAACCGGCTAATCTACTTTTATAGGCATCGCGGTATCTGTTATATTCATTATTGTTATCAATATAAAAGTAGATACCAGTACCTAAGGCACCAAAAACAATAGGGATTTTCCAATATTTTTTGTTGTAAGCTTGACCCAAGCCGGGGAGAATCGCCGAATAGAAAGCCGCTTTTGCTGGCCTCAACGGATCGATAGGTTTTTTTATTTCAATAATAGTGTCCGTTTCTATAATCTGTGGCACGCGTTCTTTTTCATTATCCTTATCCTGTGCTTGCATGGTGAATGCAAAAAGTATAGAAAGCAGAACAGTTATTAGAAGTTTATTTGTCACCTTCAACTAATTTTTTAATACGATTAAAATCTTCTTCTGAATGAAATGGAATCGTGATTTTTCCTGTTCCATTTTTAGAGACTTTAACGTCAATTTTGTGACCAAAGTATTCTGAAAATGCCGCAATCCCTTTTTTTATGAATTTGGGTGTGGCTTCTGATACTGCTTTTTCTTCAGCTTTAGAGTCTGGGTTAGTGTTGTAGTTTCTAACAAGTGCTTCCGTTTCACGAACCGACAAGGCATTGGAAAGAATCTTCTCGTAGATATCCAATTGAATGGTTTGATCTTCAATTGCAATTAAAGCACGTCCGTGTCCCATAGATATAAAACCGTCACGCATCCCCGTTTGTATAATCGGGTCTAGTTTTAACAGGCGTAAATAATTGGCGATAGTAGAGCGTTTTTTGCCAACACGCTCGCTCATTTGTTCTTGTGTTAAATTGATTTCATCTATAAGGCGTTGGTAGGATAATGCAATTTCAATAGGATCTAAATCTTGACGTTGAATATTTTCAACCAAGGCCATTTCTAAGGATTCTTGATCGTTTGCAATACGAATATATGCGGGAATAGTTTCTAAACCTATGGATTTTGAAGCCCTAAAACGACGCTCCCCCGATACTAATTGATATCTGTTAAAGCCTAATTTTCTAACGGTTATCGGTTGAATAATACCTAACTCTTTAATGGAAGAAGCTAATTCACGAAGCGAATCTTCACTAAAATTAGTACGCGGCTGGAATGGATTTACTTCAATAAAGTCAATATCCAATTCCACAATACTCCCAATTACTTTATCGGCATTTTTATCTTGTACCGATTGGATGTCGTTACTCGGGTCATTTAAAAGTGCTGATAAACCTCTACCTAAAGCCTGTTTTTTAGTTGCCTTAGCCATAATTTTAGGAGTTTTTATTGATAATTTCTTTTGCCAAACTTAAGTAATTCGACGCACCTTTACTACTGGCGTCATAATTAATTATGCTTTCGCCATAACTTGGCGCTTCGCTTAACCGGACATTACGTTGAATGATGGTTTGAAATACCATATTGTTAAAATGACGCTGCACTTCTTCAACCACTTGATTGGATAACCTTAAACGGGAATCGTACATGGTTAATAACAAGCCTTCAATATCTAAATCTGGGTTGTGGATCTTTTGAACACTTTTTATGGTATTCAACAATTTGCCTAAACCTTCCAAAGCAAAGTACTCACATTGAATAGGAATAATTACCGCGTCGGCTGCAGTTAATGCATTTAATGTTAGTAAGCCTAATGACGGCGCACAATCAATTAAAATAAAATCATAATCGTCTTTAATCTCCTGCAAAGCCTTTTTAAGCATGTATTCACGTGCTTCCTTATCAACCAGTTCTATTTCAATAGCGACTAAATCAATATGTGCCGGAATGATATCTAGGTTTGGCGTACCTGTTGGGATAATAGCTTCCCGTGCAGAATTGGAATGCTCCAATAATTGATACGTCCCAATGTCTACAGCTTCTACATCTATACCAATTCCAGAGGTTGCATTTGCTTGAGGGTCGGCATCAATTAATAATACTTTTTTTTCTAGAACGCCCAGTGAAGCTGCCAAATTAATGGACGTCGTGGTTTTTCCAACGCCGCCTTTTTGGTTAGCAATAGCAATGATTTTACCCATTAATGATTTGGTTTTATGAGGCGTAAAAATACAATTATTTACGAGGATAAAAAACGGAACTTGTTAACACTTGATGATAAGTTGTTTAAACGAATAAGTATAGTAATGTAATTCGTTTGTGAACGTAAATTGGGTTTATCCTTCAATAATTTTAAATCAATTTCTTTAAATAACAATGATGAATTTTAGATTTGTTTTAATCTTTATTCAGAATAAGCTCCAGATGAATATGTGAGTTCGTAACTATGTGTATATATTTCAAAGACAATCCCAAATGGATCCTCAACATAACACATTTTAAAGGGTTTTTCATCAGGATAGTACGCTCTAATAGGCATGCGCTGTTTCCCACCATAGGATACAATTTTATCAATGAGTGCTTCTATATTTGGATCTTGAACACAAAAATGAAAAAGACCCGTGTTAAACGGATTAAATTCTGGAGCTTCTTTAACACCATGGGGAAAAGAGAATAATTCGATCCCAATGCCATCAGAGGTAGACATATGTGCGATTTCGAACGTCTCCCAATCGTCACCAAACACGTCGATACACATTTGCCCGATCGCTGTTTCTTTTTCTTTTTTTACCGTAGATGGGGGCATTATAATGTACCAACCCATCACTTCAGAATAGAATGTAACGGCCTCTTTAATATTAGGAACTGTGATGCCTATATGTGAAAATGATTTTGGATAATTTTGAGTTGCTGTCATGAGGTGCTTTTTTTATTAAATATAATGTGTTTTTAGTCGAATTCATTCTAAACTAATGTTAAGTAAGCCATTAAATAACACTAGTTTTCATGAATTTGGTGGTTTTCCATATCACTAATATGATGCTCCAGTGCTTTTACAGATATTTGAATTTCCTTAATTAAAAAGGCTAAGGACAAGATGAGCAAAATTAATGCAGCTCCAAATACCCAAACCGCTATGGTGTGCTGTTGGACGTAAATAAGGAACATGGTGAGTACACAAAGTAATAAACTAGTGATACCAAATATTTGCATGGAACGCGTTAAATATAACCGTTGCTTTAAGTTTTTAATTTGGGCTACCAAAGTGTCGTCTTTATGTTGCAAATACTTGTCGTGTAAATTTCTAATTACAGCGGCATAGGCTAAAAATCTATTGGTATATGCCAACATAATTAATGAAATGGCTGAAAATAATAACGCCGGTGTAGTTAATGTGAGTTGATTCATGGATACGAATTTATTCAAAGTTATGTAACTTTATACTATTGCCTTATTTGTTTTTTAATAAATTAACAGATTAATAATTTACGGATGCTTTTTCTATCTTAGTCATATGCAAGAAGATTTTATACACTATATATGGAAGCACAAGAAATTCAAAATGCATGATTTGAAAACCACAGACAATGGTGAGGTTGCTGTAGTACACTCTGGTCAGCACAACTTAAATTCTGGTCCTGATTTTTTTAATGCCCAAGTTAAAATCGATGATCAGCTATGGGCAGGAAATGTTGAAATACATATCAAGTCATCCGATTGGTTTTTGCATAATCA
The DNA here is from genome assembly GCF_006974145.1 of Changchengzhania lutea. Lineage (NCBI taxonomy): Bacteria > Pseudomonadati > Bacteroidota > Flavobacteriia > Flavobacteriales > Flavobacteriaceae > Changchengzhania > Changchengzhania lutea. The sequence goes on along the minus strand of NZ_CP039456.1, from coordinate 635,965 downwards.
CGAGCAAGACCCTACCTATGACAATGTTATTCTTCATGTGGTATGGGAACACGATACAGACGTATTTAGAAGCAACAATACCACCATTCCTACGGTAGTTTTAAAGGATTATATAGATGAATCTCTATTTCAGAATTATCTAAAACTCTTTTCTAAAAAAGATAAATGGATTAACTGTGAAAATGATTTTAATACAATTGATGATTTCACTTTGAATCATTGGTTGGAACGTTTGTACTTTGAACGGCTTGAGCGTAAAGCAAACGCTATTAGCGAACTATTAAAAGCGTCTAAAAATAATTGGGAGACCGTTTTATTTAAGATGTTGACAAAAAACTTTGGGTTAAAAGTGAATGGCGAAGCCTTTTTAAGTTTGGCAGAATCTGTTGATTTTTCAGTAATTAGGAAAACACAAAACGATAGAATCTCATTAGAAGCCCTTTTTATGGGGCAAGCGGGATTATTAGAACGAGATATAGACATCGGTTATCATCAAGAGTTGGATAAAGCCTATGGCTTTTTAAAACAAAAGTTTCAGTTAGATAATAGCTACGTAGTCCCACTACAGTTTTTCAGACTGAGACCATCGAATTTCCCAACGATTAGGCTGTCGCAATTGGCCAGTTTGTATCATGAACACCAGAACCTGTTTTCGAAAATTATAGCTATAAATTCAGTAGAAGATTTTTATAAATTATTTCATGTGTCCACAGCGCCTTTCTGGAAAACACACTATACCTTTGAAAAGGAATCAAAAGCCACAGAAAAAATAATCACCAAGGCTTTTGTTGATTTGCTCATTATGAATACCATATTGCCCATTAAATTTTGTTATGCACATCAAAAGGGAGCGCGGGTCCATGACGAACTTTTAAACATGGCCCATGCCATTGCTTCAGAAAAAAACACCATTGTCGATGCGTTTAATAGATTACAAAAGATTTCTAATTCCGCTTTAATATCTCAAGCGCTCATTCAATTAAAATCTGAATATTGTGACAAAAATAAATGTTTGCAATGCGCAGTTGGTAATGCGTTAATCCATAAATAAAATTGTTAAATTGCATCATGAACGATATCTATAAACCTTTGCTCTATTTCCAAAAGCATGGATACTATGTGTGTCAACGTATTGCTGAACGTTTTGGAATTCGAGCTAAAGTAGTAAGAACCACATTTATGTATCTCACTTTTGTGACCTTAGGTTTTGGTTTTGCGCTGTATTTGTTTTTAGCGTTCTGGATGCGTATTAAAGACCTTTTATATACCAAGCGCTCATCAGTTTTTGATTTATAAGTTTATGAATGCAGTGATACGTTTTTTTAGAACCCAAGTTTATACTGCCATATTATTGCCTGTAATTATTCTATTGATAGGCATTTTTGGTTATAAGCTTATATCAGGTTATTCTTGGGTTGATGCCCTTTATATGACCATTATTACCATGACCACCGTGGGTTTTGGAGAGGTACAGCCATTGGATGATCAATCGAAAATATTTACCGTATTTTTAATATTAACTAGTGTTGTTATTGTGGGTTACGCCCTTTCTATAGTCACAGAATATATTTTAAGCAAAGACCATATTGAAGAACTAAAGTATAAAAGGATGCAAAAGACAATTGATAGTTTTGATAAGCACGTTATTATTTGTGGTTATGGAAGAAATGGTAGACAAGCTGCCATAAAATTGGCTGCCTATGAAAAAGACTTTGTGGTAGTTGAAAGAAATAAAGAGGTAGCAGAACGGCTTCAATCAGACGATATTCCTTACGTAATTGGTAACGCCAATGAAGATGAGGTATTGATGCAAGCAGGTGTTGACCGTGCATCTTGTTTTATATCAGCATTACCTAGCGATGCCGATAACTTATTTGTGGTATTATCCACTAGGCAAATTAATCCTTCCATTAATATTATTAGTAGAGCCTCCCAAGAATCCTCATATAATAAATTAAAATTTGCTGGGGCCAACAATGTGATATTACCAGATAAAATAGGGGGCGACCATATGGCATCTTTGGTTGTGATTCCAGGATTAATGGAGTTTATAGATAATCTTTCCATTGTTGGTAAGTCTAATATCAATATAGAAGAAGTGGCCGTAGAGAAGTTATATATGACTAGAGATGCACGAACAATTAAGGATTTAGATCTTCGTAGAAAAACAGGTTGCACGGTGATAGGGTATAAGAATGAATTAGGAGAATATATTGTAAATCCTGAAGCGGAATTGGAATTAGCGCCACATTCAAAAATTATTGTTCTAGGGAGACCCGAACAGATAGAAGATCTAAATTCTGTGTATAACATCCACTAGCTTCCTGCCTATTTTAACAAGCAATGCTTTAACAAATCAATTATTTTTAGCATCTTGCTGGCTTTAATAATATTTTATCTAAAAAAAACTAACCAATAAAAGATAATTATGAAGAAATATCTTCTTTCAATATTTACCATTATTTTACCAATTTTATCATTTGCTCAAGACGTAGAAAAAGGCTTGGACGAAAAAGTAAATGATGCCTTTATGCCCGTAGCAACATGGTGGGAAGGTTTTGTTTTAACAACGGTACCCATAGGAGACTACAATGTGCCATTCGTGGTGCTTTTATTGGTGGGAGGAGCTACATTTTTTACAATCTACTTTAAATTTCCAAGTTTTACAAAATTCGGGTTGGCCATTAATACCGTTAGAGGGAAGTACGACGAAATTGAAGGGCATCATCACGCTCATGAAAAAGTAGCCGTTAATATAGTAGATGGCGATCTTCCTGATACCATAAGAGACGAAAGTAAAGAAGGTGAAGTAAGTCACTTCCAAGCCTTGGCAACAGCAGTATCTGGAACCGTTGGTTTAGGAAATATAGCAGGTGTGGCCGTGGCGATTGCATTGGGTGGTCCAGGAGCAACTTTTTGGATGATTATCTGTGGACTTATAGGGATGTCTACAAAATTTGTGGAATGTACGCTAGGTGTTAAATATAGAGACGTCGGACCAGATGGAACAGTATATGGAGGGCCGATGTATTATTTAAGTAAAGGTTTAAAAGAACGTGGTTTTGCCGGTATAGGAAAAGTGCTTGCGGTTATTTTTGCAATTTTATGTGTAGGCGCTTCTTTTGGTGGTGGTAACGCATTTCAATCAAACCAAGCTACGGTTCAAATATCATCCATGTTAGGATTGCAAGGTGGTTCTATGGGATTCGTAATCGGTATAATTTTAGCCATTCTTGTAGGTATAGTAATTATTGGAGGTATTAAAAGAATTGCGAGCATTACTGAAAAAATAGTACCGTTCATGGCTGGTATTTATGTTATTGCTGCGCTAGTCATTATATTCGCTAATATCAGTGATATTGGTATCGCATTCGGACTTATTTTCGATGGTGCCTTTACACCAATGGCTGGACTTGGCGGTCTTGTTGGCGTGTTAATTGTTGGTTTTCAAAGAGCAGCATTTTCAAATGAAGCAGGGGCAGGTTCTGCCGCTATTGCACACTCTGCAGTAAAAACCAATTACCCAGCTTCAGAAGGTGTGGTTGCCTTATTGGAACCGTTTATTGATACGGTTGTTATTTGTACTATGACGGCTTTGGTAATTATTTTCTTCAACATCGATGGGGGTAATATGCAAAGTGTATTTCAATATGGTGCAGCTGGTGAATCTTCTAGTAGTGTATTATTAAATGCAGATGGTAGCTCTATTGGAGGTGTAGATTTAACCTCTATGGCGTTCGATTCTGTAATCCCTGGCTTCTCATATATCTTAACGATTGCTATTGTATTATTCGCATTTTCAACCATGATTTCTTGGTCATATTACGGGTTGCAATCGTGGAAATTTTTATTTGGAAAAGGAAAAGCAGCTGATACTGCGTATAAAATTTTATTCCTAATATTTATAGTAATCGGAGCAGCAGCAACCTTAGATGCGGTTATCAAATTCTCTGATGCTATGATTTTGGCATTAGTATTTCCTAATATGATTGGGTTATTGTTCTTATTCCCTAAAGTAAGAGATGAAATGGCGAAATATGTAGGCGCTATAAAAGCAGATAAGGAACAATCTTAATACTAAATTCTATAGGCTGAATTTGATCAGCTGTAAAATGGTCTATTAAAATGAAATTAAAATCCCATGTCACGTTTTCTAAAGAACAGCGGCGTGGGATTTTCTTTTTAATTCTAATTATCATCATACTTCAGTGTGTTTACCTGTTCGGAATGCCAATCATTTTAGGTAATTCTTCAGAAGATATATCAGATAACCGAGAAAAAATCGAACGTTTTACCAAAGAGGTAGATTCATTAAGGCATGTTGAGTTAGCGGAGAATGAACCTAAAATATTTCCTTTCAATCCAAATTATATAACCGATTATAAAGGATCAACCTTAGGCATGTCCAATGAAGAAATTGATAGGCTACTAAATTTTAGGGCACAAAATAAATGGGTTAATTCTGCTGAAGATTTTCAAAAGGTCACCCATATTTCCGATTCGCTCTTAAAAGCAATAGCACCGTATTTTAAATTTCCTGAATGGGCAACCAATTCAACATCAAAAACAACATCAGCTTTTAGCTATAACAACAAATCCAAAAGCTTTGCTCAAAAAAGCGATTTAAATACAGCGACCATAGAGCAATTACAAAGAGTGAATGGTATTGGTGAAGTGCTATCAGAACGTATTATAAAATTTAGAAATAAGTTTGAAGGCGGTTTTATTGCAGATGTTCAACTTCAAGATGTATACGGCTTATCGAATGAAGTAATTGAAAGCATTACAAACGAATTTACAGTAAAAACACCCAGGCCAATTCAGAGGATAAAATTAAATGCTGCTACTATGGATGAGTTGGTGACTGTTCAGCACATTGATTATGATTTGGCACATGATATTATTGAACAAAGGCAACTTAGAGACGGTTATAAGTCATTAGACGAATTAAAAAAAGTTAAAGGCTTCCCTTTTAATAAGTTCGATATAATTAAATTATATTTGTCTCTCGATTAAAAAAATGCTGCTAAATTAGCAAGCCCAAAAACACTAAAATTTATCAAATGAATAGCATGTACTTCACAGAAGAACATAATCTTTTTAGAGAGAGTCTACAGGATTTTCTAAAAAAAGAAGTGGTTCCTAATATTGAAAACTGGGAAAAAACGGGGGTGATTGACAGATTTATTTGGAAAAAATTTGGAGATATGGGATTCTTTGGTATTAATTATCCAGAGGCATACGGTGGCTTAAACTTAGACTTGTTTTATACGGTCATATTTCTTGAAGAACTTCAGAAAATAAATTCAGGCGGATTTGCAGCGGCGATGTGGGCACATGCCTATTTAGCCATGACGCATCTTAATGCCGAAGGTAGTGAAGCCATAAAAGAAAAATACCTAGCGCCAAGTATATTGGGTGACAAAATAGGCTGTTTGTGTATTACAGAGCCTTTTGGCGGAAGTGATGTGGCAGGCATGAGGGCAACGGCAGTGAAGCAAGGCGATCACTATATCTTGAATGGCTCAAAAACATTTATTACCAATGGGGTTTTTAGCGATTACTTAATTGTGGCAGCTAAAACAACACCAGAACTTGGTAATAAAGGGATAAGTATATTCGTGATAGATCGCGAAACCGAAGGTGTCTCAGCAACCAAATTGGACAAGTTGGGTTGGAGAGCTTCAGATACTGGCGAAATTGCTTTTGATAATGTTAAAGTACCTGCGGGCAATTTAATGGGTGAAGAAAATCAAGGCTTCCCATATATTATGCAGCATTTCTCTTTAGAACGGTTAATCATGGGGATTAATGCTCATGCCCGTTCAGAATTTGCTTTAGAATATACCTTACAATACATGTCGGAGCGCGAAGCATTTGGCAGAACTATAAACAAATTTCAAGCACTTAGACATAAGGTAGCAGATTTATATACAGAGACAGAAATTTGTAAGGAATTTAATTACTCAGTAGCATACAGATTGAATAAAGGCGAGTATGTTGTTAAAGAGGCCTCCATGTCTAAACTGAAATCAACACAAGTAGCCGACGAGGTTATCTATGAATGTCTGCAGTTTTTAGGCGGTTATGGCTATATGGAAGATTATCCCTTGGCACGCCTGTTGCGCGACAGTCGTTTAGGACCAATTGGAGGAGGAACTTCGGAGATATTACGTGAGATTTTGGCTAAAATTATTATTGATAAAAAAGAATACAAACCAGCAACATAATAAAAGTTACTTTTTTGTTAAGTTATAACATCGCCTTAAAGGTTTTAACCTTTAAGGCTTTTTTTGCAAATAAATTCTCGATTCGTATAAACTAGATTTGGTTGAAGTATCAAAAAGACAATTCTTAGATTGATATTTTGCATATTATATAAAAAACATGTAAAAAAACTATTAATTTATTAACACGAAAACGTTTTCGTGAATATTTTGCTTTTGGTTAGAATTATGATTTTAGTAGGTTGCATTAACTAAATAAGCAAAAACTATTAATTATGAAAAATTTTAAAACAAGTTATCTGTGGATTTTATTGTTATTTATTTTTAGCTGTAATCAAGAACAATTATCCATAGAAGAAGTAAATTCCACCGAACAACCAAATTTATATTCAGCTTCACATCAATCAAGTCTAACTACAGGTTTGAAACCTATTGGATCTGGTGTCATGATGCAAGCATTTTATTGGGATGTTCCGGCAGGAGGTACCTGGTGGAATACGATTAATACAAAAGTTCAGGATTGGAGTGATGCAGGAATTGATGCTATTTGGCTACCTCCAGTGTCTAAAGCACAAAATGGACCTTTTTCTATGGGTTATGACCCTTTTGATTATTTTGATTTTGGTGAATATAATCAAATGGGAAGCATAGAAACACGGTTTGGATCAAGAACAGAGCTTACCACAATGATCGATAATGCGCACCAATACGGACTTAATGTAATAGCTGATATTGTTATTAATCATAATAGTGGAGGAGATAGTGAAGCAAATCCTTATACAGGAGGTAATACGTGGACAGACTTTAATCCATTATCAGGCAATTTCTATCGGTCCGCTACAGACTTTCATGAGAATAATGTCCACTCAAATGATAGTGGTGCATTTGGTGGTTTTCCAGATTTGTGCCATCATCAAACGTATGTGCAAGATTGGCTGTGGAAAAATGCAAATAGCGTAGCTAAATATTATAGAGATATTATTGGTTTTGATGGTTGGCGTTTTGATTATGTAAAAGGATTTGAACCATGGGTTGTAAAAGAATGGAAAAATGAAGTAGGAGGTTTTTCAGTAGGTGAATATTGGGATAGTAATGTGTCTACATTAGATTGGTGGACTGGAGTTGCAGAAGCAAGCGCTTTTGATTTTGCCTGTTATTATAAAATGAAAGATGCATTTGTGGGAAATAACCTGAATGCTTTAAATGATAATATGCTGTGGAAGCAAAATGCATCTAAAGCTGTAACATTTGTAACAAACCATGATACAGATGAAATAATAACTAATAAAATATTGGCATATTCTTATATTCTAACGCATGAAGGCTATCCAGCAATTTTTTATAAAGATTATGAAGAATGGTTGAATAAGGAAAGGTTGAACAACCTTGTTTGGATACATAATAATTTGGCTAGTGGTACTACAACAATTTTGCACGTAGATGATGATGAATACGTGGCAAGACGAAATGGAAATAATGGCTCGGGATTAGTTGTTTATATTAATAATTCAAATAATTGGCAAGAAAGATGGGTTGAAACCAATTGGTCCAATACACTTATTAAAGATTATACTGGACACTCAAGTTGGCAGCCTGTAACCCAAGGAGGTAAATGGGTGAAAATCCAAGTACCACCAAAAAGTTATTCTGTTTGGGCTCCAAATTAAAAAAATAATAAATTTGAGAATAGGAAATAAAATAGTTTTATATTTGCATCCTGAAAATTCTAAAAGAGAGGAGGTTAAGACACTATGTTAATAGTACCAATTAAAGAAGGAGAAAATATAGATAGAGCGTTAAAGCGTTATAAGCGAAAGTTTGACAGAACTGGAACTAAACGTCAATTACAAGTACGTAAGCAGTTTAACAAACCTTCTGTTTTACTTAGAGCGCAAGTTCAAAAAGCAAAATACATCCAAAAATTCAGAGATGCAGAAAATGTTTAGTATGCAACTCTAATAACATTAAATCCCGCTTTTTAAGTGGGATTTTTTTTGCCTTAAACTTAAAAACAAAGAATATTGTAAAATAAAACGTTGTATCTTGAACACTGAACACTGAACACTGAACACTGAACACTGAACACTGAACACTGAACACTGAACACTGAACACTGAACACTGAATATGCCTTTCAAACCGTTTACAGATTATTTATTGTTAGAAAAAAACTATTCTGCTTTAACAGTCAAAGCTTATTTAAATGATTTAGTGCGTTTTTCAGAATTTGTAAAATCTGAATACGATACAGATGATGTGAGTCAGGTTAATTATTTGCAAATAAGATCTTGGATTGTGCTTTTAGTAGAATCAGGAATAGCCAACAGAAGCATCAACAGAAAAGTATCGGCATTAAATACCTATTATAAGTTTCTTTTAAAAGTAGGCGATATTAATATAAATCCGCTTGCAAAACACAAAGCTTTAAAGACCAGTAAAAAAATTCAAGTGCCTTTTTCAGAAAAAGAAATAGCGTCAGTGTTAGATGATGCTAAGTTTAAGGACAGTTTCGAAGGTGTGCGTGATAAGTTAATTATAGAACTATTCTATTCAACGGGTATCAGGCGCATCGAGTTGGTGGAATTAAAGCTGACTAGTTTTAATATACATAACAAGACGTTAAAGGTGTTAGGTAAGAGAAATAAAGAACGCATTGTACCGTTATTACATGCAGTGAGTACCACATTGGAAGCCTATTTAAAAAAGCGTGAGGATTTGCCAAGTATTTCAGATGAAGAAATATTGTTTTTAACGAAAAAAGGCGTTAAAATATATGAAACCCTTGTTTACAGAATAATAAATGATTATTTTAGTTTGGCGTCTTCAAAAGTAAAAAAGAGTCCACATATATTGAGACATTCTTTCGCTACGCATTTACTAAATCAAGGCGCAGATTTAAATGCGGTTAAAGAACTTCTGGGGCACTCAAGTTTAGCGGCAACTCAAATTTATACACATAATAGTATTAGTGAGTTGAAAAAAGTGCATGTTAATACACATCCAAGAAGTAAAAAATAGAAGCATATAATTTATTGTCTAACCAAAACAAAGTAGTATGAAAGTAAACACGCAATCCGTTAATTTTAATGCAGACCAAAAGCTAATTGATTTTATTCAAAAGCGCATGGATAAATTAGATTTATTTTATGATAAAGTCATTAAATCAGATGTTTATTTAAAATTAGATAACACTAACAATAAAGAAAATAAGATATTTGAAGCGAAATTAAGTGTTCCAGGAGATAGTTTTGTAGTAAAAAAGCAATGTAAAAGCTTTGAAGAAGGTCTAGATATGGCAGCTTCATCACTAGAAAGACAGTTAAAAAAACGAAAAGAAAAATTAAGAGCACATTTATAGTAAAATTTCTTAAAAAATGTTTTGAATAAAAAAATTATTATATACATTTGCAGTCCGTTAGAAATAGCGGACTTTTTTTATGCGGAAAACTGCTAAAAAAAACGCCGATGTAGCTCAGCTGGCTAGAGCAGCTGATTTGTAATCAGCAGGTCGTGGGTTCGAGTCCCTCCATCGGCTCAAAACTTCCTGCGAAGGCAGGAATCTCAAAACATTATTTGGTTTGAGCAAGTTCTTAAAAATAATGAAATAAATTCAATTGGGGAGATACTCAAGCGGCCAACGAGGGCAGACTGTAAATCTGCTGACTACGTCTTCGCAGGTTCGAATCCTGCTCTCCCCACAAACAATTTTTAATAAGGAGTTGTCAAAAGCTGGCTTTTGTAAAACTGCATTTAAAAATTGGTTGGATTGGGTCACCAATCCAGGATCACCGACCGAAGGGAAGGTAATCCAAAAAAAACATGAATAGATTTTTGAAATATTGAAAACCATTAGTTAAGGAAACTTAATTATAAATGCGAGAGTAGCTCAGTTGGTAGAGCGTCAGCCTTCCAAGCTGAATGTCGCCGGTTCGAACCCGGTCTCTCGCTCTATAAATTTACGAGTTACGATATGCGATTTACGAATCGTAAATCTTGAATCGGCAATCGTAAATAAATTGCCGGTGTAGCTCAGGGGTAGAGCGTTTCCTTGGTAAGGAAGAGGTCACGAGTTCAAATCTCGTCATTGGCTCTATAGTTAAAGATTAAAAAGTAGAATACACTAATATTATTATATAACTAAGATTAAATTATTAAAAAAACATGGCAAAGGCAACTTTCGATCGTTCAAAACCACATTTAAATATTGGTACAATTGGACACGTAGATCACGGTAAAACAACTTTAACTGCTGCTATTACTAAAGTATTAGCTGATGCAGGTTTCTCAGAAGCAAGATCATTCGACCAAATTGATAACGCTCCAGAAGAAAAAGAAAGAGGTATAACAATTAATACTTCTCACGTAGAATATGCAACAGCTAATCGTCATTACGCGCACGTTGACTGTCCAGGTCACGCCGATTACGTAAAGAACATGGTTACAGGTGCTGCACAAATGGATGGTGCCATTCTTGTTGTTGCGGCAACAGATGGTCCAATGCCACAAACCCGTGAGCATATCTTATTAGGTCGTCAAGTAGGTATTCCTAGAATTGTTGTATTCATGAATAAAGTGGATATGGTTGATGATGAAGAATTAATCGAATTAGTAGACATGGAAGTAAGAGACTTATTGTCTTTCTATGAATATGATGGCGATAACGGTCCTGTAATTGCAGGCTCTGCTTTAGGTGCACTTAACGGTGAACAAAAATGGGTGGATACTGTATTGGAATTAATGGAAGCTGTTGATACTTGGATTGAAGAGCCTTTAAGAGAAGTTGATAAGCCTTTTTTAATGCCTATCGAAGATGTATTCTCTATTACTGGTCGTGGTACTGTTGCAACTGGTCGTATTGAAACGGGTATTGCTAACACTGGAGATCCTGTAGAGATTATTGGTATGGGTGCACAGAAATTAACTTCTACTATAACAGGTATTGAAATGTTCCGTCAAATCCTTGATAGAGGTGAAGCCGGAGATAATGCAGGTATCTTATTAAGAGGTATTGAAAAATCACAGATTTCTCGTGGTATGGTAATTACTAAGCCAGGATCTGTAACACCACATGCTAAATTTAAAGCTGAGGTTTATATCCTTAAAAAAGAAGAAGGTGGCCGTCATACCCCATTCCATAATAACTACCGTCCACAGTTTTACGTTCGTACAACTGACGTAACAGGAAACATTGCGCTTCCTGATGGTGTTGAAATGGTTATGCCTGGAGATAACTTAACAATTACTGTTGAGCTGATTCAACCAATTGCTATGAACGTAGGTTTACGTTTCGCTATCCGTGAAGGTGGTAGAACAGTTGGTGCTGGTCAGGTAACTGAGATATTAGACTAATACAGTTTAAATAAATACTAAGCTAAGGTATTCCTCCCGATAGTCATCGGGATTTCGGAATACCTTGACTTATATTTACGGGTTTAGCTCAGTTGGTAGAGCACTGGTCTCCAAAACCAGGTGTCGGGAGTTCGAGTCTCTCAACCCGTGCTTAAAAAGAAACTTGCTTCATAGTAGAGTGAATTTCTCATAAAACAATAAACTGAAAGGCTAAATTTCTCATTTAATATACCCTTAACGGAAAATTAATCCTTTTAAAACAATAATTATAAATGGCTGGAATTGTAAATTATATAAAAGAATCCTTCGGTGAGCTTAAGAATAATGTGAGTTGGCCTACATGGGCAGAAGCACAAAGTTTAACAGTTTTGGTAGCGGTGTTTTCCATTATATTCTCTTTAGCAATTTGGGGTGTAGATACAGTGTTCAGCAAGGTCATAGCATTTTACTTTGAATGGATTAACGGTTAAAAGAAGATTTTATGTCTGAAGGAAGTGAAAAAAAATGGTATGTTATTCGGGCCGTAAGTGGTCAAGAAAATAAGATTAAGACATATATTGAGAATGAAATCGCTCGTTTAGGTCTTCAAGATTATGTTGATCAGGTTTTAGTACCTACCGAGAGAGTCATCCAAATACGTAACGGAAAAAAAGTACATAAAGAAAAAGTTTTTTTCCCAGGATATATTATGGTTCAAGCCAATTTAACTGGTGAAGTACCGCACATTATTAGATCGGTAACCAACGTTATTGGATTTTTAGGTGAAACAAAAGGAGGAGATCCTGTGCCGTTAAGGCAGTCTGAAGTAAACAGAATGTTAGGTAAGGTTGATGAGTTGTCTGTTGAAGAAAGTGCAAATGTTGCCATTCCATTTACCAAAGGTGAAACCGTTAAAGTTATTGACGGTCCATTTAATGGATTTGATGGTACTATTGAAAAGATAAACGAAGAGAAGCGTAAACTAGAAGTCATGGTTAAGATTTTCGGAAGAAAAACACCATTAGAGCTAAGTTATATGCAAGTTGAAAAAGTATAATAAGTGTTACACTATATAAATGATGTGTTCTTGGGCTTCCACCTATAAAGTACATATCAAATTAAATTATTAAAAATGGCAAAGGAATTAGGTAAAGTAGTTAAGTTACAAGTTCGGGGAGGTGCTGCGAATCCGTCGCCACCGGTTGGACCCGCTTTAGGAGCTGCAGGTGTTAACATCATGGAGTTCTGTAAGCAATTCAATGCTAGAACACAAGATAAGCCAGGTAAAGTATTACCAGTGGTGATATCTGTTTACAAAGACAAATCATTTGACTTTGTAATCAAAACGCCTCCGGCAGCAGTCCAATTATTAGAAGCAGCCAAGGTGAAAAAAGGTTCTGGAGAGCCAAACCGAAAAAAAGTAGCTAAAGTATCTTGGGATCAGATTAAAACTATTGCAGAAGACAAAATGGTAGATTTAAATGCATTTACTACTGCGTCTGCTATGAAAATGGTTGCTGGTACAGCGAGATCTATGGGAATAACCGTAACAGGAAAATTTCCTAATTAATCTATTAAAGACATTAAAAAATGGCAAGATTAACAAAAAAGCAAAAAGAGGCTTTAGCAAAAATAGAAAAAGGAAAACTTTATTCTGTTGATGAAGCATCAGCATTGATTAAAGAAGTTACCAATACTAAATTTGATTCATCAATAGATTTAGCAATACGTTTAGGAGTAGATCCACGTAAAGCAAATCAAATGGTGAGAGGGGTTGTATCGCTTCCTCATGGTACTGGTAAAGATATGAAAGTATTAGCATTAGTAACTCCAGATAAAGAAGCAGAAGCTAAAGAAGCTGGAGCAGATTACGTTGGTTTAGACGAGTACCTTGATAAAATCAAGGGTGGTTGGACAGACGTAGATGTCATTATTACCATGCCAAGTGTAATGGGTAAGTTAGGTCCTTTAGGACGTGTATTAGGCCCACGTGGTTTAATGCCTAACCCAAAAACAGGTACGGTGACTATGGATGTTGCAAAAGCCGTAACAGAGGTGAAAGCTGGTAAAATTGACTTTAAAGTTGATAAAACGGGTATTGTTCACGCTGCTATAGGAAAAGCATCATTTAGTGCTGATAAAATTGCAGGTAATGCAAATGAATTATTAACAACAATAATGAAACTGAAACCAACTGCATCAAAAGGTATTTACGTAAAAAGCATATTTATGTCTTCTACAATGAGTCCTAGTGTAGCTGTTGATCCTAAAATCGGTTAATTAGTTAAAGACTTTTATTATGACAAGAGAAGAAAAATCACAAGTAATCGAAGAGTTAACTGTACAATTAGCTGATAATGCTAACATTTATTTAGCAGATATTTCAGGATTAAATGCAGGTACTACTTCAAACTTACGTCGCGCTTGTTTTAAGGCCAACGTACAGTTAGCGGTTGTTAAAAACACATTGCTTGAAAAAGCTATGGAAGCTTCTGATAGAGATTTCGGAGACCTTCCAACAGTTTTAAAAGGAAACACCTCAGTAATGTATTCAGAAACTGGAAATGCTCCAGCTAAGGTAATTAAAGCTTTTAGAAAAAAATCAGACAAACCTTTATTAAAAGGCGCGTTTATTGAAGAAGCGGTTTACATTGGCGATGAGCAATTAGATATGTTAGTAGATATCAAATCTAAAGAAGAATTGATAGGAGAGATTGTTGGTTTATTACAATCTCCTGCTAAAAACGTTATATCAGCACTTCAATCAAGTGGTGGTAAACTTTCAGGTATCTTAAAAACATTATCTCAAAAAGAGGGATAATACTTAAATAGTACGCACTTTATTACAATTATATTATTATTAAAAATTTATTAAAACGATAGAAAAATGGCAGATTTAAAAGATTTCGCAGAACAATTGGTTAACCTTACGGTAAAAGAAGTAAATGAGTTAGCTACTATATTAAAAGATGAGTATGGTATCGAGCCTGCTGCTGCTGCTGTAGCAGTTGCTGCTGGCCCTGCTGCTGGTGGAGACGCTGAAGAAGCTCAAACTGAGTTTGATGTTATCCTTAAAGCCGCTGGTGGTTCTAAATTAGCAGTTGTTAAATTAGTAAAAGAATTAACAGGTCTTGGCTTAAAAGAAGCTAAAGGTTTAGTTGACGATGCACCAAGCCCAATTAAAGAAGCAGTTTCTAAAGATGAAGCTGAAGCATTAAAAGCGCAATTAGAAGAAGCTGGAGCAGAGGTTGAGCTTAAGTAAGCTTAACAACCAAACAACATAAAGGTTTAGGTCTGGAGGTTATCTTCAAGACCTAAACCATTTTGCGTATATAATATTTAAGTACGCTATCACTATTTTTTTTAATCAAAATTCCGTCCATTGATGTTATCAACACAAGCTGAAAGATTAAATTTCTCCTCTATTGTAAATAGAACGGAATATCCGGATTTCTTGGATATTCAGATTAAATCCTTCCAGGATTTTTTCCAATTAGAAACAAAATCTGAAGAAAGAGGTGATGAAGGTCTGTATAATACCTTCATGGAAAACTTCCCAATTACAGATTCACGTAATCAATTCGTTTTAGAATTTCTAGATTACTTTGTAGACCCACCAAGATATGCTATTGATGAGTGTATTGAAAGAGGACTTACTTACAGCGTTCCGCTAAAAGCAAGGTTAAAGTTATATTGTACGGACCCTGAACATGAGGATTTCGAGACCATTGTTCAAGATGTGTATTTAGGAACAATACCTTACATGACGCCAAGTGGTACATTTTGTATCAATGGTGCAGAACGTGTTGTAGTATCTCAATTGCACCGTTCACCAGGTGTGTTTTTTGGTCAATCATTCCATGCCAATGGAACAAAATTATATTCAGCAAGAGTTATACCATTCAAAGGATCTTGGATAGAGTTTGCTACAGATATCAATCAAGTGATGTATGCTTACATTGATAGAAAGAAAAAATTACCTGTTACGACACTTTTCCGTGCTATTGGATTTGAGCGTGATAAGGATATTTTAGAGATTTTTGATTTAGCCGAAGAGGTCAAAGTATCAAAATCTGGATTAAAAAAATACTTAGGAAGAAAATTAGCAGCACGTGTTTTAAACACATGGCATGAGGATTTTGTTGATGAAGATACAGGCGAGGTAGTATCTATCGAGCGTAATGAAATTGTGCTTGACCGTGATACTGTTCTTGATAAAGAAAATGTTGAAGAGATTCTTGAAGCTGGTGTTAAAACCATCTTATTACATAAAGAAAGTGCTGAGCAAGGGGATTATGCCATTATTCATAATACCCTTCAAAAAGATCCAACGAATTCTGAAAAAGAAGCCGTTGAACATATCTATAGACAATTACGTAATGCTGAGCCGCCAGATGAGGAAACAGCACGTGGTATTATAGATAAGTTGTTCTTTAGTGACCAACGTTACTCTTTAGGAGAAGTAGGTCGTTATAGAATGAACAAGAAATTAGGTTTGGATATCGGTATGGATAAGCAAGTGCTTACCAAAGAAGATATCATCACCATTATAAAATACTTAATCGAGCTTATCAACTCAAAAGCAGAGATTGATGATATTGATCACTTATCTAACCGTCGTGTACGTACTGTTGGTGAGCAATTATCTCAACAGTTTGGAGTTGGTCTAGCGCGGATGGCACGTACTATTCGTGAGCGTATGAACGTTCGTGATAACGAGGTGTTTACACCAATAGATTTAATTAATGCAAAGACCTTATCTTCTGTTATTAATTCATTCTTTGGTACCAATCAGTTATCACAGTTTATGGATCAAACCAATCCATTAGCCGAAATTACGCATAAGCGTCGTTTGTCTGCTCTTGGACCTGGAGGTTTATCTAGAGAGCGTGCAGGATTCGAGGTTCGTGATGTACATTATACGCACTACGGACGTTTATGTCCTATTGAAACGCCAGAGGGACCAAATATTGGTTTAATATCGTCACTTTCAGTATTTGCGAAAGTGAACTCTATGGGCTTCATCGAAACGCCATATAGACCAGTAACTGATGGGGTGGTTGATATTAAAACCGAACCTATTTATTTAAGTGCTGAAGAAGAGCAAGATAAACTGATTGCGCAAGCTACAGTTAAGGTTGATGAAAACGGTAAGATTCTGCATGACAAGGTTATTGCAAGAATGGAAGGCGATTTCCCTGTAATTGATCCTGTTGGATTACATTATACAGATGTTGCACCAAATCAAATTTCATCTATATCTGCATCTTTAATTCCGTTCTTAGAACATGATGATGCAAATAGAGCCTTGATGGGATCTAACATGATGCGTCAAGCAGTGCCGTTATTAAGAGTTGATGCACCAATTGTAGGAACAGGTCTTGAACGTCAAGTAGCTTCAGATTCGCGTGTGTTGATAAATGCTGAAGGTGATGGAGAAGTGCTGTATGTTGATGCCAATGAGATTAAAATAAAATATGCTCGTACTGAGGATGAAGCTAAAGTAAGTTTTGATAGCGATATTAAAACCTATCAATTAGTGAAATTCAGAAAAACAAACCAAGGCACTTCTATTAACCTTAAACCAATCGTGGTTAAAGGTAATAAGGTAACTAAAGGTCAAGTTTTATGTGAGGGGTATGCGACTCAAAAAGGCGAGCTTGCTTTAGGTAGAAATATGAAAGTGGCCTTTATGCCTTGGAAAGGGTATAACTTTGAGGATGCGATTGTGATTTCTGAAAAAGTGGTTCGTGAAGATATTTTCACATCGATTCATATTGATGAGTATTCTTTAGAAGTTAGAGATACAAAGTTAGGAAACGAAGAGTTGACTAATGACATTCCTAACGTTTCTGAAGAAGCGACTAAAGATTTAGATGAAAACGGAATGATTCGCGTTGGTGCCGAGGTTAAACCTGGCGATATCCTAATTGGTAAAATCACACCTAAAGGAGAATCCGATCCAACACCTGAAGAAAAGTTATTACGTGCGATTTTTGGTGATAAAGCTGGTGATGTAAAAGATGCATCCTTAAAAGCATCACCTTCATTAAATGGTGTTGTAATTGAGAAGAAATTATTCGCTAGAGCGGTAAAAGACAAACGTAAAAGAGCTCAGGATAAAGATGATATTTTAGCGCTTGAAGCACAATACGATAGAAAGTTTGATGATTTACAGGATGTTTTAATCGAAAAACTTTTCGCTATTGTAAATGGTAAAACGGCTCAAGGTATTTTTAATGATTTAGGTGAGGAAGTATTACCAAAAGGTAAAAAATTCACACTTAAAATGTTAAATGCTGTTGATGATTATGCGCATTTAGTGTCTGGAAAATGGACAACAGATGATCATACGAACAAATTAGTAGCCGATTTGATTCACAACTACAAAATTAAGGAAAACGATCTTCAAGGGTCTTTACGTCGTGAGAAGTTCACTATTTCTGTAGGTGATGAGTTACCGGCAGGTATCATCAAATTAGCTAAAGTTTATATTGCTAAAAAGCGTAAACTTAAAGTTGGAGATAAAATGGCAGGACGCCACGGTAACAAAGGTATTGTGGCTCGTATCGTTCGTCAAGAAGATATGCCATTCTTAGAAGATGGAACACCTGTTGATATTGTATTGAATCCACTTGGTGTACCATCACGTATGAATATTGGTCAGATTTATGAAACGGTTCTTGGATGGGCTGGTCAAAAATTAGATCGCAAATACGCCACACCAATCTTTGATGGTGCAACAATAGATCAAATTAACGAATTTACAGATGAAGCTGGAATTCCAAGATACGGGCATACGTATTTATACGATGGAGGAACAGGTCAGCGTTTCGATCAGCCAGCAACTGTTGGTGTGATCTATATGTTGAAACTAGGACATATGGTAGACGATAAAATGCACGCGCGTTCTATTGGACCTTACTCATTAATTACTCAACAACCTCTTGGTGGTAAAGCACAATTTGGTGGTCAGCGTTTTGGTGAGATGGAAGTTTGGGCACTTGAAGCGTACGGCGCATCAAGTACCTTACGAGAAATTTTAACTGTAAAATCTGATGATGTTATAGGTAGAGCCAAAACTTACGAAGCAATCGTAAAAGGCGAACCCATGCCAGATCCAGGGTTACCAGAATCGTTCAACGTACTTATGCACGAATTGAAAGGTTTAGGTTTGGATATCAGATTAGAGGAGTAAAATATAGTTAGCAGTTACAGTATCCAGTTGGCAGTTTATGCCAGATACTGAATACTGAGACTGAGACTGAAAACTTAAGAAAATGGCAAGAAAACAAGACAAGAATACAGTAAAGCGGTTTAATAAAATCTCTATTGGTTTAGCATCACCAGAATCTATTTTAGCAGAGTCTAGAGGTGAGGTTTTAAAACCAGAAACTATCAATTATCGAACGCACAAACCGGAGCGTGATGGTTTGTTCTGTGAGCGTATTTTTGGTCCTGTAAAGGATTACGAATGTGCCTGTGGTAAATACAAACGTATTCGTTATAAGGGTATTGTATGTGACCGTTGTGGTGTAGAAGTTACAGAGAAGAAAGTACGTCGTGATAGAGTAGGGCACATCAATTTGGTGGTTCCTGTGGCACACATTTGGTATTTCCGTTCTTTACCGAACAAAATAGGTTACTTATTGGGCTTACCATCTAAGAAATTAGATATGATTATTTACTACGAACGCTACGTAGTTATTCAACCAGGTAATGCTAAAAATGAAGAAGGTGAGCCATTGCAAAAAATGGACTTCCTTACTGAAGAAGAATATTTAAATATTTTAGAAGCGCTTCCTCAAGATAATCAATACTTAGATGATACAGATCCAAACAAGTTCCTTGCGAAAATGGGAGCAGAGTGTTTAATCGAATTATTATCTAGAATAGATTTAGAAGCACTATCATATGAGTTGCGTCATAAAGCCAATACTGAAACGTCTAAACAACGTAAAACAGAAGCTTTAAAACGTTTGCAAGTTGTTGGTGCCTTACGTGATTCTAATAAGAACAGAGAAAATCGTCCAGAATGGATGATTATGAAGGTTATTCCAATCATTCCACCAGAATTGCGTCCGTTAGTGCCGTTAGATGGTGGGCGTTTTGCAACGTCAGATTTGAATGATTTATACAGAAGGGTTATTATCCGTAACAACCGTTTAAAACGATTGGTTGAGATTAAAGCGCCAGAAGTTATTTTACGTAATGAAAAACGTATGTTACAAGAGTCAGTAGATTCATTATTTGATAACACACGTAAATCATCTGCTGTAAAAACCGATTCTAACAGACCATTAAAATCACTTTCAGATTCACTTAAAGGTAAGCAAGGCCGTTTCCGTCAAAACTTATTGGGTAAGCGTGTTGATTATTCTGCACGTTCTGTAATTGTTGTTGGACCAGAATTAAGATTATTCGAATGTGGATTGCCTAAAAACATGGCAGCGGAACTGTACAAGCCTTTCGTAATTAGAAAACTAATTGAAAGAGGGATTGTAAAAACTGTAAAATCTGCAAAGAAAATTATAGATAAAAGAGAGCCTGTAGTTTGGGATATTTTAGAGAATGTTCTTAAAGGACATCCTGTATTACTAAACCGTGCGCCTACATTACACCGTTTGGGTATCCAAGCATTCCAACCAAAATTAATTGAGGGGAAAGCGATTCAATTACACCCATTAGTGTGTACGGCTTTTAACGCCGATTTTGATGGTGACCAAATGGCGGTACATTTACCACTAGGTCCAGAAGCTATTCTTGAGTGTCAATTATTAATGTTGGCATCACATAATATTTTGAATCCAGCTAATGGTTCGCCAGTAACGGTACCTTCTCAAGATATGGTACTTGGTCTGTATTATATGACCAAACTGCGTAAGTCTACACCAGAAGTTAAAGTATTGGGAGAAGGCCTTACGTTTTATGCACCAGAAGAAGTTGAGATTGCTTTCAATGAGAAGAAAGTAGATTTGAATGCGGGTATTAAAGTAAGAACACTTGATATTAATGCTGATGGTAAACTAGAACCAATGATTATTGAAACGACTGTAGGTCGTGTATTATTTAATCAAAAAGTTCCAGAAGCAGCAGGATATATTAATGAAGTATTGACTAAAAAGTCATTAAGGGATATTATTGGTAGCATTCTTAAGTTTACATCAGTGCCAGAAACGGCTGATTTCTTAGATGAAATTAGGACTTTAGGGTTTAAGTTCGCTTTCCAAGGTGGCTTGTCATTCAGTTTAGGTGATATTATCATTCCGCCAGAAAAGCAAGGTATGATTGATAAAGCCAATGGCTTAGTTGATGGTATTATGGGTAACTATAATATGGGACTTATTACCAATAACGAACGTTACAACCAAGTTATTGATATCTGGACGTCTACAAATGCTGAATTGACAGAATTGTCTATGAAGCGTATTCGCGAAGATCAACAAGGATTTAACTCGGTGTTTATGATGCTTGATTCTGGAGCACGTGGATCTAAAGAACAGATTCGTCAGCTAACAGGTATGCGTGGATTAATGGCAAAACCGAAAAAATCAAATGCTGGAGGTGGTGAAATTATTGAAAATCCAATTCTTTCTAACTTTAAGGAAGGGCTTTCAATTTTAGAATACTTTATCTCTACACACGGTGCACGTAAAGGACTTGCAGATACGGCTCTTAAAACGGCAGATGCAGGTTACTTAACAAGACGTTTAGTAGATGTTTCTCAAGATGTGATAATTAACACAGAAGATTGTGGCACTCTAAGAGGTGTGGAAGTCGAACCATTGAAGAAAAATGATGAAGTTGTTGAAACTTTGGAAGAAAGAATCGTTGGTCGTGTATCTTTAAATGATGTTTATAATCCTTTAACAGATGAGTTGTTAGTAGCTGCTGGTGAGTTAATTGAAGATCCTATAGCAAAAGCTATTGAAGCATCTCCAGTTGATGCCGTCGAAGTACGTTCAGCTTTAAGTTGTGAAGCCTTACAAGGTATTTGTGCAAAATGTTACGGACGTAACTTGGCCACAGGTAAAATGGTACAACGTGGAGAAGCGGTAGGTGTAGTTGCTGCTCAATCTATTGGAGAACCTGGAACGCAGTTAACGTTACGTACATTCCACGTGGGAGGTATTGCAGGTAACATTTCAGAAGAAAATAAATTGGCTGTTAAGTTTGACGGTATCGCTGAAATTGAAGATCTAAAAACAGTTAAAGGAAAAGATAATGAAGGAAATGACATTGATATTGTTATTTCTAGAACTTCTGAACTTAAATTAACAGATAAGAAAACAGGTATTTTATTAAGTACTAATAATATTCCTTACGGTTCCTCTATATTTATTAATAGTGGGGATAAGTTAAGTAAAGGTGATGTGGTTTGTTCATGGGATCCATACAATGGTGTTATTATTTCAGAATTTGCTGGTCAAGTTAAATATGAAAACATCGAACAAGGGATTACCTATCAAGTAGAAATTGATGAGCAAACAGGTTTCCAAGAGAAAGTAATTTCTGAATCAAGAAACAAAAAGCTGATTCCAACACTTCATATTGAAGATGGAAAAGGTGGAACGATTCGTTCGTATAACCTACCAGTAGGGGCGCATTTAATGATTGACGATGGGGAGAAAATTAATGTTGGTAAGATATTAGTTAAAATTCCACGTAAATCTGCAAAAGCAGGTGATATTACAGGTGGTTTACCACGTGTAACAGAGTTGTTTGAAGCACGTAACCCTTCTAATCCAGCAGTTGTTAGTGCTATTGATGGTGTGGTTTCTTTCGGAAAAATCAAGCGTGGTAATCGTGAGATTATTGTAGAATCTAAACTAGGTGATATTAAGAAATACTTAGTAAAATTATCTAATCAAATTCTTGTACAAGAAAATGATTATGTAAAAGCAGGTATGCCTTTATCTGATGGGTCTATTACACCAAACGATATCTTAAATATTAAAGGCCCTTCAGCGGTGCAGCAATATTTAGTAAATGAAGTACAAGAAGTATATCGTTTACAAGGTGTGAAAATTAATGATAAGCACTTTGAGGTTGTTGTAAGACAAATGATGCGTAAAGTGCGTATTATTGATTCTGGTGATACTATTTTCTTAGAAGATCAATTGGCACATAAAGCTGATTTTATTTTAGAAAATGATGCCATTTTTGGAATGAAAGTGATTGAAGATGCTGGAGATTCTGCAAATCTTAAACAAG
Organism: Changchengzhania lutea; assembly: GCF_006974145.1. NCBI lineage: Bacteria > Pseudomonadati > Bacteroidota > Flavobacteriia > Flavobacteriales > Flavobacteriaceae > Changchengzhania > Changchengzhania lutea. Next base: position 613,197 of record NZ_CP039456.1, on the reverse strand, counting down.
GACAAATAATCTCACCTCGCGATTTAAGAGATGAGAATTCTATTTTAAGACGAGAAGATAAGCAGCTAGTGGTAGCAAGAGATGCGAAGTCTGCAACAGCGACACCAATTCTTCAAGGTATTACTAGAGCGTCACTTCAAACGAAATCATTTATTTCTGCAGCATCCTTCCAAGAAACAACTAAAGTACTTAATGAAGCTGCGGTTGCAGGTAAAGTAGATACTTTAGAAGGCTTGAAAGAGAATGTCATTGTTGGACATAGAATTCCAGCAGGAACAGGTATGCGTAGTTATACAGATATCATCGTTGGGTCTAAAGAAGAGTTTGACGAAATGATGCAGGTAAAACAAGAATTAAATTATAATTAAATGAGATCCAAGTTTCATGAGCCGAAGGGGAAGTGAAACTTGTAAGTCGAATTTATGCTGAGCGTAGTCGAAGCATCTCATAAAAATAAAAGCCTTCATGTTAGTAACTTGAAGGCTTTTTATATTTAAAATTAAAATTATGGCAAACGAAAAAGAGCAACCCAAACAAGGACAAATTAATATTGAATTGGATGAAGCTGTAGCAGAAGGTATTTATTCTAACCTAGCAATAATCAATCATTCAGTCTCTGAGTTTGTAGTGGATTTTGTGAGTATTATGCCAGGGATTCCAAAAAGCAAGGTAAAATCAAGAATTATATTAACGCCTCAGCACGCTAAACGTTTGTTAAAAGCGCTGGGTGAGAATATAAATAGATTTGAAAATGCGCATGGTGAAATTAAAGATTATGAGCAGCCACCAATACCTCTAAACTTTGGGCCAACTGGTCAAGCATAACATTAAAAAAGCCCTATGAATTTAAATTCATAGGGCTTTTTTTCTAATCAACACTTAATTGAATATGAATTATGAAGCTTGTTTTTTCTCATGACGCTTATACTTTAAAGCACCAGAAGGACAACGATTAATTTGTTTAACAATCTTGTTGGTTTCGGTGGCATCCAAATCAATCCAAGGAATTATAGACAGTCTAAAGACCTCTGATAATTCACTAGCACATTTTTCTGCATGTATGCATATACGAGGTTCAAATGTGACCGTAATCTCCTCGTTACTGTAAACGTTGGCTTTTGTTTCCATAGGTTAATCATTATTTGGGATTATGATTATGCAATAAATGTAACTAACTACAACGTTGTAGTTATAATTTATTTGTTTAAAGTTTAAATAAAAACGATAATTGGATGACGCGTACAATAAACATCGACGAACAGCATCTAATTAATCGAATTCTGAAGTAAAATGGAATTTAATATTTGGATATTTCTGTTGGGTCATTTGTAATGAAAAAGGAGAATCAGCTAAAAATACTAATTGGTTTTGTTTATCCTTAGCTAAAAATCGTTGTTTTACTCTTACAAATTCTTTATACTCATCGGTCTTTGACCCCTTCGGATCTACCCAACAGGCTTTAAAAACATTCAAATTTTCATAGGTACACTTAGCACCATATTCATGTTCCAATCGGTATTGGATGACCTCGTACTGTAAAGCTCCCACCGTACCTATTACTTTTCTTCCATTTAATTCTAAGGTGAATAATTGAGCGACGCCTTCGTCCATTAATTGATCAATACCTTTAAACAATTGCTTTGATTTTAAAGGATCGGCATTGTTTATATATCTAAAATGTTCTGGTGAAAAACTAGGAACTCCCTTGTAATTAATAATTTCACCTTCAGTAAGTGTATCTCCAATTTTGAAATTTCCGGTATCATGTAGGCCTACAATATCACCTGGGTAAGAGGTGTCGACAATTTCTTTTTTTTCTGCAAAAAAAGCATTAGGACTCGAAAACTTTAGTTTTTTATTATGTCTCACGTGGAGATAGGGCTTGTTTCTTTCAAAGATCCCAGATACAATTTTAATAAAGGCCAATCGATCCCGATGATTCGGATCCATATTGGCATGAATTTTAAACACAAAACCACTAAATTTATTTTCATCGGGCTTCACTAAACGTTCTTCACTTTGCTTAGGTCGAGGTTTAGGTGCTATGTCTACAAAACAATCCAACAATTCCCTAACCCCAAAATTATTCAAGGCCGAACCGAAAAATACCGGTTGTTGTGAGCCACTTAAATACGCTTCCTTATCAAATTTCGGATAGATACCAGTAACGAGTTCAATTTCTTCTCGCAAAGTATCAGCTGCTTTTTCACCAACTAGTTCGTCCAACTTTGGAGAAGACAAATCGGAAACCTCAATCGTTTCTTCTATATCCTTTCGGCTATCACCACTAAAGAGATTTACATTCTTCTCCCATAAATTATAAATACCCTTAAAGTCGTAACCCATCCCAATAGGAAAACTTAATGGCACTACTTTTAACCCCAATTTTTGTTCAATTTCATCTAACAAATCGAAGGCGTCTTTTCCTTCTCTATCCATTTTGTTAATGAATACAATCATAGGGATGTTACGCATGCGACAAACTTCCACAAGTTTTTCAGTTTGCTCTTCAACACCTTTTGCGACATCTATAACCACAATCACACTATCTACAGCGGTAAGGGTTCTAAAGGTGTCTTCAGCAAAATCCTTATGCCCAGGAGTATCTAAAATATTAATTTTTATACCATTATATTCAAAAGCTAAAACAGACGTTGCTACCGAAATACCACGTTGGCGCTCAATTTCCATAAAGTCACTGGTAGCACCTTTTTTAATTTTGTTACTTTTTACGGCACCTGCTTCTTGAATAGCGCCACCAAATAACAATAATTTCTCCGTTAAAGTGGTTTTACCTGCATCTGGATGTGATATAATTCCGAATGTTCTTCTACGTTGTATTTCCTTTAAAAAACTCATAAATATTTGTGCAAATGGGTTGCAAAGATAATATTTATAACACCAATTATGTTATACAGATATAGGCGTTTTTAATTTTTTGGATACAGACCCGTTTTTTAAATTTTACTTGGTATTTTTGTTTTAATATGAAAGAAGAAAAAGTAATCCTTGTCAATGAAAATGATGAGCAAATAGGACTCATGCCCAAATTGGAAGCTCATGAAAAAGCGGTATTGCACCGTGCCTTTTCAGTTTTTATTTTTAATGATAACAACGAGTTGATGCTTCAGCAGCGTGCGCATAGTAAATACCATTCTCCGAGTCTTTGGACAAATACCTGTTGCAGCCATCAGCGTGATGGTGAAAGCAATATTGAAGCCGGAAAACGACGCTTGCAAGAAGAAATGGGATTTGTGGCAGAACTGCAAGAATCTATATCCTTTATTTATAAAGCACCGTTTGATAATGGGCTAACCGAGCATGAATACGATCATGTTTTATTAGGAACTTATAACGACGAGCCAACAGTAAATCCGTTGGAAGTTGCCAATTGGAAATGGATGCCTTTAGAAGCTGTAAAAGTGGATATGTCTTTACATCCAGAAGCTTATACCGCTTGGTTTAAAGTCATTTTCAATAAATTCTACAAACATATAAATATAGCTCAGAATGAAAGTAACGGTTAGTAGAAAAGCACATTTTAACGCGGCGCATCGGTTATATCGAAAAGATTGGACTGATGAGAAGAACGATTTGATTTTTGGAAAATGCAATAACCCAAATTTTCACGGGCACAACTACGAACTTATTGTCAGTGTTACTGGTGATATTGATACTGAAACGGGTTATGTTATAGACATTAAAGATTTAAAGGATATGATCAAGGTGGAAGTCGAAGATGCCTTTGATCATAAAAATTTAAATATAGAAGTGCCCGAGTTTAAAGATTTAAATCCTACAGCTGAGAATATTGTGGTGGTTATTTTCAACAAACTTAAAAAACGTTTGGCTTCCAATTTGGATTTGGAAGTGACCTTGTATGAAACACCGCGTAATTTTGTAACTTATTCAGGTAAATAACTATGAGCGATCTATTATATCCCATAAAGTTTGAACCCATTTTAAAAGATAAGATTTGGGGAGGACAAAAACTAAAAACACTTTTAAACAAAACAAGTAATCTACCTAATATTGGTGAGAGCTGGGAGATTAGTGATGTAGAGGGTGATACATCCATTGTAAGTAATGGCTCATTAAAAGGGCAGTCCTTGAAAGATTTATTAAACACCTACAAAGAGGATCTACTTGGTAATCAGAACTACCGCATTTTCAAAAATAAATTTCCGTTATTAATAAAGTTTATCGATGCAAAGGAAGATTTGTCTATTCAGCTCCATCCTAACGACCAATTAGCGGCAGAACGCCATAATTCGTTTGGTAAAACTGAAATGTGGTATGTGATGCAGGCAGACAAAGATGCTAATTTAATTGTAGGGTTTAATCAAAAAGTGACTCCAGAAAGTTATTTGGAACATTTAAATAATAAGTCACTTACCAAAATTTTAAACTTTGATAAAGTAAAAACTGGTGATACTTATTTTATTGAAGTGGGTAGGGTACATGCCATTGGTGCTGGTGTGATGTTGGCAGAAATTCAACAAACCAGTGATGTTACGTATCGCGTTTATGATTGGGATCGCGTTGATGATGATGGCAATGAACGGGAACTACATAATGATTTAGCGATTGATGCGATAGATTTTGATATGAAAGATGATTTTCGTGTAAGCTATGAGAAAGAGCAAAACAAAAGTAACCAAATGGTGAGCTGTCCTTATTTTACAACCAGTTATTTAAAACTTAATGAAACCGCAAAAAAAATAAATAGCCGAGATACTTTTCTTATTTATATCTGCGTAGAAGGCAGTGCAACCATTACAGCTAATACAGTTTCAGTATCTCTATCGAAAGGCGAGACCGTATTACTCCCAGCTTCAATTTCGCAATTTGAAATTGGTACTGAGAACGCTACACTACTAGAGGTTTATGTGTAGAATAGTTTTAAAACCAGAGCGTTACGGTTCTAAAAATAAAAATATAGAAGTGGTTTAAACTCTTTTCAATTGGCTGCAAAAGGCTCCTTTTCATCCCTTTTTCGCCTTTTTATTACTTCGTAGCCCTGCTATGAAGTGCAAAAAAGTCTTTAAAATGAATAAAAAATAGCTATTTTTCGCTTCAATCAAAAAAGTTTAAACCACTTCATATTCTTAATTAATGTGACTCCTTATTATTTGATTTAATTGCTTATTTTTGCAGTTAAATTAAAATTGAAATTATGGCAAATGTTAGAGACCTTAAAAAAGACATAAATTATGTTTTAGGTGATATTATTGAAGCAGTATATGTGTGGGAATATGCCAACACAGATAAAGACACTAAAAAAAGTGAAGCTATTATAGATGAGGCTATTGAAACTTTTGATGAATTAATAGTGAAAGTTAATGCTAAGAATGTTGAGAACCCTAAGGCACATTTTAAATCTATCAACAATGAGCTGGAGACTAAAGGTCGTGTGCTAATTGATAAAATCAATAAATTAGATTAAATTTTTTTTAGCGGATTTCTAAAGTAAATATTATATTTGCCTCCGTTAAAATACGCCGATGTAGCTCAGCTGGCTAGAGCAGCTGATTTGTAATCAGCAGGTCGTGGGTTCGAGTCCCTCCATCGGCTCTCTAATTTTTAGACAATAAAAAACAAAAAACCTTTCGTTACGAAAGGTTTTTTGTTTAATAAAATTCATTGTTGTCCGATTAAAAATAGTTAGCTTAAAGAAAACCTTTGCGAACACAGGGTTTTCAAGGCTTATAAAAAAAGAGGGGCTTGCTTTTTGCGATTACTGAAAAATTTTATTTTTTAGAAAGGTAAGAATTTAAAGATTACTGTTTATCAATTAGTTACAATCAAGTCTTTGTTTAGTTACAATCAAGTCTTTGTTCTTGGTTCTAACAGCAAAGCGGTCTTGATTCTTTAATCGGACAATAATGAATAAAATTATAAAAGTGATTAGTTTGCTACTTCATTTTTTCTAATATCATCCACAAAGGTTTGTAATGCTTTACCATATTTAGAACGTTTCACTTTTTCAGATATGGAGTTATTTATGGTATCTAATAAATCTAATCGGGCATTATAAATCTCGGTTAAAGCTAAAAAAGGAGCGACCTCGCTATCCTTATGGTTTAGTGCGAAATTAACTGTATACAAATATTTTCGCTTTAATAAACTGTTGAATTGCTTTTCATAAGTTGAAGCGGATGTGGGATCGCCCTCCTTTTGTGCCTCAAAGTTGGCTTTTATTAATTCTAAGTTACTATCATTAAACCGAGATTGCATCAATTGATATTCTTCCCAAATTTTTTGCTGTTCCGAGCCTTTAATTTGAGCATCAAAAGTGAAGGTTTTTAAAGTCGTATTAATTTCTGTAATGCCTTGATCTGCAAAAAACGGAATACTATTTTTTTCAAGACTGTTTTTGTCTAAATAAAGATAAAATACTTCAGGTGATTCTAAAGCGCTACTTAGCTCAAACTCAGATTGGCCGTTTATCACTAAAGAATCTACTGTAATAAGCGTAGAATCTGCCATCTTTTTTAAATAAAGGACGCCTTTTTTTAAGCCATAAATCTTAGCTTTAACAATTAAGTCCTTTGGTTTATCATTGCATGCTACTATAGAAATTAGGCTAGCTATTAATAAGAATCTTTTCATAAATGTATTTAATGTTTCCTGTTGCAAATATGCTATAATTATATTTTAAATGCTAGAGTGACTTGTTTAATTTATATCTGTGCGTGATTATTTTTTAATGCTTTAGCAAATAACATTTTGTATATTAAATGAGTTTGGCACGGAGATTGCATTATAGATAATAATTACATTCAACATTATAAGTTTATTGAGTGGTTACTTTAAACTTTAGAATTGTAATTCATATTTTTGGTTGGTTAGTTAGAAAAAAGCATCCCATTGGGATGCTTTTTTATTGCTTTTAATCTAAATAATTCCCCCGACGGCTCTGCCTCGAGGATAGTTGGTTTCAAGAATTTTTTTATTAATCCCCTGTTAATTTTAAAGAGCTGTGATTTAAAATGAAAAATTATTCAAAAAAGCAAAAGCGCATTTCGTCGATGATTTGATTATTTTCATCTATAAGTGTTAAAATTAAGTGTATTTCATCGAATTATAATGTATTTAATCGTTAAGTGAGCTTGAATATTTATATATTTGGAGGGTACTAAATAACATACTTTTTAGTTCAATGGATTAATTAATTAATATTTGCGTTATGTTGTTTTTATAGGAACCCTAAATCTACATCATAATAATAAAGCAAATTGAAAAGAAACCGAGTTTGAGGGAACTCGGTTTTTTTTATGCAATAATTCTAAAGGTTAAATTAATGCGCTTTCCTATATTTTTTCTGGTTTTTGAGACTTGATGCAACCAGTATTTTTGAGTATCTCCACGCATTAACAATAAACTGCCATCCCCTAAAACAAATTTTCTTTTTTCTTCTTTAATATGTCTATGTTTAAAATGAAATACCCGTTCCGCCCCAAAAGAAACTGAAGCGATTATGGGTTGTGATCCTAATTCCTTTTCATTATCAGCATGCCATCCGTTGCTATCAGAGCCATCTCGATATAAATTAGCCAAACAACTGGTGAATTCTAATTTTAAATGTGACTCAACAGTGGTTTTAATCTCCAGTAATTCTGGTGTAAAAAGGTTTGGTTTCATGACAATATTTGAATACGAATAGCTATTCAAATTTTCAGCAAAAAAAGCGGTAAGCCTAGGTTGTAGATGTGTTTTTCCAAAAAGTGTAATATGGTCTTGTTTCCAATTAATAGTGTTATATAAGGTCTTGAAATAGTCTATCGCTTTTAAATTGTTAAAAAATGCAGGATAGTATACCACATCAGCATCTTTCATATTTAATTTAACGGGTTTCGTATGCATGTTAATTCTATAATTTCAAATACGAATACGCCCAATACATGAGCACAAATTGAGTGGGGATGCGCAACCATAGCAACCATTTTGGAATGCCAGCAGATGCTTTTTCACTAGACAACATATAAAAATGAACTAACAGAAAAACAGCAAGCATTAATATGATTGCATATAACGCTATGTTTTTTAGTTCCGGAATACAAATGGTAATACCCAATAAAATTTCAAAAATACCACTGGCATAAACAAGCAGTTTATGATTTGGTATATAGCGTGGCATGATGCGTAAATAAATTTGTGGTTTTATAAAATGAAATATACCTGCAACTATATAAATAATAGCCATGAGGTACAAATGCCAAGGATATGTCATAATCTGAAATTTAATTTTTCTAAATTAGCATAAATAGAAGCGGATATGAAATTCAAAATCACCTTTTTTATTGGGTTATTTTATTTAAGTGTTTTTGGGCAGTTACCAGATGGTTTTGTGTATGTAAAAGAGGTAATTCCGGATCTAGATGTTGAGCTGCGGTATAATACGTCTCATAATTTTTTGGGAACTAAAGTAACAGGCTACCATGCCAACCGGCTCATATTAACAAAGGCAACTGCTGAGGCCTTAAAATTGGTGCAGTTGGAATTGCAAGATAATAACCTATGTCTAAAAGTTTACGATGGCTATAGACCACAGCGGGCCGTAAACCATTTTATGCTTTGGGCAAGAGATTTGAATGATACGGTTAATAAGCAAGAATTTTATCCTAATATAGATAAACGACATTTGTTTAAAGCTGGCTATATTGCTACCAAATCCGGACATAGTCGTGGGAGTACGGTAGATTTAACACTTATTGACGGTAATACCGGAGCTCCTATTGATATGGGAAGCCCCTATGATTTTTTTGGAGAAGTGTCCTGGGTCAATGATAGAAGTATTACAAAACAACAACAAACCAATAGAGCGCTTTTGCAAAAGGTCATGTTAAAACATGGCTTTAGAAATTACCCGAAAGAATGGTGGCATTTTACTTTAAGGTGGGAGCCGTTTCCCGATACGTATTTTGACTTTTTGGTTGAATAAGAAAAGCTGTATTCTTACTTTGAATAAAGCTTTTCTATGTTTTTTGATTGATGAATTTATTTATTCTTTATCTAGGTTTTTAGTCATATTAAAACCAATAAATAAGCCAATACCCGCCATTAAAAATATGGTAGCTGGATACGCTGCTTCCCCTATGGTGGTATACGTTTCTAAAATCGTGGCAATAAAAACACCCACACCAATACCCATAAGGACTAATGCCAAATTTAAAATAAAGACCTTCCAAATGGGTGCGGTATGCCCTTTGCCTTTCATGAAAATACTGGCATCAGTCCCTTTTTCAATAAGTGCTAAACGTTCTTTGTTTCTGGTTGAGAAGTATAGATAAAATACTCCGAAGATTGCACCAAATATAATTGGTATAATGATTAATTCTGATCCCATAAGTGTTCGTTTTAAATTGATTATTTTTAATTGTTTGTATCTATGACGATAAACTTTTTGTTTAGGTTACATATTTTATAATTTTTTATTTTTCTGTAACCAATTGGAACACTCTATCGTCCAACCATAAAATGACCATCAACGACCAACATTATATAGATTTAGTTCTAAATGGAGATACCAATGCCTATGCGGTTTTGGTTGATAGATATAAGGACTTGGTATTTATGTTATCCATTAGGATGTTGAAAAACAGGGAAGAGGCCGAGGAGGTTTCTCAGGACACGTTCGTAAAAGTATATAAGTCGCTGAGTAAATTCAAAGGCGATTCAAAGTTTTCAACTTGGATTTATCGAGTAGCCTATAACACCTGTTTAGATAATTTAAAAAAGAATAAAAAGCACTTTAATGATGTTGCCATTAATGAGTTTACTGAACATGAAGTGAAAACTATAGACAACGCCTTAGATAAAATGGAACAGGATGAATATAATGAAGCCATTAAAAGTTGCTTAAATTTGTTATCCAGTGAAGATGGGATACTTTTAACTTTATATTATTTTGAAGACCAATCTTTAGAAGAGATTTCGAAAGTGATGCGTCTTACAGCGAATAATGTTAAGGTGAAATTATTTAGAAGCAGAAAAAAGTTGGCCAGTATTTTAAGAACACGATTAGAACCAGAAATAATAGCGAATTATGAAAGAGAAAGGCGATAAATATTTAGATGACTTTGCGAGAAAAATTATGAAAGAGACTTCTATGGATCGTCCATCTTTTAATTTTACTGATGCCGTAATGTCTAAGGTTGAGGCATTAAACGAAGATAATGCAACGGTTTACAAACCACTTATTTCAAAAACTGCTTGGCTTTTAATTGGTTTTGCTACTATAGTTTTAGTGCTATATGCGTTATTGTTCGGAAGTAATACAGAAACACCTAGCTGGATTCAGTCTTTGGATTTGAGCAGGCTTTCTAATCTAAATATAGTTGATGCCTTACCAAGCATATCAATTTCTAAAACATTTACTTATGCAATTGTGTTTTTTGGACTAATGATTGGTTTACAGGTTATTTTACTTAAAAATCGCTTTAATAAACGGTTTGAACTATAAAAATATCGTTTTTAAAAGTCAATGCTTCAGTGATATAATGTTCTAATAACCTCAATTAATACCAACGTTTTTTCTTCTTTTTAGAAGCTACACTCTTACGTCCCTTTTTATGTTTGCTTTTTCCTGGGGTCTTATGTATTTCCTTTTTTGCCTTTGGATCTAAAGGATAAGGGTGCTCATCAATAACATCCAATTGTAATTGGATTAATTGCTGAATACTTTGCAGATATATTTTCTCGTCAGCAGAACACAGCGAATAGGCTACACCGGTATTTCCTGCTCTGGCGGTTCTCCCAATACGGTGTACATATGTTTCCGGTACGTTTGGTAAATCAAAATTTACAACCGCATCTAAATCATTAATATCGATGCCACGTGCAGCAACATCGGTGGCAATTAAAATATTGCTAATTCCCTTTTTAAAATTATTTAAAGCCTCTTGTCTTAAATTTTGGCTTTTATCGCCATGGATACTATCCACTTTATACCCGTTGTTTATTAAGGTGTTTTCTAATTTAGCAACACCAAATTTGGTGCGTCTAAATATGATAATATTGCCTTTAATCGTATTCCTGAGGAGGTGCAAGCACAATTCAATTTTACTCTTTTTAGGTACGAAATATAAAAGCTGATTGACGTTTTTTGAAGTGGATGCATTGGGCGCCACTTCAATACGTTCAGGGGATTTTAAAATGGTATTGGCTAATTGCTCGACTTTGTAAGGTATGGTTGCCGAAAATAGCAAGGTTTGTTTTTGAGTAGGACATAGCCGCTCAATTTTCTTCACATCATCAATAAAACCCATGTCTAACATCAAATCGGCTTCATCTAAAACGAGCGTTTCAATATAATCTAGATTTACTAAATCTTGTTTGTGTAAGTCCAACAAACGCCCTGGCGTGGCAATTAAAATATCAACGCCTTTTTTTAAGATGTCTTTTTGGGGTTCAATAGAAGTTCCACCAAAAACGACAGTGGTTCTTAAATTAGTATAGCTACTATAATTTTTAAAATTTTCTGAAATTTGAACGGCCAATTCTCGGGTCGGACTAATCACTAAGGCCCGTATTTTTTTGCCTTGTTTAGAACCTTCTTGTTTGTCAAACAACGCCTGTAAAATAGGCAGTGCAAACGCTGCTGTTTTTCCTGTACCGGTTTGTGCAGAAACAATCACGTCTTTATTATCTAAAACTAAAGGAATGGTTTTTTGCTGAACAAGCGTTGGGGAATCATAACCTGTTTCGGCAATAGCTCTTAATAGGGGTCTATTTAGTTTTAAATCTTTAAACGACATGCAGTATAATTTGGCACAAAGATAATGTATCCTAAATCAATCATTCTTTTTAAAAGTGGCTAATTTTTCGCGCTTTTTTAAGGGCAAGGCGTCGTTTTTAAGGGCTAATGATAAATGGTCTTGATTTTTATCCTTGGCATATAACATTTCGAAAAATGCAGCTGTGGTTAAGGAATTTTTGGCTTGCTCTACTAATTCAAAAGTGTCACCAACAGCTACAAGGCCTTCTTCTAAAACGCGAACATACGTTCCTGGATGCCCGTGCTCTATAAATTGTTGAAGTACACCTTGGTTACCAAACTTCACCCCAAACTTAAAACAAGGTTCTCGCGGTTGGGTGATTTGAACGAGTGCATGACCTACTTTGTAAATATCGCCAATGCGCAATTGGGTTTCATCTAAACCGGAAACAGTAATATTTTCACCTAACATACCCCAATTCCAATCTAAATTGGGATAAAGATTTTTCCAATACGCATAGTAATCTGCTGAAAACAAATAACAGGCTTTAAAGATACCACCGTGGTGTTTTCTATCGGAAACTTCATCACCTTTTACTAATTCATGCCCTAAAAAAATGGGGTTTGTGGTGGGGGTTTTATAAATTCCTGTGAGCACCTCTTTCCCATTAAACCTTATTTTAGTGGGTTCTGCTATGTTTGTGGAAATAATTTTCATAGTTTGATTGATAATAAATATAGGAAATTAGAGATGCGCTTAGACGAAGCTATAAAATTATTCTGACCAGAACAATAAAAAACCACCTTACTTTGTAGGTGGTTTTAAAATCTAAGTTTGAAATGGATTACTCAATCTTTTTACCTTCCATGTGTTGACCGTTTTGATGAAGGGTTAAACTTTCAATATTGCCTTCATTATCTTTATTAAAGTCTACGCTAGCAGGGACTACCTTTAAAAAAAATGTATCTTCATCTTCTGCAAATAATTCAAATTGTGGCTGCCCCGTGGCCTGTGCAAATAATCTGCCATCATTTGTCGTTACTGTTATTATAAACCCCGGTTGCAACTCGAATTTGCCTATATACTGCACTAAGGCGTCAGGGGATAGGGTGATTTCTTTTTTTGGCTCGGGTGCGGCTTTGTCTATTTCTACACCTATCACCTCTTGTCCTGAGCCTTTAAACAAAGCCTGTTTTTTACCGTCTTTCATAGAAAACGTGTACGATGTCGTACCATTTTCAAAAATAAAAGTATTTGGGCTCATGGGATAAATCTCTAAATTGGTACTGCCTTCTCTTTGGCTATACAACTGCCCATCTGTTAAGGTAACGTAACGCACGACATTATCAAATTGATAGGCTCCTAACCATTTTTGTTGTTGCTCTTCAGAAAGTGATACGGCATCTTCTTTTTTTGGAAACGGCTTATTAATTGCCATAGCTGCTATTTTTGTAATCACTCCAGAAATGTCTTTGCA